>CALRIY020000057.1:0-25290 GCA_943364975.1 Synechococcus sp. UW140
GGTTATCCACACCAAGGAAGACCGTTCCCTCTTTATCCACGGTCACGGTCATCACATCCACATCCGGCAGCTTGAAGGCGGAATGGGATACGGGAATGGATACTTCGGCAACATCCTGTGGTTTGAATGTTGTCGAAAGCATGAAGAACGTCAACAATAGAAAGCCGACATCCACCATCGGAGTCATATCTAATTTGAATCCGACTCGTTTTGTTTTTGACATAGCGGCTCCGCTCTCTAAAGATTATTCGTGTTTGGACTGCAGGTTCATCAGGATGTCCTTGCTTGCTTCGTCGATCATGTAGGTCATGCCGTCGATCCTGGTCGTGAAGTAATTGTATGCCACGATCGCAACGATAGCGATCGCAATACCGCCTGCGGTATTGATCAGCGCTTCAGAGATACCGAGGGACAATGCAGCAGCATCCGTTGCGCCTGCTTTCGCAAGAGCAGCGAACGAGCGGATCATACCAAGCACTGTTCCGAGCAGTCCCACCATGGTGGCGATCGACGCGATGGTCGACAGGGAGATCAGGTTCTTTTCCAGGATCGGCATCTCAAGCATGGTCGCTTCTTCGATCACGCGCTTCACTTCTTCCATGCGTTCTTTCTTGTTCATATCCTTCTTGGAGGAGAGTTCATGATAGCGTTCCAGACCGGTCTTGACGATGTTTGCCAATGAACCGCGCTGTGCGTCGCAGGTGGAGATCGCTGCGGTGATATCATTGGAGTTCAGGTTGGTGACCAGGGTCTTGAGGAATTTCGGCAACGGACCGCGTCCGGCCGCTTTTTTCAGCGAGAGAAGACGTTCGACAACGTATGTTAACACCATGATCGAGAGTGCGATCAGGGCTACCACCAGCGGACCGCCGTCCTTAATGAATTGCGGCAGCATGAATTCGAAGATCGCATAACCGATGATAAATGCGCCGAAGAGGATGATGAAGTTGAGTGAACCTTGTTTCATAGAACGACTCCTTGTAAATGATATAATAGATGTACTGTTATTTACTTTGCTATGGCGTAGATCGCGTCCTCGCGCTTCTCCGCTGTCGTGAAGATCGTTGAAAGCTTCGTAACGACGAACACATTGCTGATACTTTTGTTGACATTGCAGAGGATGAATTTACCTTGGCGGTTCAGATACGAGGTGTGTGCGGAGACCAGTGCGCCGATCGCAGAGGAGTTGAGATATTCAACGTCCCCGAGATCGATGATCAGTTTTCGATTTCCCTGATCCAGAAGAGAAGCAACGGTCTTTTTCAATTCGTCCGTTTCGTCCCCGCCGACCAATGAACCTTTCGGTTCCAGGACAACGACTTTACCTTCGTCCAACGTGGAAGATTTAATTTTCATTACGAAGCCCCTTTGCGGTGAGATGAGTCACAGCGCTTAAACCGCTGTAAATTTTATTGTTCTATGAAGATAAAGAGAGAGAAGTCAAGTTGCAATAAGAAATTTCAGGGATTTTCTTGGTTTTTCGCCAATAACGGACTATTTGAGTCTTGTTTCGCACATCATTCCAATTTTCGAGATGTCACTTTTTCTGCATCAGTTCCTTCAGCTGTCTTTCATCAGTCGTTGGTAACTGACACGCAAAGTTACTGCACAAATATGCTGTCGGTCTCCCCCCGGTCACTTCCATTCCTCTCATCATCGGGAACCGTCCTTCAAAATATTTTCTCGACGCAGCATCCAGAGAGACGACGGTAAGATGCGGATGAAATCCCTCAAATACCGTGCGAAGGAAGTGTTCGGAAGTGCTTCCGTTCTCGCTGATGAGGACAAGGTGTTCCGGAGGAACGAGGTAAAATTCAACAGCGGCCATACATTGAGGCATGATCTGCGGTGATTGTTCCAGAAGAACACAAAAATATTTCATCGTCCTTTCCGCATAGGGCTGCAGCGAACGGTCGTTCGTCAGCTGCATCAGCCGGAGCAATGCAAGCAGTGCCATCGAATTCCCTGTCGGTTCGGCACCGTCGTATGCTTCCTTCATGCGGACAAGAATTGTGGGATCCTTTCCCGATGTATCATAGAATCCACCTTCGGCAGAATCCCAAAAGAGCGTCACGGTACGTCCCATCAGTTCTTCTGCCCAGGTGAGCCAATGCAGATCGAATGTGGACTGGTACAGTTCAATCAATCCCGTCACAAGGAAAGCATAATCATCCAGGTGCGCCTCGAATTTTACCTCACCATCTCTGAACCGGCGGGATAAGGTCTGTGTCTTCACATCATACAGTTTTGATTCGATGAATGCAGCGCATGCAACGGCTGCATTCGTATACCGCACATCGTTCAGCACCGCACCGGCCCGGGCGAATGCACCGATCATCAGTCCATTCCATGCCGTGAGCACCTTATCATCCCGCAGAGGACGAGGGCGTTCGTTCCTGGCGGTGAGCAGTTTTCGTTTTGCGGATTCCAACAGCCGGCGAACTATTTCGACAGACAGTTTCAACTGCTCTGCCGTCTGCTCAAACGTAAAGGGGTTGAACAGGATATTCTTCCCTGTAAATTCATTGTGAGGATCAGACTCAACATTCCCGTTTATTTCCACAGAGTAATGAAAACAGAAAACTGCGGATTCTTCGGGCGTCAGGACCTGTTCGATCTCCGCTTTCTTCCACACATAAAAGGCTCCTTCAACCTTGTGACCGCCGGATCCCGGTTCATGACTGTCCGCATCCTCCGCCGATGCAAATCCCCCGCCCGGCAGTGTCATTTCACGCAGAACATACTCCAGCGTTTCGCGCGCAACCGTTGCGAAGAATTCATCATGCGTGATCTGATATGCATCGAGATAGGAATGGATGAGCTGCGCCTGATCGTACAGCATCTTTTCGAAATGCGGTACGCGCCACTGCGCATCGACCGAGTACCGGTGGAATCCTCCTCCCAGGTGATCATACATCCCGCCGCTCGCCATGGCCATCAATGTGGTGAGGGACATCTTCAATGCCTCCTGCTCATTCGTACGGTGATAATACCGCAGCAGGAAATTCAGAACGACCGGCCTCGGGAATTTTGTGCCTGTGCCGAATCCGGAATACTTCGGATCGTACCCCGCTGCCAGTTGATGATATGTCCGCTTCAGGATGGTCTCATCGATCACCGCCGAACGGGTATCGACCGGATGACGATGATTCAGCTGCTGCGTGAGTTCCTCGCCGGAGTGGAGGACGTTCTCCCGTTCCTTCTGCCACACGTCGTTGATCCGTTCGAGCAGTGTCGGGAATCCTGGACGGCCGTATCCGTCCTTCGGCGGGAAATATGTTCCGCCGTAGAACGGTTTCAGGTCCGGTGTGAGAAAAACGGAGAGCGGCCATCCTCCCTGTCCCACCATGGTCTGCACGGCGGACATGTACACTTTATCCACATCGGGGCGTTCTTCCCTGTCCACTTTGATGTTCACGAAATACTTGTTCATGATCGCCGCGGTCGATTCATTCTCGAACGACTCGCGCTCCATTACATGGCACCAGTGACAGGTGGAGTATCCGATCGAGAGAAAGATCGGTTTATTCTCCGCTTTCGCTTTAGCAAATGCTTCATCGCCCCAGGGGAACCATTCCACCGGATTTGAGGCGTGTTGTAAGAGATAAGGGGATTTTTCTTTCGCGAGAGTATTCATTGAAATTCCAACATTCAAAAATTGCAGGATTACAAGATTGAATTATTATACGATTACACAATAAAGCTATTCGAGCACCCAAATTGAAGTACCATTCAACAAATTCTCATAAAAACTTTTGAGAGTCTCAACAGTACCAGCTGAATACACATTTCGAACATTCTTTTATACGATCATGCAATTTTGTAATCTTGTAATATTGCAATGCATTATAAAATATTCTCTACATCATTAAACCTTACAACCGCTCGTTATTCTGTTTCGTCAGCTTGATGTCCTGCAGCTGAGGAGCTTTCACTTTGATCTCGAAGCGGTAGCCGGCGTACGGTCCGATGGGGCTCCAGGTGAAGTTCATCAGCCAGCAGTGGAGGTCGCGGGAGATGTTGATCTGCGGTGCGGCGAATTGTTTGTTGACGATATCGTAACTGGAGGAGGCGGTGAATTTCCAGTTCTCGGTAAGATTGAAGTCGAGATTTCCGCTGACGTTCGCGGAACGGGTCTTTCTTGTGGGATCCTCCTGGTTCTGCGAGAAATTAAAATTAAGCGAAAGACTCCACGGAATACTGAAGTCCGGTTCTGCATTGTCATAGATCCCTTTATATCCGCTCGCATTCAGGTTCCGTTCATGATCCGCGATGCGGGCGCTGTCGTTCACTTCCTGCTGGGTCTGAGGCTGTTTCTTTTCGCCGCGTAGGGACGTTGAGAGACTGACCGAGACATTCGTCAGCGCTGCGAGTCCTTTCCCCTGTTCGATCAGATATTTGCTCGTCCTGCGTTTGTTCACTTTGTCGTAATCATAGAAACGGTATGTGCTGCTTCCGCTGATACCGAGATATTGTCCGATGTCGGTGCGGTAGCTCATGGAAAGATCGGAGAGCTGGAAGCTGTCCAGTGCAAAATTATAGCTGGTACTGAGTCCGACATTCATCAGCTGATATTTCTGTTCCTTTTCCGTCGTATCCTTCGCAGTGGTCTTCATTTCAAAGATGTTGCCGACGGAGATGCTCACAGCCTGCTGTTCGCCGATGCCGGCTCCGCCGTAGATCTCTTTCTCGAACCGGTTGAACTTCTGGATATTCCCGTCCGCATCGGTGTATTCGGTGAAATACCCGTATTTCTTCTCCGAGAAGTCCGGCTGATAATTGTAGGTGATGGAAGGGAGAAGCGTATGGCGAAATCCGGCGATACCCGGAATTGGAGGCTGGAAGATTCCATAGAGTTTGGTGGATGCACCGACCCCGACTGAAAATGTCCGGACCGCTTCAAATCCATTCTTGTCAGCAGTGACTGGTCTGCCGAGCGTGTCGAATCCGGTGATGGCAAGGCTCTGATCATACCAGCGCTCGTTATAACTAAAGAAAGGTGATATGGTGACATATCCCGCTTTCGGTGCGGCATTGAACGAAAGACTGTGATTCACCCCCTGCCGCTTGTAATACGTGTATGGCAGGGTGTCCTCATTGCGTGTCATGTTATCCACCCGCTGATAATTTGCACCGTAGCTCATGCCGATCATCTCATACCAGGAATAATCGGACTGCGTTGAATTCTTGCTGCTTCCAAAACGGAACGGATAACTTTGCGAATGATTGAATGAAATTGCAGGGAGCGTATTGGTGATGGAACCGTTGATCAGATTCTGACGGCGGTTGATGTTCATGCTCATGCTGTTGCTCGTCCCTTCCCAGCTCTTGCTCAGCGTGGCGTTCGAGATGATCTCCTGATTGAGATACTCCGTTCTCGTGAGCGCTCGCTTGAAATTCTCCGAACTCGCGAAGGAGAAATTGACGCTCATCTGCGTGGTGGGATTGAATGACTGGTTGTGGACGAGATTCGCATAGTAATCCGCTCTGTCCAGATATTCGGGATCCTTCGGTTCGTGCTCGATGGCGCGCTGATAATAACCGGAGAGCGAGCCGGTGAAATCGTACCGTTTGGAGTAGCGGATGTTCGGACTCGCTCGCCATGTACCGCTCGTCAGCCAGTCGCCGACGATCGCCGCATCCATATAATCGTTGATGGCAAAATAGTATCCGAAATGTTCCAGTCCGGTACCGCGTGATCCTTTGTCCACAAAGGCGGGCGCGATGATGCCGGAGCGCCGTCCCCCCTGACTCGGGAAGACGCCGAACGGCAGTGCGAAGATCGGGACATCGGCGATGTAAAGATAGATGGGACGGGCGACGATCTTGTCGCGGACTGTGACCCGCATGGCGGGACTGAAGAAATAAAAATGCGGATGACCGTATTCGCAGGTGGAATAATATCCGTCCGAGATGAAGAGCATATCCTTGCCGACCTTCTTGATCTGCTGGCCCTGATAATATCCCTGGTCCTCTTCGGTATCGCCGAGCGTGACGCGTCCTTTCTGCGTTTTGAAATTGTAGGAGATCTTCCACCCTTCGTATTTGTCCCCCCCTTCGATCATCACCGGCGTTCCGGTGTAACGCTCCTTCAGCGAATCTGTTCTGGATGCTTTCGCGGAATCGAGTACACCGAACGATTCCAGTTCGTTCGTATTCCAATTGACGTTGATCCGTTCGGATTTCAGGGAGAGGTCCTTGAAACTGACATCCCCTTTCCCGAAGATCTTCATCTGCTTATTATCGAACGTAAAGAGGATGAAATCCTTTGCGGAATAGGTGACGACGGAATCAATTCCGCCGGGATCGGGAGCGAGGGCGAGGGAGTCCGCAGCAGTGAATGCAGAATCTGCTTTGACCGTCACAGAATCGGCGGTCTGAGAAAATGCGGGCGCGGCGGCAATGCTGAGAAATACTAGCAGAACTATTGACCGGGAAGATCGAAACGCCGATTCGATATGGGATGTCCGTTTCTTCATTCCCCGGTTCTGCACCTGTCATTAGACACAATAGACACCATAGACATCATCGTTCCTATAATACCATTCCGGCGGCACCGAAGATACCGGCGTCATTCCCCAACTGTGCGCGGACGATCCTGATGCCGTCACGGAGCGGCTTCTGCACATTTCTCAAAACGGACTGATGCATGGCTTGATAAACGAAATCACCGACTGCAGAGACGCCGCCTCCGATCACCGTGACGCGGAAATCGAGCGTATTCATCACTCCGCCAATCATCACACCCATCAGTGTTCCCGCTTCGATCAGGATCTCGTTGGCAAGCGGATCACCCGCTTCCGCTGCTTTGGAAATGTACATCGGAGAGATCTTCTCCAGATCTCCATCCACAAGCTGAAGGATCTTGGACTCCGGATGCGTCTTCAGTTTCTCGATCGTCCGCCGGGAAAGATGCTTCTGCCCGACATACGCTTCCACACAACCTTTCGTACCGCAGTTGCAGACTAGTCCGTCATAATCGATGGAGATGTGACCGACCTCTCCGGCGCCGCCGGTCAAACCGCGATAGATCTGTCCGTTCATGATGATGCCGCCGCCGACCCCTGTTCCCCAGATGATGAAAAGGAAATCGGGATAAGATTTGCCCGCGCCGAATTTTGCTTCGGCCACTGCAGCGACATTCGCATCGTTGTCCACTTCCACGCGAACGTTGAAGACCTTTTTGATCTCATCGGCCATCGGGACGACATCCCAATTGTTCATGTTCGGAGGACTCTTCACGATGCCGCCGGGATTCTGGATGAGACCGGGGGAACCGATGCCGATGCCGGCGATCTCTTTTCCCTTTGCATGCGGAAGAACTTCGTTGATGGACTTGACGATCTGTCCGATCACCGCTTGCGGATTCTCCTCAGCGAGAGTCGGTATTTTTGATTGTGCGAGAATGGTCCCGTCGCTGTTGATGAGTCCGGTCTTTACGGTGGTACCGCCGAGGTCAACACCGATCGCGAGTTGTTGTGACATAATCCGTTAAATTCTGGCAGAGGTCTGCGGTTGAGATAATAGGAACGAGTAATTGGTCTTGATATACTGGAGGATCTTTTCAGCGATCAACTGGTGTCCGTCCTTATTCGGGTGGATGCCGTCGATACAGATGAGTTTGGTGTAATCTTCCGTCTGCAGAAAAGCGGAACGGATATCGATCAGACGTGTCTTCGTCTCTTCGGCGACACGCAGGATGGCAGCGTTGTACCGTTCATGCCAGGAATAGATGCGCGAAACATTGCCGATATATTTCAGGATATTCTCCTTCGCCTGATCGCTGTTGCGGCTGACCCAGCTGAAGTATTTTTCCGGATCGAGCGGGGGGAGCGAAACGAGGACAGGAATGATATTCAGCGTGCCAAGTTTCCCGACCAGATCGGTGAGCAGTTCATAGAATTTGTTACAATCCGTATTCGGTTGAAAATCGCCTGACGGATTCTCGGCAATGGCATCCCACTGGAAATCGCAGTCATTCCCTCCGAACTCGATGAGGACTACGTTCGGATTCCGCTTCAGCACATCATTCTGCAGCCGCTGGAGTCCTTCGACGATGGTGCTTCCGAACTTCGCGGCATTATAGACCGCTCCGGAGAGATGGGTCTTCACCAGATTGCTGAAACTTTCCAGGAGAAGCGAGTGACGTTTCTTCTCTTCATCGTAGATCACTCCGCGGGAGATGGAATCCCCGAAGACGACGATGGTACAATGTTCCTTCAGTTGATCGATGATCGATTGAGTGTCCATGTCAGCCTTTCTTTCCACGCCATAAGGCGCTTAAGCGTTCTTTGATCTGTTTCTCCCGTCCATTCTCCGTCGGTTCGTAATACCGTTTCGATTTCAACTGGTCCGGCAGATACTGTTGTTCCACAAAATTATTTTCATGGTCGTGAGCGTACTGATATTCTTTTCCGTAATTCAATTCTTTCATCAGCTTTGTCGGTGCATTGCGCAGGTGGAGCGGCACCGGCAGATTCGGCAGCCGCCGGACATCACTCAACGCCGCATCGATCGCAATGTATGACGCGTTGCTCTTCGGCGCTCCTGCCAGATAGGTCGCCACATTCGAGAGGATGATCCGAGCTTCCGGCATCCCGACATAATCCACTGCGGTAAACGAATCGACCGCGAGCATCAGTGCGGCGGGATCGGCAGTGCCGATATCCTCCGATGCGAGGATAATCATCCGCCGTGCGATGAATTTCGGGTCCTCTCCCCCTTCCAGCATCCGCGCCAGCCAATACACCGCCCCATCCGGATCGCTGCCCCGCATGCTTTTGATGAATGCGGAAATGATGTCGTAATGCGCTTCACCTTTCTTGTCGTAGAGCGAATACTTTCTCTGGAACGCCTCTTCCAACACATCCCGGGTCAGTGTGTGTACGCCATCCGCATCGGCATCAGAGATCTGGAAAGCGATCTCCAGTCCGTTCAGCAGTTTGCGTGCGTCACCGCCGGAGAGTAAAAAGAAATACTCTTTTTCCTCGATCGCAACACTCTTCTTCGTGATGATCTCATCCGAATCCAATGCCTGCGTAAGGATCGTCTCCAATTCCGACTGACCGAGCGGTTCGAGGACGAACACACGCATCCGGGAAAGGAGCGGCGAGATCACCTCGAACGAGGGATTCTCCGTGGTCGCACCGATGAGCGTGATGGTCCCTTTTTCCACCGCATGCAGCAGCGCATCCTGCTGTGATTTACTGAACCGGTGGATCTCATCGATGAAGAGGATCGTCTTCCTGAAAGACCGCTGGAACTCCTCTGCCTGTGCGATCACTTCGCGGACATCCTTCACACCGGAAGAGACGGCGTTGAGCGCGAAGAATTCCGATTTCGTCTGCTGTGCAATGATCCGCGCCAGCGTTGTCTTGCCGACACCGGGAGGTCCCCACAAAATGAACGACCGAAGCTCATCCTTCTCCACCATTTGACGGAGCGGTTTCCCCTCCCCGAGCAGATGACGCTGACCGACGTATTGATCCAGCGTCTTCGGACGGACACGTTCGGCGAGCGGGATGTTTTTTTCGGTTGAGTTCAATGTTTTGGAAGAGATGAATAAATTTCAAAATTACAAGATTACAAGATTACAAGATTGATTGACTTCAAGGTCAAGAATAATAATTTTGCAATTTTGTAATTTTGCAATTTTGCAATGATTAATTTTTCCTATTTCCTCGGTGCTACTTTATACACTTTCTCATTCTCCCGGACCATTCCGTATTTCTCACGGGCGACCTTCTCAACAGCTTTGTGATCACCGTCCAGCGCTTTGGATTGGTCCTTCAATCTTTTTTGTTCCTCTTCAGCGGCACTGATACGCTCAAGAGCTTCCTGCTTCAGGATCTCCAACCGCACGCGTGCGATGATTCCGTTGCTGTTGAACAGAACATACAGGAACAGAAGAAAAGCGGCCGCAACGATCACCGTCGCCCGCTTGTTCTCTTTCACCGTTTCGGCGATATTCTCCGGACTGACCCGTTTCTTGATTTTTCGATAAAAATTCATATTCTCATTGAAATGTAAGAACAATTGGCGTAAGTTAAAAACAGAATCATCTATTATAGCACATCCTTTACCGAAAGTACCATTGACCTCACTCTCAGAACTACTGACCAATGCCACATCCGGACATCCATCCCGCCGATTGAACGGCAGAGAATGTCTCACATCGAAAGAGCAGCGGTGTTCACTCTGTTTTTCCTCCAAAATCGACTACGAGACCGAACTGACCACAAAGCAGCAGGCGATCTCCGGATTCTGGAATTCCCTTGAAACTTCCATCCCCTGCGAACCGCTCATCACGTCGCCGTTGGGAAGACGGTACCGAACCGTCAGCAAACGGAAGGCATTCATCGTTGGAAAGAGGTTCTTTTTAGGACTGATCGGCGTGGATGACGAATCTTCCAAGAGTTATCCGATGGATATTGAGGATTGTGCGATCGAGCCGAGTTCCCACGCTCATATCTATTCTGTCATTCAGGAGATGCTGCAGCGGAAAGAGGAATCCAACCTTGTGAAGGAATTCAATTATGTGATCGTGAAGGGGGATGACCGGGAAGCGATCGTCATCCTGAACATGAATCACTTCTCCTCCGCAAACAGGCGCGAAGTGAATGCGCTGTCGAAATCACTGACCTTCAAAGCGAAGAATGTGACGGGCGTGTATGTGTTTGTGGATGAAGAGCGGTCGAAATACTATCTTTCCGGCACACCGAGAAAAGGGGCACAGTCCAATCCTAAACCTCTGACGAAGATCTACGGGAACGACAAATTGTTCCACAAACTCGGGAATATCAAATATCTTTATTCACCTCTCTCCTTCTCACAGACAAACCATTCCATCCTAGAATCATTTGTCGGCACCGCGAAAGAGATGCTCGCGCTGACCAAACAGGATATCATCTTCGATCTCTATTGCGGGTACGGACTCTTCTCCGTCGCAATCGCATCCGGCGTCCGTTCCGTGACCGGCATCGAGCTCTCAAGGAGTTCCATCAATGATGCCGTGGAGAATGCTCAAAGGAACAAGATGAACAACATCCGTTTCCAGGCGGCGGATATATCCGTCGATACGCTCCCCAGATTCTTCGGCGAGAAACTCCACGCACAGATGCGGGACAATGCCGGGAAAGGATTGAAATTCCTGATCGATCCTCCTCGCAACGGGACGTCCGAAGAGGTGATCGAATATCTGGCGGAACAGGGAGCGGAAAAGATCGTCCACATCTTCTGCAATGCCGAGATCATCGGCAAAGAACTTCGGAAGTGGAAAAACTCCGGATATGTGCCGGTGAAGGCACAGCCGTTCGACATGTTCCCCGGAACGAGCGAGATCGAGATGATGGTTCTATTAAAGAAAGCGTAAATTCCTGCGTAATCGGCGCAGATGCAGTCCACCGAATGACATGAACAAAAAAGGTCCTTATATTTGGACTCTCCGTTTTTTATTCGGTACATTTGTTCAGTACATTTATGGAGGTCGGCATGAAACCGCTCGTCCTTTGTATCTTAATCGTCCTGAATGGAGTATTCTCCTCCTGTTCGTCCTCGAACAGCACCTCTGACATCATCCTGCCGCAATTGGTCTATCAGTATCCGCTCCCGGCATATCCCAAAGATCTTTCAAATACACAACTGCGCATACCGTTGGAGATCCATGTGTCCAAGGAAGGGATTGTTACGGATGTACGGATGATGAAGAGCAGCGGGACACCGTCGTGGGATTCCTCTGCGATCGCCGCAATCATGAAATGGCGCTATTCACCTGCGAGAGCCGAAAACCGTCCGGTCGGGCTTTGGCTGCATCAAACCGCAATCGTCCGATTCTCTGCACCGAAGTATATCATGTTGGCGGAGATCATCTGCGCCGGCCGTGAAGAGATCGATTCGGCATATCAGATGCTGATGGATGGGGGAGCGTTTTCCGATGCAGCGAAAAGATTTTCCGTCGGTGAGACACATGACGCCGGAGGAAGCATCGGGGTTGTCAATATTCAGGTCTATCCTGCCTCGGTCAAGCACTATCTGAACGGATTGGATGTGAATGAGTTCACCGAACCGATCCCTTTCGGAGACCGGTATGCGATCTTCAAACGGATACAGGAGTGAATTCATATAACAGCGATGCCATGACTGAGCGTCATGGCATCACACAATGAATCATCCGAAGGATTCCGGGAGACTCAAATCCTGTTGTCTCTTTCAGGAAGGGATGTTTTGCAGTGTCGCTATCTATTGATCAACGCTTATTTTAATATTCCGGAAATATCCGTCCGTCCCCGGCCCTACCCACAACGCAATACCGCCGGTTGAAACCGAAAGGATTGAAATTCCTGATCGATCCGCCGCGTAACGGGACCTCCGAAGATGTGATCGAATATCTGGCGGAACAGGGAGCGGAAAAGATCGTCTACATCTTCTGCAATGCCGAGATCATCGGAAAGGAACTTCGGAAATGGAAGAACTCCGGATATGTTCCGGTGAAGGCCCAGCCGTTCGACATGTTCCCCGGAACGAGCGAGATCGAGATGATCGTGCTGCTGGAACGGTCCCGTTCATAACGTATTGAAGCGGTGTTCCGCACTGCGGATCCTCACCGCACCATTCTTCTCCATACGTTCCACTGATTTTCTACAATTGTGTATTGAACCGTTCCGCGGACAAAGATACATTCCATTCAATGCGGAGAGTGAATTCTCTCTGTGACCCGCCCTTCCGTTAAAATCAAACGTAGGAATGTTATGAAACATCCGGCTCAATATGCGTTTCCCCTGTTCATGGTGATTGTACTCCTTACATTTTTCCCAAACTTCAGCGGTGCACAATTCCAGAACGGTAACGGGCATCCCGGTGTCTATCCCGATGCAACAGTGCACAACAGCGCTGAGATGCTGTGGAAATTCAATGCGAATGCTGCGATCCGTTCCACACCAACGGTCACCGAAACCCGGGTGATCTTCGGTGCTACGGATGGATCCGTTTATGCTCTTTCTCATTCCGGTATACTCCGCTGGAAATTTACGGCGGACGGATCAGTCAGTTCTTCAGCAGTTTTGTGGCGCAATGCCGTCCTTTTCGTCAGCCGAAAGAATACGCTCTATTCTGTTTCGGCGGACAACGGGAGACTGATTTGGAAGAAAAACCTCGGCACGGCGCTGCCGTATGACTGGGGATTCGACTATTATGTCGGTTCCGTTACTGTAGACCATGACCGTCTGTATGTCGGGAGTGCAGACGGCAACCTCTATTCGCTGTCGGCTGCCGATGGGAAAGAACAATGGAAGTTCAGGACGGACTGCATCATCCGTTCCACTCCGGCGGTTGATGAAGCATCTGTGTACTTCGGTGACATGAACGGGAAACTCTTCTGTCTGGACAAACGGTCCGGCACGAAGCGGTGGTCCTTTGTAACCATCGGCGACACGCTGAATAATGAACAGTACGGATTCGACCGGAAAGCGCTCATCTCGTCCCCCACCGTTTCGGGGGAGAATGTCTTTGTCGGTTCCCGTGACGGATATCTTTACGCAGTGGACAAGATCACAGGAACGGAACGATGGAAATTCGATTACACTGTCTCGTGGGTCCTCTCCACCGTTGCGGTGAAGAAGAATATCCTTGTGACGGGAACATCGGACGGCCGGTTCGTTCATGCACTCGATGCCCGGACAGGAAAGGAACTGTGGAGATTCATGACGCAGGCTACCGTCTGGGCTTCACCGTTCATTTCCGGGAATGACCGGGTCGTGATCCCAAGCAATGACGGTAATCTGTACTGCCTGGAACTGGCGGACGGTGAGGAAGTGTGGCGGAAGAAGATCGGTCCTCAGATATTCTCGTCCGCAGTGCCGATGAAAGAACAGATCTTCTTCGGAAGTGACGACGGATTTTTCTATTCCATCGGAACAAAGCATGTTCCGCCCTCATCGATACGGAGAGCGAAACGTGCAGTCTTCTGGATGAAGGATCCGGTATTTCAGACCTTCCGAGGAGGGATGGATGTTGCCGTGCGTGATCATTTCATCAAAGAAGGGTACGAGTACTACGATGAAACGGATGTGAAGGATTTTCTTCTGAAGCGGATCAGCAGCGACACTGCTTCCGTGCTGGTCTTTGCCACGAATTATTTTCTGCCGGCCCTTGTGAAGGATACTCTTGGATCGAATATCCTCCGGGAATATCTCAGGACCGGCGGCAGGATGGTGATGCTCGGCATGAATCCCGCCGCATATCAGCTGGACAGCAGCGGACGGCAGATCGTCGGACTTAACTTCCTTCAGGCACGGCAACTCACCGGCATTCCGTATCAATATAAGGACCTGCGTTCCCACGGTGGATTTACCGCTGCGTTCGTATCGGATGAAGGGAGACGGTTCGGATTGCAAAGTAATTTTACTTCGGTGTGCGGACTGCCGAAAGACTCTGTAACAACCGTGCTCGCAGTGGATGAGAACGGAAATGCTGCGGCGTGGATACGAACATATTCACCGCAGAAACATTCAGGATATATGCAGTTGTTTTTGACACCGGAGAGAATTCACACACTGCCGGAGATACAGAAAGCGGCGGAATATGGATTATGATCGAACAACAATGAAATAAAATTGAGAATCATATTCTCACTGTTACAGTTCTTTCAATACCTCACAGAAGAAGATTTCAGTGAGGTATTTTTTTGCACAACTGCAGTTAAAACACGATTGCTTCGTCACCAGAATCTAATCATGCGAGATTTTCACATTCCGGAAATATCCGTCTGTCCCCGGCCCTACCCACAACGCAATACCGCCGGATGAAACCGTATTAAGCAGATCATTCACGATGAGCGCGGGCTGACCGGCATCGTGGATATACAATCGAGCCTGATTCCCTTTCACGACGATCCTGATCTTCGTCCATTCCCCCTCGACCAGATCAGCATACGATTCATATGCGGAAGGATATTTTTCCCTCAACCAATTCCATGTGTAGAATGGATGCGCGATGTATTGAGTGGCATGATTTCGACGGACCTGATCTTCCGCGCGACCGTTGGTCGGACGGAGATAGAAACAATCGTACCGAATGGAATCAGTCAACGAAACACGGAACGCAATTCCGATAAACCCGCGCGCTGCCGCACCGGCGGAGGGCAGCATTGCTCCGGCAACTTCCGCTTCGATCGTTCCGTTCCCGAAACGGATCGCGTTCAAAATGGCGAGCCTTTCACCTGGCTGACCTGTTTCTTTGACACGAAGTGCATTCCTGGACCGGTATACCGTCTCTTCGATCGACACGTTCATGGCGGAAATATTCTCCGGACGAAGCACCACCTCTTGTCCATATGACATCATCACAACGATGAAAGCAACACTAATGTACGATCTGATCATTGGGATTCTCGCTCTGTTAAACATTGTAATATTGCTGTAAATGAAATTCACCATTCAATCGATCCCCGAAAGGAAACGTTCTATGGATACAATATATTCCTTCTCGCTGTCCAGCCAACCATAATGTCCGCAGCTGTCCAGCAGCACTACGGTGGAATTGGGAAGGACACTGTGTGCTCTGGAGGCTGTCTCTTCCTTAATGATATCCTGTTTCCCCTGAATGATCAGCACCGGTCTGCGGAATGATGAAAGTTTCGGTGCGCAGTTGAACTCGATCTTGCGCAGATCTTCCCACACAATATTATTGATCCCGCGATCGCCTTGCGTCAACCGTTCAGCAAGCCGGGGAACATTCTGACGGCGCACCGTATACGCCGGAGCCAACGAGAGTCCTCTGCGGTACCGGGCATGATAACTTGTGTCCCCGTTCTCGATCTGTTCGTCCCAATACCGCACGCTGTCCTGCTCCGAAGATGACAGCCGGGACAAGATGGAATTTCGTGCGTAGGCGAGCAATCCCAGATCGATCCCTCCCGAAGAGGAAAGAATGAGTGACTTGATCCTCTCCGGACGGAGTGAAGCATAATATGATGCGAGCATTCCGCCGAATGAATGACCGAGTACACTCCAGCGATCGATCTGAAGATGGATTCGCAGACGTTCAATATCATCGATCATCAGATCCATTGTGATCGCGGACGAGGGTGTCCCATCGATGCTCGATCTTCCCGTCCCTCGCTGATCATAGATGATGGTCCGATGATGTTTTGACAACAGTATTGCCGGTGCTTCAAATCCATTGCTGTTCATTCCCGGTCCGCCGTTGATGATGAGCAGCGGTGTTCCATTCCCGAATGTCCGGTAATATATTTTGGAACTCTTCCCTTCCGCGAATCCTTCCGTTTGACATATCAGCGAGAGGTGTAACGCTGCGGTCAATATAAAAAACAACTGACATTTTTTCATGCTCCGCTCCGGTCATTTATAGACAATTCAGATTACGATCACTTCCGGTATTGCACCGACATAATTGTTATGCGCAAGGAACTGCGCGGCGGCAATGGTCGGCTGAAACAGCGCACTACCATACAAAAGATTGATCGCAGGATAATGTACAGCAGAGCGGGAGCACGAATGAGGGATGGAAATAAGCCAGTGTCTCATTTCGTTGAGAATTTTGGAATGGGCTTTGAGCAGGACGCCAGGTTCCAACGCTTGGCCTCATCCGCTCTGCGACGAAATGTTCCGGAACAACCCTGTCACCATCGACAGTGCGAACACCGGTTTCAACGATCATCTGTTCAACTGGATGCCTGCGCACATGATTCATTTCCCGTTTTTGTCCGATCCTGCATCAACCATTCCGGCGATAAATCCCCATCCGTTCGTGATATTTGCAACGGCGATCATGAGTGTATTTTTTCCCTTCTTTACCGGAAGATGGATCGTGTTCCCTCTCATTTTCTTATCGATGTCGCCGCGATATAAAGCGCCTTTCAAAAGAAATGAATTCATCCCGGAGAATTGTTTCTTTCCATTCAGGAAAATGACACAGCGGTTCACATAATCAAAACTGAACGGCGTAATTCCATCGGCTTCTTCATTCCAGTCGTAACGGAGCCAGACAACATCATTGGAATTCTCTCGGGTCTTCCCGGCGATCCTCTTCTTTGCAAACCGGCTGATGTTCAACAATCCATCCGGTTCAGTCTTCGCAGGGATCCATTTCCCTTTTTCAATGAGTATTCGATCGACCTGTGCGATCCGTTCCGGCGAGAATTCGAACGGCTCGCTGACGAGCCATTGACGGATCGCGGATGGATTGTCGGTGACGATCCTGCGAACAGGCAGGTTGAGGAGTGCCGCACTGCCTGAGGATGGTGTGATGACAAGATTTGCAAAATATGCCGGCGCCAGTGTCCAAAGCCCTATCTTCCCTGCCGTGTTGGGGATCCGAAGTGAATCGATCATCAGCGCAACAGTATCGGAGTTGACGAATATGGCGGCACGGTATCCGTCGATGACGATCTTCAGATGGACCCATTCATTCGGCCTGAATCGTACTGCTGCCTGATATTCAGGATAGAGCTGCCAGGAGAATTCTCCGTTCCAAACGGCACTGTATTGAAGAGCATCAGGGCCGCCCGATTTGGAGTATCGGATATACGTTTCGTTGTAATTCAATGTGCTGTCCAGATGAAACCCTATCCCCGACAGTCCCGGATTCACCGGTGCAATGTCAACCTCGATCGTTCCGTCGGAGAAGGAACTCCCCTCGAGCATCGCCAGACCGCGTGTAAGATAGAGAGATTTCTTTCCCATGAAATCCCTCTCTTCGATCGTGCCGTGCAGTGCTTTCCAATTACTGATCAATGATTGAGGATTGGCGCTCTGTTGAGAGACCATGAAATTCGTGATGAGCATACTCATGATGAACATTCGAACTGCCATAATGAATCCCTTTCAGCCTGTCTACTGGTCTTTTCTTTGCTGCATGAATGGTGGCCTGAACCGATGCCTTCCAAATGCTTACTGTGTGATCGGCTCCAGAAGATCAGCGGCGATCTTCCAACCGGAATCATTCCGCCACACTCTGATGTACATACAGGAATCGCTTTTCCCGGAGATCGTATATCCATACGCATAGCCAAGATCACCCGAAGAAGCGATCTGTGCAGCGACCGGAAAAAGTTTTTGTTTTTTCATTTCAGAGGAGATCAGTTTTTGAGCGCCACTTTTCGTCCCGGCAGGAAATACACCTTTTCGATACAACCGTATATCATTTGCCGAATATATCTCATACGCTTTCTTGGATCCGTTCTTTTCCAATACGGATGCAAATGAGCGTTCAAGATCCAGGATCTGTTCAGCGTTCGATCCAGCCTGCCCGCGGGATCCATTTCCCTTCATGGTGCGGAATATTCCTTTCTCCGCTCGTTTCTCTGATTGCGGGTATCCCAATCCGTTATCGATGATCACCTTCCATTCTCCGTTTGTTTGTTTTTTCCAGACGGAGAAGTAATGTCCGTACATGACAGTCGTATCATTCTTTGACGGTCGAAGTTCCCACGGCCCGGTGGAAATACCGAAATCACCGGATGCAGAGACCTCCACAAACGTGGGGTACCAAGTAAGGTAGGTTGGACTCGGTTTCCTTTTCCGATATAATTCCTTGCCGTTCACCGGATGGGGATTGAACATGATGCAATCATCCGCCAGGTATTGAAGGAACGATTCTTTGATGCCGTTCTTTTCGCTCAATGCGGAAAAGGCCCGTTCAGCATCCGCCAATTCTTCGGCGGCACTTTTTTTCTGCGCGGAGAGCGCGGAAAAGAATACGAAAACAAGGATAAGAACTCTCATGAATATCTCCAAAGCGTATTTTGTTATTTGATCAAGGTCAGTTTCTTTGTCTGCGTAAAACTTCCTGCCCGCAGTGTGTAGAAATAGATCCCGCTCGAAAGTGTGCTTCCGTTGAGTCGCACCGTATACGTTCCGGACGACTGCACCGAATTGACGAGTGTGGTGATCTCCTTTCCCAGCAGATCATGGATCGTCAGTGTAACCGGACGATGCTCTCCCAATGAATATGTGATGGTGGTGCTTGGATTGAAAGGATTCGGGAAGTTCTGTTCCAAACCGAACGTTTGCGGAGCGGCATTCTCAGCATCACCCACCGCGGTAATGAATGCTGACTGCAGTTCGATCGTTTCTATCCCTTTCACACCCATCGCACCGATCACTCTCCCTTTTCCGGTGGTTGTATCGATCGAGATCAGGTAACTTTGTGAACCGGCTGTATCGATCACACCGAACATTCTCCCTTTACTGTCGAAGGTGATGTCTTTTGTCACAACACCGAACCCGGTTGCACCGACGAGGGAGGCGGTATTCGACGCACGATCGATTTTATAGATATTGTCGAATCCTGCGGAGACCGGCCGAACGGAAGCCCAGAGTGTTCCGTTTACAGGATTGAATGCCAGTCCGGAGACTTTCTGTCCGCCCGTATTTCCTGCTGCAGTTGCCGCACCGGTGGTGAGATTGACCGTATACATCAGTCCAAGATATGAACAGAGATAAAGAGAACCATTCGGACCGAACGCCATCCCTTTTACATTCGCCGTTGCAACGGAGGAGAGCGGAAGATTCACCGCGCCGGAGGAACTGACCCGGATCAGTTTGTTCCCCGCGCCGGAGGATGCCAATGCGATGATCTCTTTGGATTTCGGATCGATGCGGGCGCTGATCACATACGAATAATCGGTCGCTCCCTGAAACGCAGGAAGTCCGTTCGACGTATCGACCGTGTACATTTTTCCGCCGTCCGCACTGCCGGAGAACGCATACATCGTTCCGGCTTGAGCCGCAGCAATGGTAAAGGAACGGCCTGTCAGCACGATCACTGCAGGATTGATCTTCGTGTTGTCGTTATGGTAGATCAATAGCGTATCGTTCAGTGTGGAGGGTGCGGAAGGATTCCATGTGATGTTGACCGTATCATACTGGATGATGGAGTATTGTTTCGGCGCAGCATTGGACATGGAGAGTAATGCGAGATTGCTTCCGCGGAGTCTGATACTGTCCACTTTCAGCAGAGCGGTGCCGTGATTCCAATAAGAAAGTGTGATGGACTTCGAACTTCCGGGCTGGACCACACCAAATGCTCCCACCTGCATCGGAAGAAAGAGGATCGGAAGATTGAACGCCGGGAACATCACGGCATCCGGTCCGCCGTATGCGCCGAGATCGTTCCGCAACAGACCGCGCGACGGGAATTTAGCGGCACCGGGAATGGATGGATTTTCCTGATCGTTATATTGTACAGACGGATCACCCGCATCCACCGTCGGAGAATTCTGCAGCACGATGAAACTGCTGTCCCCAAACAGCGGCTCGACAATGATGTTGTTCGTTCCGCCGATATTGTTCATCGTGCTGTTGTATTCGATCGTTGCGGTACTGCCGACGACCGCAACCGGACCGAGCTGATGCGCAAAATGATTCTCCCACATGAGATTATTTTTGACGACTGATTTTGAACCGTTCCAGAGCAGGATGGCAGCACCGGCACCGGCAACACCTCCGCCGATATCCACTGAAAAATTCAGATAGAAGGTATTATTCAGAATCTCATTGGCAGCACTGGACGCAGAGAGTTTGTTGTTGATCCACAGTCCGCCCCCGCCGTACGTCTGTCCGCCGGAAATGTAATTCTCCACCTTATTCTCATAGATGATATTGTTCTTCACCGCTGCACCTTTACTGTAATTCAGGACGATCCCTCCGCCGTACATCGCTTTGTTCAGCATGATCACATTCTGAAGAATCTTCGGCGAGCCGTCCCCGGCACGGATCCCTCCGCCTCCGGCGCTGACTCCTCCGGCGCCGTTATTCACTTCGTTGTTGATGATCTTATTGTTCCGAATGACCGGTGAGGAGAGTGCGGTCAATACTCCTCCCCCTTCCCGATAGAGACCGGCGCCGTGTTCATCGGTCCACAGAGTCCCTTTCCCTCCTGTCAGCGTGAATCCCTGCAGCACCGCGGTAGAATCCTCGCCGTTGATGATGAGTACACAACTCGCCGTGTCCGGATGGACCGGCTGACTGCCGTTGATGATGGTGGAAGTAATGAAACTGACATCGCGCGTCTCGTAATATCGGCTGGTCAGGACGATCTTCTTTCCGCGGAAGATGACATTCTCAAAGTATGTTCCGGGAGAAACGACGACCGTGTCGCCGTGCACTGAAGCATTCACGGCAGCCTGGATCGTGCCGTGATCCGCCGGGACTTTGATGATCTTTGCCTGCATCAGAAGCGAGAATGCAGCGATGAGCACGAGAGTTTTCTTCATAGAAATTCCTTCCAAAAATGATCCGTATTGAATCGTATTTATTGAATGATGCAATCTACGCTGATCGTATGGAATTCGTTACCGTTTTGGGATGAAGGATGGAAAGGAAGGGATGAAATGCGGCAGAGGCAAATGAAATGATAACGCTTAATATATATCATATGAGATGTGGGGCTATTACAATTTTGTTAGAACGTATCTCAAATCAACTGTCATCCCCGAATGCTTCTATCGGGGATCCACAGCATTGGATTCCCGCCAAGATCATGCGGGAATGACGACATACCGCAAGCCCACTTACGGCGGTCACGATGCGGTGACTTTAGCTATTTGCGAAGAAGAACCTGAGATATTCTACAATTTAAAGAATTCGTTCACCGACTTTTTATACGTCCGCCCGATCGGCAGCTGAGTGCCGTTGCGGAGGATGGCGACGTATTCATCATTGAACCATGGTTTCAGTTCCTTGATATGCTCGGTGTTGACGATCACCGTCCGGTGCAGACGGAGGAACTTCGCCGGATCGATCTTTTTGGAAAGATTGGTCAATGTCTCGCGGATCATGATCGCTTCTTTCTGCGTGTGCAGTTTCAGATAATTTGCATCACTTTCGATCCAGAGAATTTCGGACGCCGGAATGAAACGGACCCGACCGTCCGTCTTGACGATCAGCTTATCCGAATATTCCTGTTTTTCGGCAACGGAGCGGATCGTGTCGAGCATCTGGGAGAGATACAGATCCTTATCATCGGAGGATAACCGCTGGCGGACCCGCGACAATGAATCCAGAAACCTCTTTTTGGTGAACGGTTTCAGCAGATAATCGAGTGCATTCAGTTCGAACGCTTTCACGGCGAACGAATCGAAGGCGGTCGTGAAGATAACGAATGGCAGCTGCTCCGGCGGAATATTCTCCAGCATCCTCACCCCATCCATTTCCGGCATCTGAATGTCCAGAAAGATCAGATCTACAGGATGTTCCTTCAGTACAGCGAGCGCTTCTTTTCCATTTGCACATTCCGCAATGACGGCGACCTCCTTCTCTCCTTGAAGTAACGAGCGGATCCGTTCGCGTGCAAGCGGTTCATCATCCACGATCATGGTTTTAATGGTCATCCGTTCTCCTCCGAAAACGGCAGCGTTACCCGGACTGTAATACCGGATGGCTGATTCGCTTCCACCAGAACGGAAGAATTTCCTCCATAAAGTGCCAGCAGTCGATTCCTGATATTCGTCAGCCCTATTCCCTCTTTCATCGCCGCGAGATTTGCCGAAGGGAGTGCGTCATCGGATACGATCATGGTCAGCTTCCCGCCGATACGTTCCGCTGTCACCGTAAGTTTCCCTGCGAGCTCATACTGCGAGAAACCATGCTTGACCGAATTTTCCACCAACGGCTGAAGGATGAGCATCGGCACCTGCGCATCGAGCAATTCCGCAGGGACAGTTTCGGAGTACGACAACCGTCCGCTGAAACGGACCTCTTCGATCTGCAGATATGCTTTGATAAAATCCAGTTCTTCTTTTAAGGTAACGATCTGACGACCGGATGAGTCGAGCGTGATCCGGAGGAAGTCACTCAAACGGACGACCATCTCTTCCGCGAGGTCCGGATCTTTCCGCACGAGCGTAACGATGGCATTGAGCGTATTGAAGAGGAAATGCGGCTGCAGTTGCATCTTCAGCGCCATCATCTGCGCCTGAGATAACTGTGTTTCCAGCTTCGATGCGGTCAGTTCTTTTTCCTGATACCGCTCGTAGAAATCCATCGCATGCTGCATCATGACAAGAGCACAATAAACGATCAGCATCTTGTCGATGTTATAGAAGAGCGACTGCAGGAAATTATTCAGTTCGAACGGTTTCCCGTCGACATTGAATGCAAAGATGACAACGGCATGAATGAAGCATTGAACAACAGCGAGTACGATCCCGAATGCGAAAAGGGTCAGGCCGTTCCTCCACCGCTGTTCTTTCCGGACCGGGAACCGGCGCGCGGACCAAAATGCGAGCGGCGTTCCGATGATCCACGCTGTTGAGAATCCGACCTGCCACATGAATTCCCCCCAAACATCCACCGGCCTGTTCGTGATGGGATGGACCAGCAGCATCACGCCGGTGATGAACAGGGCGAATGCCGTCCAGAAAAAAATGATATTGAAAAATTTGATCTTCATGATACTGAGAATGACCCAAATGTAATGAAATTATCGGGGAGAGAGAAATTTGGAGTGAGAATTTGGGATGAACGAACTGATTGACGGGATGAACGACCGGAAATTCGGCTGAAGTTCGGGATTCGCCTCCTCCACGATCGGCATACCGATCGTGGAATTGATGACGTACCTTATTGTATGATGTGCCACTGCTCCGTCTGCGACAGCGACCAGATCTTGATCGTTTGGTCTCGGCTTCCCGTTGCGAACAATCGTCCGTCCTGGAAAAATGCAATTGCGGTGATTGGATTGGTATGGGCAGCGAAGGAATTGACAGCGCTCCCTGAAATGGTATTGACCATCCTCAGATAATTTTTATCACCGATCAGATGAAGTGTTTCATCCGGTGAGAACGCGGTTGGTGAGGAATTGCCGTTAACAGTATAGACTTTATTCCAATCGCTCGTCCGAAAGAGAGTCGTCACGTATGGTGATGATGTGGAATTGACCGAAAGGAACGATCCTTGTGGACTATACACCGGACTTGAATAGTGCTCGACGATCGATTTTCTGAGAAAACGTTTTCCAGTCTCCCATTCATTCAGGTTCAGGTACGAACAGGCGGTGATCCGGTCATCGGCAGGACTGGCGGCCAATTGCCAGCTGCCGTATTTCGCAGAGTCCAGATCGACAAGGATCGTACCGGTTTGGTACTGATACACCCGTAATCGTCCAACATTATCCGCCATCACCATCGTATTGCCGTCAGGTGTCAGCACCAGAGAATATGGACGGGCGTTTTGTGTATCAAACGATTTCACAATACTTCCATCCGATAATTGCCGGACATTGATATTGTTCCATCCACCGATCACCAGATTTTTTGCATCGCTCGTCACCGCAAGAGCACCGACGTTTCCGACATTCTCCGTGATCTTTCGTTCCTCCCATGTTCCTGTATCCCAAATGCTGACCGAACTCATGGACGTCGATGAACTGACGAGATATTTTCCGTCGATCGAGATCAATATTCTCCCGACTTCATTTTGAGGTGAGACCGTACGAATGAGAGTCACCGTTTCGCTGAATCCCACTGTGATCACATTCGAAGGGGGACCGGTCAGCGTATCTTTTACCGCGCTGACGCGGTACTGATACTGTTTCCCTTTGGTGACCGATTGATCCTTGTAGAACATAGCACCAACTGACGTCTGTCCGATCACCTGGAATGTTTTTGTCGGTTCGGCACGTTCGATACGGTATGTATTGTATGTTTCGTATGAATTGACCCACCATTCGAGGGACAGCGATGTTTCTGAAAGGGATGAGACCCAGAGATACGAAGGCGGTGAAGGAGGATTCACTCTATTTTCAGATTCGGTCGGCGCTTGAGGACAACCGCCGCCGAAAAAGAATGAACCGATGATCAGAACAACGGTGCGGATGATGTGTAAGAAATATTTTCGGTAGAACGAACGGAACGTACAGAATGATTGATTCATCTCAGTCACTTTATCGGATCATAGTGGACTTCACTGTTCACAATGAATAATAAATAAAGTTCTGCAGACAATGCACGAAAGTCAATAACTGAAATGAAGCAAACATTTTATTTATGACAATTTTGTCTCTAGAAGTTGCCCTTATAGGCCAAAACTGGTTTTCATTAGATGAAATATCATTTTCACCACCTTTTTTGTTGGAAAGGAAATCTATCGTATGGACGAAATCAAGTCGATCTATTTTGTTGTAGCTCCTAAATGCAAAGGGCGGACACCCTCCATGGTTCGACTCGCTATTGACATAAATTTGGTGCTCGCTCACCATGACTGGTGGGCAGGCGCCCCGACATTTTGATTTTGATATTAATTTATCGGTGCAAATCCGTTTTTTTTCCGTCTG
>CALRIY020000058.1:0-24689 GCA_943364975.1 Synechococcus sp. UW140
GGTTCTATGCCCAGGTCCGTGCCGTGCTTCGGAAATATAAACTGGATTACAACACGCCGATCAAAGATTTTCCGAAAGAGGCGCTGCATGTACTGCTGTACGGCACGGACGGTGAGAAGATCGAGATCGAATATACATACGCAGGGGGAAGAACGGCGCTCTATAAACACCGGTATGACGGTGTGATGAAGATGCTGCAGGATTATTATAATGATACAGCATCGTTAAAGATTCGGGAGTGGGTGGAAGGATACATGAGCACGAAGGTCTGTCCGGTCTGTGACGGAGGGAGACTCCGCAGGGAGAATCTCGCCATTCAGCTGGAGGATTCGAAGACCGGGGAACGTCATAGGATCTCGGATGTCGTGAAACGGTCATTGACCGATGCTCAGGAATTCTTCCGAATGTTGTCGTTCTCGGACAGACAGATGGAGATCGCCCGTCCGATCCTGAAAGAGATCAACCAGCGGCTCGGGTTCATGGTGGATGTCGGACTCGGATATCTTACACTGGACCGCGCTGCACGGACCCTCTCCGGCGGCGAGGCGCAGCGTATCCGTCTTGCAACGCAGATCGGTTCGCAGCTTGTCGGTGTGCTCTATATATTGGATGAACCGAGCATCGGTCTTCACCAACGGGATAATACCAAGCTCATCGCTTCCCTGAAACATCTCCGCGATCTGGGGAATACCGTGCTGGTGGTGGAACATGACAAGGAGATGATGGAAAGTTCCGACTTCATCGTTGATCTTGGACCGAGAGCGGGGGAGCACGGCGGAGAATTGATCGCAGCCGGCTCACCGGAAGAATTCAGGAACGGCCTTTCCAAAACGGTCGGAGAACGTTCCTCCACTATCGCCTATCTGACCGGGAAGAAGAATATCCGCATTCCGAAAACGCGCCGCACAGGCAATGGGAAATTCCTTTCCATAAAAGGAGCGACCGGAAACAATCTGCGGAATGTCGATCTCAATATCCCGATGGGGGTCCTTACCTGCGTGACCGGAGTGAGCGGTTCCGGAAAATCGACGCTCATCAACGAAACGCTCTATCCGATCCTTTCCCAGAAATTCTATAAGACGAAGATCCCGGTCTATCCGTACCGGTCCATCGAAGGGGTCGACGAGATCGACAAAGTGATCGACATTGACCAATCTCCGATCGGAAGAACGCCTCGTTCGAATCCCGCTACATATACCGGACTCTTCACCTTCATCCGCGATCTGTTCGCGCAGCTGCCGGAATCGAAGATCCGCGGATACAAGTCGGGACGGTTCAGCTTCAACGTGAAAGGGGGACGGTGCGAAGCGTGCGAGGGGGACGGCGTGAAGAAGATCGAGATGAATTTCCTGCCGGATGTCTATGTGATGTGCGATGTCTGCCGCGGCAAACGTTACAACCGTGAAACGCTCGAGGTCCTCTATAAAGGGAAATCGATCTCGGACATCCTCGAGATGACCGTGGAAGAAGCGCTTGGATTCTTCAGCGAAATGCCGGTGATGAACCGGAAGATCCAGACATTGTTCGATGTCGGTCTCGGATATATCCATCTCGGACAGCAGGCAACGACACTCTCCGGCGGTGAAGCACAGCGTGTGAAACTCTCTACGGAACTCTCCAAGGTCGGCACAGGAAATACTTTGTACATCCTCGATGAGCCGACTACCGGACTCCATTTTGATGATGTGAAGATGCTGCTGGATGTGCTGGACAAACTGGTGGAAAAGGGAAATACGGTGGTGGTGATCGAGCACAATCTCGATGTGATCAAAACCGCCGATTGGATCATCGATCTCGGTCCCGAAGGGGGATCGGGCGGAGGATTGATCATCGCCGAAGGGACTCCCGAACAGGTTGCGACGATGACCGTGTCCTATACCGGACTCTACCTGCAAAAAGAATTGAACTCACAACGGACCAATTGATCGTATGGCGGACGAAAAGATCATCCATTGTCACCCCTCCAATTTTCGAACGATCGATGAGATCGAAGAATCATCCTTTGCCTACATTGATGTGAGCGAGCCGATCGTCAATGCGGACGGAAGTGAGCCGCCGCAGATGCTGGCATCCCGCGTCGGTATGGAATGGAACAATCAGAATCTGTTCATCTTTTTCCGCGGCCGTTTTGATACGTTACGATTGATCCCGCCGGATCAGCCGTCACCGATGCACGGGAAGACCCATAAATTGTGGGAGCAATCCGATGTCTTCGAGATCTTCATCGGTCCGAACGCTCGGCAGAGCGGTCTCTATAAGGAATTCCAGGTGTCGCCGGACTCCCGCTGGCTAGATATTGATGTGAACCGGCAGCTTGGGGTCTCCAATCATCATTGGTATTCCGGCATGCGCTGCAAATCCATCATTGATAAGGAAATGCAGATCTGGACCTCCATCGTTGAACTTCCATGGAATTGTTTTGGTTCATATAAACGAACGGAGGAACTGTGGAATGTGAATTTCTATCGTGCTTCCGGAACATTCCACGGTGAACATCTGATGGCATGGTCACCCACCGGCCTCGGAGAACGTTGTTTCCACCGATTTGAACATTTTGGTTCCATAGAATTTCTGCAATGACGCGACTACTCACTTTTTTCCTCGTGATCTCATTATTCCCGGCAGGTGCATCCGCTCAGCGGACCGACTCCACCTTCTCCGAACGGACGACGACCGATGAACAGATCGCCGTGTGGACGACCACCGGCATCATTATTCCATTGGCCCTTGCCGGAACGGCGCTCAGCGTGCTTCCCCCCAGTCTTTCGATGGTGTTGAAGGACGGCACCGCATACGGCGGATTGAGTGTTGAGTCCGGTGCAGGGATCGGATCGTTCCGTGAGACAGGCATCTATTCGGATTGGCGTATTGCGGCGGTCTATTCGTTTATCATCTCCTCATCCGTTGATAATTTTGCGCGGCTCGAACTGAAACACGACATGCATTTCGATTTTGTCGACCGGCGGAGGATCTTCCTTTCCGGAGTGAATGTCAGCGCCGGTGTTCTGACCGACTTCCCTAACACCGGCTTTACGGCAGGAGGAGGGGTCTGGCTCAAAACCCCCTGGCTCAATTATTTCGGATTCTTCCCCCAGCATACCTTCGGATTCACCTACCGGTATAACCGGTTCTTCAACGGAAAAGATTTTCACGAACTCTCCGCCGGCATCACCTCGTCCTTCACCTATTAAAAGCAGCGGCGCAGGATTTTCATTCTTGCTTTCATTCCTTTGTTTTAATACAATGCAACCGCCCGTATTCAGGGTAATCAAAACAATTTGAGGATCGAATGAAAAACATTATCGTTGTCTTCTGCAGCGCAGTCATACTGCTCGGTTGTTCGTCCGTCGCCAACATCCAGACCGACGATGCTCCGATGGCAGTCGTAAAAAGCGATGCAAAAAGTGTCAAGGTCTATTCAACAGAAAAGATCGGCAGAGAATATGTCGTGATCGGTCAGGTGATCGCGAATTGCGATGCCGGCGAGAATTCATCCGTTGCGGTGGACAAGATGAAAGTGGAAGCATCGAAACTCGGCGCGGATGCCGTGGTCGGGCTTCGGCTGGAGATCGATACCGGATATTGGCAGAATGCCATCAAAGCATCCGGAACCGCTGTGAAATTCAAACAATAAGGGATGATGACTATGAGAACAATGAACATGGTTCGGAATATTGCTGCAGTGACCGCAATGATAGTGGTCCTGACGGGATGTACCATCAGCACACATTACATACAGGAAGGCTCCTCGGCCAAACAACCGTCGGATCCTTCCGTCGTGAAGATCTACACCGGGGACCTGGCGGCAGACTATGAAGTGATCGGAAGCGTCGCAGTGGATGTCGCAGGAGACGGGAAACTCGCCGCGGAAAAACTGAAGATCCGTGCAGCGAAGATCGGCGCCAATGCGGTCATCATGACGAAGTTGAACAAGATCTCCTCCATGGCAGAACGTACCGGGATCTCCGGAGTGGCGGTGTTCGTCAAATGAATCCCTTGAGAACGGTCGTGATGCTCTGCGTGCTGACACTGCCGGCATTCGGTCAGGATTATTATGCGGACTATCTCTCGGTGGGAGCGGGATATTATGCCGCCGATGACAGATCCACATCCTCCGCTGTTGATATCGGTTATGCGTCCTTCAGCGGCGATAAAGTCCTGATGGCGGACATCCATATCAAGTCGATCACCGGTACCGTCCTCGCAGTTCCGAAGGTCGGCATAACCAGTATGACCTTCTCGGTGACGTACGGACTCTTGTTCAGCGACGATCCTCTTCGTCCGTATGCCGGCGGCGGAATGATCCTCGGGCTGAACGGTATCAACAAGAATGATGTCACGAAACGCCGTCCCGAACTGGTAGTGAACGATAATCTTGCGGAGAGTTTCGGGATCTTCGGCGTGGCGGGAATTCATTACCGTGCATCATCCAGGATCGCGATCTTTTCCGATGTACGCTACAGTTTTGAATATTTCTCCGCTACCATCGAGGAACAATCTCCGGAGTATGTCAGCATCGGCGGTGCGTATCTCCGCGGCGGGATCCGTATTACGATCAATTCCAGCGAGGATCTTTAGCGTCTGCTGACGAACGGATTCCCGTCGAGATAGAATCGGAACGGTTTTTCCTTAGCCCGTGTGATCCCGATGCGTGTTGCGGTGATGATGCGGGACGGTCTAACCGGTCCGCTTTCCGTGATATAGATGGTATCGCCGGTCAGATCGACGCCGGAGTGTTCCGTGGTCAATCCAAATGCCTGCGCAAATTTTGCCGGTCCGTTCGTCAGGTCCTTCTGACGGAGGCCGGCATTCTTTTTTGTCCTTCGGGCAGTCATTGTTTCTAATCCTTTCGCCGGCTCAACCGCTCTGATCAATACCGCTTCACCGATCCCTTCCTTATTGGTCACCACATTGGCACAGTAGTGCATCCCGTACGTAAAATAGACATAGAGATGTCCCGGCGGACCGAACATCACTTTCGTCCGTTCCGTGATCCCGCGGAAAGAGTGGGAGGCAGGATCATCGAACAGGTATGCTTCGGTCTCAACGATCATTCCGGTCAGCAGTTCCTTCCCGGAACGGCGGACAAATATTTTGCCGAGCAGTTGACGAGCGACAGTGAGGGTGTTTTGGGAATAGAAGGAACGGGGGAGTGATTTCATGATCATGGATCAATAAAAAATGCCGCAGATTGCACAAAACAATGAACGACATTATTTATTCTGTGAGATCTGCGGCAAACAATTTAACCGTTAGAAAAGTGAATCCTGCTTCGGAGTGGCCTTGTGTTTACCGAAATGCTTGTAGGCAAGATCGGTCGCTTCCCGTCCGCGCGGAGTGCGCTGGAGGAATCCTTCCAGGATCAGATACGGCTCGTACACTTCCTCGATCGTCCCGGCTTCTTCGCCGACGGCAACGGCGAGTGTGGAGAGTCCGACCGGCCCCCCTTTGTATTTCTCAATGATCGCGTGGAGGAGCCGCTTATCCATCTCATCCAACCCATGTTCATCCACTTCGAGCGCTTTCAATGCATATTCTGCGACTTCTTTTGTGATGATCCCGTGATGATGGGACATCTTTGAATCGACTTCGGCAAAATCCCTGCAGCGTTTCAGCAGCCGGTTCGCGATGCGGGGGGTCCCGCGTGAACGTTTCGCGATCTCGACCGCCCCTTCTTTATCGATCTCAATACCGAGGATCGTGGCGGAACGGACGATAATGCCGAACAGAATATCCGGTGTATAATAATCAAGCCGGTTGGTGATGCCGAAGCGTGCGCGCAGCGGGGCGGTGAGGAGTCCTGCCCGTGTAGTGGCGCCGACCAGAGTAAATCGCGGCAGCGAAAGCTGAATGGAACGGGCACTCGGTCCGGAATCGATCATGATATCCAGGCGGAAATCTTCCATGGCGGAATAGAGATATTCCTCCACGACGGCGTTCACGCGGTGGATCTCATCGATGAACAGTACATCCCCTTCGCTCAGATTGGTGAGGATACCGGCAAGGTCCGCCGGCTTATCCAGCACCGGTCCGGAGGTGATCTTGATGTCCGTCCCCATCTCGTTGGCGATGATGAAGGAGAGTGTGGTCTTTCCGAGTCCGGGCGGACCTGTCAGCAGTACATGATCGAGCGATTCTTTCCGTTTTTTCGCCGCAGCGATGAAGATCTTCAGATTGTCCACGATCTTCTGCTGGCCCGAGAAATCATCGAAGGCAGAGGGGCGGAGTGAGTTCTCGAATTCCTTCTCGGTATTCACTGACTCATTCGACGTATGTTCTGATTTTCTGTTCTGTTTCATTTTCCTTTGGAGACCAATTTCCACATTGCTTCGACCAGTGCGGGGATTCCCTCGTTGGTGGCGGCGGAGATCATGTGGACGATGACCCCTTTCGGGAAGGTCAGTTTCTTCAACGCTTTCTTCACATCATCATCCGCAATATCGAGTTTGGTGATGGCGATGATCTTCTTCTTCTTCGGAAGGTCCTTGCTGAATGCCTTCAGTTCGTTGGCGAGGATCTTATAATCCTTTTTGATGTCGGGACTGGTGCAGTCGATAAGATAGAGGAGTGCTTTCGTCCGTTCGATATGTTTCAGGAACTGGATGCCGAGTCCTTTACCCTCATGCGCACCTTCGATCAACCCCGGAATATCGGCAACCACAAAACTCTTCCCCGGCTGAAAATAGACCATGCCGAGATTCGGCACCAGCGTGGTGAACGGATAATCGGCGATCTTCGGTTTGGCAGCGGAGATGGTGGAGATGAGCGTTGATTTTCCGGCATTCGGGAAACCGACGAGACCGATATCCGCCAGCAGTTTCATCTCCAGTTCCAGTTGATATTCCTGTCCGGGATCACCCGGTGTGCAGACACGCGGAGCCTGATTGGTGGGGGAGCGGAAGAGCCAATTCCCTTTACCGCCCCGTCCCCCTTTGGCGATGACGAATTCCTGACCGTCTTCGGTGATGTCCACGATCAGTTCGCCGGTCTCGGCATTACGGATCAATGTGCCGACCGGGACCTTGATATAGATCGGCTCTGCCGAACGTCCTTCTTTGTTCGAACCTTCGCCGACATTTCCGTCCTTGGCAATGAATTTTTTCTTGTAGCGGAAATCGAGCAGTGTGTTGATCTGTTTATCGGCAACAAAGATGACATCGCCGCCGACGCCGCCGTTCCCTCCGTCCGGTCCCCCTTTCGGGATGAATTTTTCACGGCGCCAATGGATGATTCCGTCGCCCCCCTTGCCTGAACGAACGTAGATCTTTGCTGAGTCTATGAACATAATGATTGTCCTGAGACCGGACGGTCCGTCCGGTTCCGAAGTGCGTTAGTGTGATTCCCGGTTGATGAAATAGGATTGAAGTGCGTTGGTCAAGATGATCGCGTCGCGGGAGAACGGATCGACATCGTTCATGGTGAAATAGTGATCGAGCGATAATCCGGCATCATCCCACGTTGCGGAGGAAAGGATCTTTTCCATTGTTACAATATACTTCGATTCATCATCACCAAACAAGGATTTAATGATGGAGGACTTCTCTTTTTCGGGGAGCGGCAGCTGAGTGAAGTTCTTTTTCTGGGGCTGACGGACCTGAGCGAGTTCATCAGCAACGGAGAAGCTTTTCTGCGTGAAAGAATCCTTCAATGCGTCGATCAGTTCGTCGTACCGGATTGATTGCGTCCCTTGTTCCCTGATTTTTTGAAGATGCTGGGTGACCGAGGTCAATTTCTTATCCTCAAAGAAATACATCAAAGCGCGGACAGGAAGATCGCCGCGGCCTCCGCTCAACGACTGCTGGTGGACATAGCTGATGAACTCATAGAAGGGGATAGTCATCTTCGCCATATCTTCGGCGGAATTGGTGTTGACTATTTCAGCATCGATCCTTCGCAGGAGCCTGACCGCTTCATCCCTCTCCAAATCGGATCTGTTCTTCCCAATAAGATGTTTTTCCAGGATCGTCCAATAATACTGGTAATCACTGCAGAACCGGAATTTCACCGCTAGTTCTTTCAGGCTCAGAACATTCTTTTCTTCGAACAGATAACTTTCCAGGGTCCACTGCGGCCGGCAAAGATAGTTAAAGAGAAAATGCGTGCATTTATCCAGTGTTTTCAGAAATTCTTCGCGGGAAAATGTATAGTGATAGACAAGCAGAATGTCCATCTGTTCCTGAAGCAAACGGACATCTTCCTGCTGATAATTAAAGCGGGAGGAATGGTGGTCTGTCTTCTTTTCCTGAAATAAAAGCCACTCCACCTCTCCCCGGAAGAAACTTTTTATATTGGAGGGAATGTTAGATTCCAGGATGGATTTCAATGCGATAGACTGGGTATTTCCTATCGTATTGTTGACCGTTATTTTCTGAAGATCTTCAAGTTCTTGTTCGAACATAATGTTTACCGTAGTTTTGTAACAAATTATCGTTAAATTCCCTTGTAATCAATAAATCATTTCGAATATCAGAGAAAGGTAACAATATGCTGCATGAAATCCTCTATACATTACACATTATCGGAATGGCTGCGATCATTTCCATCGCATCGTATTTATTGATCAATAAAGAGATCACCCCACCGGTCATGAAAAAATTATCGGTATATCTGATGTCCGCTGCACATACTCAGTTATTGACCGGTTTTGCATTATTTTTTTTGATGTTGGCTGATGTCAACCACATGAAGATCGGAATCAAAATGCTTTTGGCGATCGAAGTAGCAGTACTCGCTACATTATTCCGGAAGAAAATTGCTGCCGGTGAAAAACCGCATCATCTGTTCCTTATCATTCTGCTCGCTTCATCAATAACCATCACGATTGTCGCTTTTGCCTTGTGAACTGAATATTTTTGAATTTTTGCCGTAATATTTACAAATTTTTTTCGGCCTAAAAACGGAAGAATTTTTACGTGCATATATCACATTTCCAAATGAAACGGTCGAAATTTTATCAATTTCGGCCGTTTTTGTTTGTATTTAAAATCCATCATGTTTTGGCGTAGTTTTTGAACAATGTGCAAAAACCCCTGTAAAATAAGATTTTCTTAAACCAGTATTGACACTCCCTGCTGAAAACTATATATTTACAGCAGTCGATTAGAGAGTTACACTAAACAACATATCCAATTCACTTATTAAAGGAGTTCATATGGGAAAAGCATTGTCGAAATCGCAGATCGCCAGCCATTTTGCAGATAAGTTCGGTTTGAAAAAGAAAGTTGTAACGGAATTCTTCGAAGAACTGTCCACATTGGCTTATAAAGAAGCAGCAAATCAATTCACCATCCCCGGAATCGGAAAATTGGTTCTTGTTGATCGCAAAGCACGCATGGGCCGTAATCCGGCAACCGGCGAAACGATCCAGATTCCTGCTAAAAAAGTTGTGAAATTCAAAGTAGCAAAAGCAGCGAAAGATGCGATTTTAGGTAAGAAGTAAAATATTACAGCATTCATTGACACTCCATTCACTTTTGTGAATGGAGTGTTTGTTTTTTAAAGCAAACGGTTAAAATACCGGGAACATTTTTTTGGAACTGGGAATTCTTTTTCTTATTTTAGGGAAATAAATTATTTATGCAAAAAATAGGCATATTAATTTCACTTTTTCTCATTTTTAAATTACTCTTGTTAGGAGTGGAAAATTAATACAAAGTCAGGTGTTACAGTCGAAGTAATGACTGAGGGTAAAGGGGCTTCTCCTAATGTTGGTCAAACAGTTATTGTTCATTATACTGGGTGGCTTCAAGATAACACGAAATTTGATAGTTCAGTCGATCGAGCCCAGCCTTTTAAATTTCAATTTGGTGTTGGTCAGGTGATAAAGGGTTGGGATGATGGATTAGCGACTATGAAAGTTGGTGGAAAAAGCAAATTTATTATACCACCCGAATTAGGTTATGGTCCACGCGGGGCGGGAGGGGTTATTCCTCCGAATGCTACATTAATATTCGAAGTTGAATTATTAGGGATCCAATAATGCCGCAACCTTTGTTAATGATCCATATTGTGCCTGGGAAGTGTGATTTTTGCGGATGCTGCGTCGGAGTTTGCCCGGAAGACGCTATAGAATTGATGGAATCACGAATTGCCATTATAGAAGATCGTTGCACAAACTGCCGTAAATGTGTTTGGGCCTGTCCTTGGGATGTTATTGAATTTCATCGCAATGGAGTTGCTCATTTACCGATAGAAATACCTCATAAGATTAACCAACCGGTCCCTTTCAATGAATAATTTTGATTTTGATGTCATCGTTGTTGGAGCAGGTCCAGCAGGCTCAACGGCAGCACGTTATGCGGCCGCAGGGGGAGCAAAAGTACTTATGCTCGAAAAGGACCGAGATGTCGGATATCCGGTACGTTGTGCCGAGGCAGTAAACCATGATGGTGTCGTGCAATTTATCGAACCAGACCCCAAATGGATCGCAGCGACAATAAAAAAATTTCGAATGATAGCACCCAATGGTTTAAGAGTGACGCCGACGTTGGATGGCGGGGGCTATGTTCTTGAGCGAAAAATATTTGATTACGAATTGGCCAAACTTGCCGCCAACGCTGGTGCTGATGTAATTACTAAAGCATATGTGTATGATCTGTTAAGAGAAAATAACGAGGTCGTCGGCGTTAAAGCATTGATCAAAGATAAGGAGACAGAGATACGAGCACGATACATCATTGGTGCCGATGGTGTAGAATCGCGCATTGGGAAAATGGCAGGAATTGATACGACCTGTCACATTAGCGATATGGATAGCTGCGCCCAAGTAACGTTATCCGGAATTGAGGTAGAACAAGATTTGTTCGATATGTACTTTGGTGATAATATCGCTCCCGGAGGTTACCTTTGGGTATTTCCCAAAGGTCCCAACACTGCAAATGTTGGAGTTGGAGTTTCGGTGGATGCCGCAAAAAAGAAATCGGCAATTCAATTTCTTAATGAATTTATTGAGCAGAAATATCCGCATGGCGCCATGTTGACCCGAATTGCCGGCGGAGTACCGTGTGCAAAGACAAATTCCCAAATCGTCAAAGGAAATGTGCTTTTGGTTGGAGATGCTGCTCATCAGGTAAATCCTATAACCGGTGGCGGTATTATTTCCGGAATGATTGCAGGAATGATGGGGGGGCAAGTAGTGGCGGAAGCAGTCCAATCAGGCAAAAGCAGTCATGTACAAGAGTATGAAAAACGATGGCATAAACGACTCGGCTGGAAACACGAGATTTATCATAAGTTTCGACATACGATTGGCGATCTCCATGACGATGAATTAAATAGTATCTGTGAAAGTGCGTTAACACTTCCCGAAGAAAAAAGGACGCTGGGAGGAATTTTCCAAAAAGCATTATGGAATAAGCCGTCATTGATTCTTGATGTCGCGAAAGTGTTTATTTCGTGATCCCGTGAAATATCTCAGCATTTTCATTGTGGCACTTTTTTTTGTTGGCTGCGCTGATATTCGCGGAGCAGCCAGCAATCCTTCCGATTTGGTGGACCTTCAAACACTTGATACATCCTTCGTATTCGATATTCGATATTCAACCAAAAATAATTTCACCAAAACTGTTCTTTATCCCGTTGCAAAGGCAAAACTGCGACGGATAGCGGCCGAGAGTCTTGTTGCTGTTCAACAAGAGCTTCGCAGTAAAGGACTCGGTCTGAAAATATTTGATGCATACCGTCCATTATCGATCCAATGGAAATTATGGGAAGTGGTGCCGGATGAAAATTTTGTCGCCGATCCCAGAAAAGGCTCGAAACATAACCGGGGTGCGGCAGTGGATCTGACCATCATCGATTCCACGGGGAAGGAACTGGAGATGCCGACGGGATACGATGATTTTACTGAAAAAGCATCCCACAATTATAGCGACATATCTTCCGAAGCAGCAAAGAACCGGACGCTGCTGAAAGATGTCATGACACGACGCGGTTTTCATCCCATCAGGAGTGAATGGTGGCATTATGATTTCATGGGATGGGAACGGTTCGACTTACTGGATGAACCTCTCTGATGGCGATCGCAGCTGAATCCATACGGAAGATCCTTCTCGTCCGCACGGACCGGATCGGTGATGTCGTTCTTTCGCTTCCGATGCTGCCGGCATTGAAGCGGCGTTTTCCGCAGGCGAGGATCACGGTGATGGTGCGGCCCTACACCCGGGAATTAGTGGAGCATCACACCTGCGTGGATGAAGTGATCCTTTGGGATGAGATGAAGGACCTCTCCGAATATGTAAGACTGCTGAAGGAAAAACAGTTCGATATGGCGATCGTGCCGTATCCGCGGTTCAATCTTTCGCTGATCACGTTCCTTGCCGGCATCCGTTACCGTGTGGGAACGGGATTCCGGTGGTATTCGTTCCTGTTCAATAAGAGGATCTATGAACATCGGAGGGATGCTCGCCGGCACGAAGTGGAATACAATCTGAACCTGCTCACGACCATCGGCATCGAACCGATGCCCGAACCGGGTTTTGAGTTCACGGTCGATGCAAGTGCTGAGAGAAAAGTTCAGGAGAAGCTGACAAGCGATGGCGTGGAAAGATTCGCCGTGCTTCACGCCGGCAGCGGCGGATCTGCACGGGATTGGAGCATCAGCAATTTTGCACGGCTGGGGGATGAGATCCGGCAGCAGCTTGGGATGTCCATCATTCTGACGGGAGGAGCAAATGAGGCGGAACTGGTTTCAACACTTGCGTCGTCCATGATCGGACCGTCGATGAACTACACAGGGTTATTTTCCATTACGGAACTCGGTGCATTATTCAAGCGTGCGTCCCTATTCGTTTCGAACTCCACCGGTCCGCTTCACATTGCTTCCATGATGGGGACTCCGGTCGTTGCATTCTATCCTCCCATCATTCAATGCAGTCCGGTCCGCTGGGGACCATATACCGATAAAAAGAAAGTGTATACGGCAGATAACGCCGCATGCACCCTGTGTCACGGAGGACCGTGCCGGTCAAATATCTGCATGGAGCAGATCACGGTCGAGCAGGTCATGACAGGAATACGAGAGTTAGTGAATGAAAAAATTTAAGCAGCGTTCCATCCGTTCCGTCGGCGGGATGGTTTTTCTCATTACCGCGTTGATCGCAGGCGAGGGATTCCTTCATGCTCAAAGCGCCTACAATCAGAAAGCGTTCAGCGTCGGGGAAAAATTGCTCTTCAATGTGAATTACGGTATCATCACTGCAGGATATGCCGAGATGTCCATCCCGCAGATGGAGAGTGTCCTCGGCAATCCGACATTCAAGGTCCAGTTCACGGTCCGTTCGACCCCGACGTTCGATTTTTTCTTTGAGGTGCGGGACCGGTATGAGACCTATCTCGACTCCGCCGGTATCTTTCCGTGGAGATTCGAACAGCATATCAAGGAAGGGAAGTTCTCCAGGGATTATACGGCGATCTTCGATCAGAAGAATCATACCGCAACGAGCGGAGATGAAGTCTACGTGATCCCGCCGCATGTGCATGACATCATGTCGGCATTCTATTATGCACGGACGATCGATTATTCCAAGTTTAAAATGGGACAGCGAGTGCATCTTCAGAATTTCTTCAAAGGGAAATCGAATCCTCTCGACATCAAATATCTCGGCAAGCAAAAGATCACCGTGGCGGCAGGGACGTTCAACTGCATCATCGTGGAACCGATGGTGAAGGAGGGGGGATTGTTCAAGAATGAAGGACGCATCCTGATCTGGCTCTCCGATGACGAACGGAAGATCCCGGTGAAGGTGAATACGAAAGTGATCATCGGTTCCATCGATGCCGAACTGAAAGAATACTCGGGACTGAACGGCGAACTGAAAGCAAAAGTACAATGAACGAGACAGACATCCAGAACGAATCGGACATCTTCCGGTCCCAGCAGGCGAGATATTCTCCGGCGAAGTTCGCCGTCCTTTCGCTGATCGGCCTCTTCGTCCTCTACCAATTGGTCGGCGGCGGACTGACCTTGTGGATCCTCGGCGGCTCGATCGATCTGAACAATGTGACGGCTGCGCGGCTCGCCACGATGATCTCGCAGTTCCTTTTCCTGCTGGTGCCGACGGTGCTTCTTGCCAAACGGCAGCACGGATCGCTCTCCGACGTGTTCCGGTGGAGGATCCCTTCCTTCGGTGAATCATTCCTTGCGGTGGTGGGAATGATCGCACTGATGCAGGTCGCTGAATTCTATCTCTATTTCCAGGGAATGATCCCGATGCCGGAACAGCTGCTGCCGTACATCGAAGCGCTGAAGAACGCGATCGATGCGGCGTTCAAAGTGCTGATCGTGGCCGATTCAGTTCCGGAATTGATCTTTGTGATGATGGTTGCCGCATTGACTCCCGCGATCTGTGAAGAATTGATGTTCCGCGGACTCATCCAGCGGAATTTCTCCCTGTCGCACGGTCCGGTGAAAGGATTCATCCTTACCGGCACGATCTTCGGACTCTATCATATGAATCCTTTCTGGCTGGTCCCGCTGATCGGACTCGGGATCTATTTCAGTTTCATCCAATACCGTTCGCAAACGCTCATCCTTCCCATCATCGCACACTTCATCAATAATGCCGCAGCGACGGTCGGCGTGTATGTCACCGGCAGTACGGATTCAACGACGCCGACGATGTTCCTGGGTGAACAAGCAGAGCCGTCGATGCGTATGGTGTTCGGGACGGGGATCTTCTTCCTCATCATTTTTTTCCTCGTGATTGTTCAGTACATTAAAGTCACGGATCCAGTGCTCCATCCAAAGAATTTGAATGAACCAACAGTCTGATACATTCACATCAACACATGCGGACCGGAACACCGAAACGGCAGCAGTGCCGGACGGATATCTCCTGCTGCTGACTACACCGGATATGTTCAGCATGGATCTGGTCGGGAAGAATCTGCAGATGAACGGCATCGATGCCGTCTGTTCCTCGCCCGATCCTATAGACATGCCCGGCGGTCCCTCGTCCCTTTTTGTGAAAAAAGAACAGAAGGACCAGGCACTGTCGATCCTCACTTCGCTGGACCTTATCGATTTTACGACGACCCATGGCCAATAAATTCCAAAATCTTGCTCCACGCGTTGCGGTCGCAGTTGTCGCGATCCCGCTCATTCTGTTCGCCTGCTACAGCGGCGGACTGTTCTTTGCATTGTTCGTCCTCACCGTCGGCGTCCTTGCTCTGATCGAGTTCTATACACTCGCGCGGGCGAAAGGTGCCTCCCCTCAAACAGTGATCGGGATCCTCGGATTGGCTGCGGTCCACTCTCTATTCTTTCCCGAAGTTCTTCCGGCGGGGATGAGCGGTTTGGTCCATGCCTGGCAGATGAAATACTTCGCAGCTGTTCTCTTCCTCTTCCTGACGCTGGTGATGCTGATCGAACTCTTCCGGAACAGAGGGTCGGCCTTCCTGAACGCAGGTTTCACCATCTTCGGCGTGATGTATGTGGGACTCTTTCTGGCATCGCTGACCGGCATCCGTGAACTCTTCGGTCCTTCATTTCCGTTCCATCGCGCTGTTCCGTTCCTGCCGGAATCCGGAACGATCACGGTTGAGACTGCGCAGTCGATGATCTATTCCTGGGGCGGTTGGACGGTGATCTCGATCCTCGTCTCCATCTGGCTGTGCGATACGGCGGCATACTTCGGCGGACTCACCATGGGAAAGCACAAACTCTTTCCGCGCGTCAGTCCGAACAAAAGCTGGGAAGGTGCCGTGTGGGGATTCTTCGGTGCGGTCGGCACGATGATCTTTTTCCAGCACTATCATCTTCCCTTCCTGCAGATGCATCAGGCGGTCATCATCGGCGTGATCATCGGAATCTTCGGTCAGATCGGCGATCTGATCGAATCGCTGCTGAAGCGTGATGCGGGGGTGAAAGATTCGTCCGGACTGATCCCGGGGCATGGCGGATTCTTCGACCGTTTCGACAGTCTCATCTATGTCTCACCGATCCTTTATCTGTACCTATCGCTGGCGGTCCTTTCCTAATGAATACGAAACAGCAAAAGATCAATATCATCACCCTCGGCTGTGCGAAGAACACGGTCGATTCCGAAGCGCTGTACAGTCAATTACTCCACAATGAGTTCACGCTGACGGAAAAGATCGAAGAAGCGGATATTGCGATCATCAACACCTGCGGTTTCATCGATGCGGCAAAACGTCAGTCCGTCGATACGATCCTCTCCGCCGTGGAGCGCAAAACCTCCGGTCAGCTCGATAAAGTCTATGTGATGGGATGTCTGGTGGAGCGCTACAAGAACGATCTGCAGAAGGAGATCCCGGAGATCGACAATTTCTTCGGAACGAACGAACTGCCGAACATCCTGGAGACGCTCGGGGGAAAATATAAATATGAACTGCTGGGGGAAAGGGCTGTTTCGACGCCGAAGTATTTCTCCTATCTGAAGATCTCCGAAGGCTGCGACAATCCCTGTTCCTTCTGCGCCATACCGATCATGCGGGGCAAGCACAAGACGAAGCCGGTGGAACAGGTGATGGATGAGACGATGCGTCTCGTGGAAAAAGGGGTGAAGGAACTGATCGTGATCGGACAGGATACGACGTACTACGGACTGGACATCTACGGAGAGCGGAAACTCGCATCACTGCTCACTTCACTTGCATCGGTGAAAGGACTCGAATGGATCCGGCTGATGTACGCGTTCCCGTCGAAATTCCCGATGGATATTCTACAATCGTTTAGTGATAATCCGAAGATCTGTCGCTACATTGACATGCCGATCCAGCATGCGGCGGACAATGTGCTCAAATCGATGCGGCGCGGCATTACGCGGAAGACGACGGAGAATCTGATCGCTTCCATCCGCGGCGCCGTGCCGGATATAGCATTGCGGACAACGCTCATCGTCGGGTATCCCAACGAAACGGAAGCGGACGTCGAAGAACTCGTCCGGTTCATCAAGGAAGTGAAATTCGACCGGCTCGGCGTGTTCACCTATTCCCAGGAAGACGACACCACCGCCTACGGTCTCGGTGATCCGATCCCGGAAGAGGAGAAGGAACGCCGGAAAGAATATGTGATGGAGATCCAGCGGGAGATCTCGCTGGAGAAGAATGAATCGCGTATCGGGACGAAGACCCGCGCAGTGATCGAACGGACGGAAGAGGGGAATTTTGTCGGGAGAACGGAGTGGGATGCACCGGAGATTGACAATGAGATCTTCCTTCCCGTTACGGCCGGCGTCCGCGTCGGCGATTTTGTGAATGTCACCGTCACCGATGCAACGGAATACGATCTCTACGGCGAGATCGTCACTGCACGATAACTCATTTCGATCGGACGAACAATGAAGAGAATCCTTTTCGTTATTTTTTGTTCAGCGGCTCTATACGGACAGGCGGATGTCCGGAAGCCGGTCACAACCTTCGATCTCCCTGAATTCTCCGTGGATGCGCTCAGTTTCTCCTCCGGCGATTCACTCACTTCGCGCGTGGATGTCTATATCCACGTACCCTATGATGCCATCCAGTTCGTCAAGAAGAACGATAAGTTTTCCGCCAGCTATGAAGTGACCCTCAATTTCCTGGCGGAGGATAATTCTTCCGTCTCTGAAAAAATGTGGACCGAAACAGTGAACGTACCGGTCTTTGATTATACCGAGAACCGGAAGGCGTTCAGTCTCACCCAGCGTTCCATCGACATCACGCCGGGGATCTATACGCTCCGTTCGCAGGTGCGGGACAATGAATCGAAGAAGGTTTTCCATGTGATCAAGAAGATCATCGTCGGGAATTATTATCAGCGGATCCTTGCGCTGAGCGATGTGATGCTGGTGAACCGTACGGATTCGGAAGGGGACCGCAGGACGATCTCCCCGAACATTACCGGGAATATCGGAGAGAATAATAATTCCTTCTCGGTGTTTTTTGAGGTCTATTCCGCCCGTCCGTCCGATTCAGTACAGCTCCATTATACGATCGTCGACGCGAAGGGGAAGGAGGTCTTCAGCAAGTTCCAGCGGTACCGTCTGGCGGGGAACAGAAGCCAGATCATCACGCGGTTCGACAGCGCGCAGTATTCCTCCGGATTATATCAATTGAATATCGAAGCACGTTCGACCTCCGCCGGTCTGGATGAACTCCCTGCGTTGAAGCAGCGTACATTCATGGTCCGATGGGGCAATATGCCCATCAGTATTTCCGATCTGAAACTGGCGGTCCGTCAATTGAAGTATATCGCGAAAGAGAAGGAGATCGAAGCGTTCGATGATGCAAAGACGGACCAGGAAAAACGGCGCTTGTTCGATGAATTCTGGCTGAGGCGCGATCCGAATCCTTCCACCAAACGGAATGAATATATGGAGGAGTACTACGGCCGGGTCGAATATGCGAACAAGAATTTCTCCCATTATCAGCAGGGATGGAATACCGACATGGGCATGGTCTTCATCCTCTTCGGTTCACCGAATAATGTGGAACAGCATCCGTTCGATGTCGATTCGAAACCGTACGAGATCTGGTCGTACTACGATTATAACCGCAGCGTCATCTTTGTGGATGAGACCGGATTCGGCGACTTCCGGCTTCTCACGCCCATTTGGGACATGCTGCAGCGCATGAAGAACGGACAATAGGAACGTTCTGCACTTCGCGGAACACATCATGGCACTTTATCACCTGACCGTCATACGATCGTTGAAGCCGTTCATTCTCTGTGGATGGCTTTTTTTATTCTCTTTAATTCTGAACGGTCAGACCAGGATCGGTGCGGCATCCTTCAGCGGGAATTCCCATTTCTCTCAGCGAGAACTTCTCGAAAGGATCCCGGCAAAGAGCGGCGCTCTTCTCGAATCAGCCGAACGTTCACGATCCCTCCTTACCGAACTCTACCATGCCGAAGGATTCTATGGATTTTCCGTTGACTCTTTCTCCGTCATCATGTCGGACGACTCGCTGACAGCCGATGTCACTTTCTATATTACTGAACGGCAGAGGACGCTCATATCGGAGATCGTTCTTGAGGGGAATCGTGTGTTCGGTTCCGAAGAACTTCTCTCCGCATTTGAGACCGCAGCAGGAACCCCGCTCAACTCATCCGTATTGGAATCGGACATCCGTACCATCCTGGACCGGTATTCAGAGGGCGGTTACCCGTTCGCATCGGTTGCCAGCGACAGTGTGAGGACAGATCCGAATGACGGAACAAAACTGATCGTGCAGTTGACCGTCACCGAAGGGGCGTATGTCTCGCTTGGAGAAGTGCAGATCGAAGGGAACACCGTCACCTCATCACCGGTGATCGTGCGTGAGGTCAAATTGAGGAACGGCATGCCGTACGATCAGCGGATGATTCCGCGGATCCGCCAGCGGTTGGAGAGGACGCAGTTATTCTCTTCCGTGAATGAGCCGCAGCTGTATATTCTTTCCGGGGGATCGGACGATTCACTGCGGGGAGGACTCCTGATCACAGTCAAGGAAGGGAATACCAATACCTTTGATGGTGTTGCGGGTTACATTCCGTCTTCCGTTCCGGGCACGGAAGGATATTTCACCGGAAATGTTTTCATTGCGATGCGCAATCTGTTCGGCACCGGAAGGAAAGCGCTTATCCGCTGGCAGCGGGAGACACGGTCGACGCAGGAATTGGAACTTCAGTACCGCGAACCGTGGCTGTTCGGACAGCCGATCAATATCGGCGGGACCTATCTTCAGCGCAAACAGGATTCCACCTATGTGAAGAGCCGATTGGAGTTCCGTGCAGAATTCGCTCTGTCCGAAGAACTCTCGATCGCGGGAAATCTGATGTCCGAATCAGTGTATCCCTCGGCGGACCTTCCTCAGTTCACCGTCTTCGAAAGTAATTCGTACTTTTTCGGCGGCGAGATCCTGTATGACACACGGGACAATCTCCGCAATACGACAAGCGGCGTCCGGTATGCCACATCGGCGCATCAGGGACAAAAGAGCATCACCGGTCCCGAGCGGTTCATTACTCTTGCATCGACGAAGGATTATTCAGTCCAAAAATATACTCTGGATGCAGAATCGTATCTTACCACCTTTCCGCGTCAGGTGATCATGATCGGGCTCCACGGCCGGCAGATCTCCTCTTCGCGGTTGGAATTGAGCGACCTCTTCCAATTCGGCGGGACAACAACTCTTCGCGGATACCGTGAAAACCAATTTTTTGCATCACAAATTGCGTACATTAATGCCGAATATCGGTTCCTCACGGGCCGTGCTTCGTCCTTCTTCGGTTTCTTCGACGCAGGATATTTCTCCCGTCCTGCCGATGAACTGAAAGGGATCCTCCGCCAGGAGATGGAACTGTACGGTGCAGGAGTCGGCGCGCGGATCGAAACGGGACTCGGGATCATGAATATCAGTTATGCCCTAGGTAAAGGGGACAGTTTCAGCAACGGGAAAATTCACGTCGGCATCAACAACGAATTCTAATGAAACCATACATCACACTTATTCGACCGATCAATTTTTGTATCATCACGATCTCCATTTTTGTTTCCTGTTTAATGGCAGGGGGCACAAATTCGCAATTACTCATTATGATTTTTGCTTCGTTTAGTGTTGCCCTGATTGCGAGTGGTGGAATGGTCATTAATGATATCATTGATGTAGAGATAGATCGGATCAATAAGCCTGAACGGCCTATACCAAGCGGCGCGGTGGATAGTTTTGACGCAATGATGTTATATGGAACATTAACCGGCGCTGGATTGATCATGAGTGCATATACGACGAAGACTGCATTTATCATTGCGTTCTTGACCGTAGTGGTTATGGTGCTGTACAGCAAATTGTTCAAAGGTACACCGCTTTTTGGGAATATGGTCGTCGCTTCACTGACGGGACTTGTATTTATCTATGGAGGTGCCGTGGTTGGGAATATTACACAAGGCTTTATGCCTGCGGTGTTTGCATTTTTGATAAATATGGGCAGAGAGATCATTAAAGATATGGAGGATGTGGAAGGAGATGCACAGAACGGCGCTGCAACATTCCCTGTTGTGTTTGGAATGAGGAACGCAGCCATCGTTGCTACGATCTTTATTGTGGTTTTGATCGTTTCAACATTCATTCCGTTTGTCAATGGCTTGTATGGGATCAAATATTTTGTTGCTGTGAATGTTGGTGTTAATCTGGTCTTGGCATTCGTTCTCTATTCGTTGTGGAAAGACCGCTCGGTGAAGAATCTGAATCTGCTCTCGACCATCCTGAAGTGGGATATGCTCGTCGGTCTCGTCGCGATCTATCTAGGAAGCAAATGATCCGTTCGGTCCTGCATGGACCGGGAACCCGACACGGAAACTCTATAACAAATGCAATGCTGGAATACGAACAAAAATACTGGGAACAAGGGATCGTGCATATCGCCGGCGTGGATGAAGCAGGTCGCGGTCCGCTGGCGGGACCGGTCGTCGCTGCTGCAGTCATCTTTCCGCAGGGAGTGATGATCGACGGAGTGAACGATTCGAAAAAGCTGACGGAGAAGAAGCGAGAAGCGTTGTTCCATCTGATCCACGAGAAGGCCGTCTCCGTCGGTATCGGCATCGTCAGTCACGAAGTGATCGACAGGATCAATATCCTTCAGGCCTCCTTCCTGGCGATGAACAAAGCGCTCGACCTGCTGAAGATCAAACCGCAGCAGCTGCTGGTGGACGGAAATTTCTTTAAGCATGAACGATTCCCTGTGGAGAATATCATCAAAGGTGATTCACTGTCCCATTCCATCGCCGCCGCTTCCATCATCGCCAAAGTGACGAGAGACTCATTGATGAAGGAGATGCACGATCAGTATCCCGAATATGGATTTGCCAAGCACAAAGGGTACGGAACGCAGTTCCATATCGATGCCATCCGCAAACACGGATATTCGCCGATCCACCGGCGATCGTTCCATGTGGAGAAGCTCGAAGGGATATGAAACGGACAGGAACATCGTCTACCCGTGCGCAGGGCGCCGCGGGCGAACTGGCCGCTGCTGAATTTCTGAAGCAGAACGGCTACGAGATCCTGGAGCGGAATTATTATTATGATCACGGCGAGATCGACATCGTCGCCAAAGAAGGGGCAGCACTGGTCTTTGTGGAAGTGAAATCGAGGCGATCCTCCGCCTTTGGGTTGCCGGAAGAATCGGTCACTCCGAAAAAGCAGGCGCTTATCCGCCGGACAGCGGAAGGATATGTGACAGAACGGGGGATCACTGATACCGATTGCCGTTTCGATGTGGTCTCGGTGCTGATGAACAATGGGGAATGGGATTGCATGATCCTGAAGGACTGTTTTTGAATTAATGATAGTTAAACGTTATCACAACTGAACGGAGATATGGATATCGAAAAGAAAATCATCCTGAAAGATGCCGACGCATTGTCGCTGCTGGGATATAATGATTCCCACCTGCATCTGATCGAACAGCGGTTCGACGCGACCATCACCGCACGCGGAAGCAACATCACTCTGCGAGGCGGTGAGGAAGAACTGCAGCAGCTGGAACGTGTCTTCAACGAACTGCAGTTCCTGCTTTCCAAGAACGGCGTCCTGACGGCAAATGATGTGAACACGGTGCTGGATCTGGTCGTGGATGTCGCGCCGGCTAAATTCGCTTCGCTGAAGATGCGGGAGAATGATGTTGCCGTCCTCTTTACGAAGAATTCCATCATCAAAGCCAAGACCCCGACGCAGCGGGAGTATCTGGACAAAGCGCTGAAGAACGACATTGTCTTTGCGATCGGACCTGCCGGAACCGGAAAGACCTATCTCGCCGTGGCAATGGCGGTGGCAAGTCTGAAGAACAATGAAGTGAGCAAGATCGTCCTTGCACGTCCTGCGGTCGAAGCGGGTGAATCGCTCGGATTCCTGCCGGGGGATATGGCGCAGAAGATCGATCCCTATCTGCGTCCATTATATGACGCATTGGATGATATGCTGCCGAGTGAAAAACTGAAGATGTATATGGAGCGCCGCATCATCGAGATCGTTCCGCTTGCCTATATGCGGGGACGGACGCTCCATAATGCGTTCGTCATTCTGGATGAGGCGCAGAACGCAACGGCGATGCAGATGAAGATGTTCCTCACCAGGCTCGGAAATAATTCCAAAGCGATCGTGACGGGAGATGTGACGCAGATCGATCTGCCCTCCAACGCGACGTCGGGTTTGGTGCAGATCCAGGATGTACTGAAGAAGATCGACGGGATCGATTTCGTCTATTTTGACAAGACCGATGTGGTCCGCCACCGGCTCGTCCGTGAGATCATCGACGCGTATGCGGCATTCGGGGAGAAGAAGAGCGAGCGAAGTAAAAAATAGAAAAAGGTTGAAGATTGATGTTGGATACTGGATGCTGGATACCGGCTGCTGGATTATCATTACGATACAGTTACCATTACCGCATCGTAAATCCTAAGCATCGTTAAGCAGTCTTAATAATACCATTGAATAAAAACATTTGTTGTGAACGCTGCAAATAAGGTCATTCAGTTTGACTCATCACGGCTTTTTCTTCGCTTCATTCCACAGAAGATCCATCTCCTCCAATGAGGTCGCATGGATATCTTTTCCTTGTTCGAGCAATCGTTTCTCGATGTAGGTGAATCGTTCGGTGAATGTCTTCACAGTAGACTGGAGTGATTCCTCCGGATCGACACCGATGAACCGCGAATAATTGACCAGGGAGAAAAGGACGTCGCCGAATTCTTTTTTCGTATGCTCTCTGTCGCCGGACTCGACGGCGGCGTGCAGTTCACCGATCTCTTCCTCCACTTTTTTCCAGACATCCTCCTTTAATTTCCAATCGAATCCGACCTTCGATGCTTTCTTCTGCACTTTTTCCGCTTTCATCAATGCGGGATAATGATTCGGGATCCCTTCGAGCACGGACATGCGTCCCTCGCTCATTTTGATCTTGTCCCACAATGCTGATTGTTCCGCACCGGAGTTCACGACGGCATCACCGTAGATATGCGGATGACGGCGGATCAGTTTTTCGTTGATCGCGGTGAAGACATCCTGCAGCGTGAAGCGTTTTTCCTCCTCCGCGATGATGGCATGGAAGAGCACCTGCAGCGCAACATCCCCCAGTTCACCCTTCAGATCGTCGAAGTTCTTCCGGTCGATCGCATCGAGCGCCTCGTAGGCCTCTTCCACAAAATGCTTTTTCAGTGATTCATGCGTCTGTTCTTTGTCCCACGGACATTCGTTCCGCAGGCGGCGCATGATGGAGACAAAATCATCGAATTCTTTCATGGAATCCCTATAGGTATTTTTCGGCAAAAAAACACTACGCAGTAAAAAGTATTTCTTTCACAGACGGCGAACGGAAAGAAATGGTATTGGCATTTACAATATCCCTTTTGTAATTTTCGGCTAAGGAAACGACCACCTCATGAAAAAACTCATTCTTCTCATTCTGGCACTCTCTGTTTTCACTGCCGTGTTCCTGCGGATCGTCCGGCAGAAACAGACCGCCGACCGTATCATCATCAATGCAAAGATCTATACTGTCGATGACGATCATCCTGCCGCCGAAGCGCTTGCCATTCGCGGCAGCAGGATCATCGCCGTCGGAACAACACAAGATATACAAAATCAGTATACATCTCAAAACATCCTGGACGTTCAGGGAAAGACCATCATCCCCGGAATGATCGATGCGCATGCACATGTGATGGGACTCGGACAGAGTCTCCATGAGTTGAATCTGTACGGAACAAGGT
>CALRIY020000059.1:0-24403 GCA_943364975.1 Synechococcus sp. UW140
TACTGTTCTATGTTATCGAAAGTAATGGAACCGGCCTTATCTCAAAAACGTGTTTTTTACTGAAGACAGGCTTCAGGCTTATTGGTTCCATTGTTGCGTTTTGAACAACAAAAATAAGACTCTAAAACATATATACAAGATAGGTTCTAGAAATATGCGATCGGGAGGTTCACGTAGGCGGTTTCAGTTCCTACCCCTTGCAACTGGATGGGACTTTTCGCACATTAACGGAAGCAGTTCACAGCGTTACGGATTGCGGCAATCGGCACACTATCTTATCTTGAGATAGTTTTTTTTCCATCATACTGTCACCTGTCTTTGTAAAAATGTCAGAAGAGAAGAAAAAAATCCCGAAAGAGATCCTCCCCACACCCGAAGAGCGGATGGAATGGTTCGCGGAATATTCGCGTGTGAAGAGCGTCCCGGCCGTCTGCAAAAAATTCGGCATCAGCCGGAAGACATTCTATAAATGGTGGAAGAGATATAACTCCGCCGAACAGACCTCCGAAAGTCTCGAGAACCGTTCGCGAAAGCCGCACAACAACCCCCGCGCAACCCCTGAACACATCATCCAGCGGCTGAAGAATCTGCGCGAACAGACCGGCTTCGGACAGAAACGGCTGCAGCTGTATCTCTCTCTGTGGTACGGCATTGAACTTGCTGAGAATACTATCTGGAAGATCCTCCGCCGCAGCGGCATCGATATGAAAGGGACGAAGATCAAACGGCGCAAGGTCCGTCCGCACGATCCGCTCCTTCCCGGCGACCGTGTGATCATCTTCGTGAAGCCGTTCGACAAGCCGATCGGCAAACAGAAATATTTCTATTATTCCGCCGTGGATGAATGTACGCATCTCCGAGTCTCGCGGATGTATGCGCGTCATTCCACTCTCTCGGCGCTCGATTTCGTCCAGTTCATCCTCACATCGTTCCCGTTCCCGATCCATTACATCCATACGCCGCTGGACAATGCATTCACCAGCATCGCCATGTCCCGTTCGCGCACGCACGCATTCACACAGAACCTCCGCCGGCTCGGCATCAAGCAGCACATTCCCACGCGGAAGCAATCCCAGTCCAAACTGCAGATCGAGCGGATCAAGCATTTTGATTCACCGGAGGTCTTCCTGACATTCTCCTTTAACACGCAGATCGATGCGGAACGGATGATCCGGAATTATCTGATCGATTATAACAACAAACAGCCCCGCAAAGAGATCGGCATGCTCACCCCGCTGGACAAACTCCGCACCTTCGAACAATTCAAGGAAGTGGGTGAATTCGATCCGAAGAAAGAGCTCTCCTGACATTCCGCACAAACATTCTCTCTGTTGTCCTGCATCAATCTGCCCGTTCCACTCCAAATTTCTCATTGTTGATACTCAATTTTTTGTTAACTTGGTTAATCACCTTTAAGGAGTTCTATACAATGAAAAGAACGTTACACGCACTATCGCTGTGCGTCGCCCTGGCGCTCCTGCTGCAGCCGGCGTCCGCGCAGCGCACCGTCCGCATGAATCTTGAACGGATGGTCACACACGCCGGAATGATCGTCCACGGCACCGTTACCGATGTGACTTCCTCGGTCGATCCGAAGACCAACATCCTCTCCACATTCGTCACCATTGCCGTCAAAGAGAATTTCTACGGAGCGGATCAGCAGACCGTGACATTGAAAATGGCCGGGGGATCGGACAAACGTTCCACCCTGAAATTCAGCGAGATGCCGTCGTTCACCGTCGGCGAAGAGATCTACTCGCTCTTCTATGCTCCAAGCAAGTACGGATTCACCAGTCCGGTCGGTATGGGACAGGGAAAATTCTCCGTCATCGCGGATGCCGCAACTCAGACATCATATGTGCGGAATGCAGCGAACAATTCCCGTCTCTTTGCCGGAATGAAAAATGCACCGATGCTCAAAACATCACCCGCCGGCAGCGCTCAAGGGATGCGCCTCACCGCAGAGGAGCTCTCCACCACCATCCGATCACTTGTCACAACTTTGAAGAAATAACTCTATGAAATCACTCTCTCGACTCTTTGCTCTGCTGATCCTTCTCGGATCCGCTTCGTCCCTGCTCACCGCAGGCGGTCCTCTCTATATCATGAGCGGAAAAGCGATCCGGTATCAGTCCAATATCATTCCATACAAGACGGACCGCGGTCCGCTCGGCATCTTCACCAGCTCACAGGCCCGAGCGCTGGTCGATTCCAGTTTCAAGGCATGGGAGAATGTTGCAACATCCAATGTGTCGTTCAATCACACCGCTGCGGATACTCTTCCGGTGGATGTGAACGGAACGAATTTTCTTCAATACACCACCATGACCGATTTCAAATATGACGGCATCAATCCGATCATCTTCGACAGCGATGGCGCCATCACCGATTCGATCTTCGGGGAAGGTGCTTCACAGGATGTGATCGGATTCGCCGGGTCCGGCGACAATAATAATGACGGTTTCTTCGATGAAGGGGAATCGATCATGAACGGCGTCTTCGCGGACGGTTCTGTGTTGAGTTTCACTCTGGAAGAATGGAAATCGACTTTCGTCCATGAATTCGGTCATTTCATCGGACTCGATCATACCCAGATCAACGGCGAGTTCGAGAACGATGCAGCGAAAACGGTCTATATCCCGACGATGTATCCCTTCGCCACGATCAACGACGTACCGCTCGGTGATCTGAATCCGGACGACATCGCTGCGGTTTCCACATTGTATCCTGAAACCGGCTACGCGGCAACCATCGGAAAGATCTCCGGCTCGGTCGTGCGCGCCAATGCATCGGTCGTCCGAGGCGCAAATGTGATCGCGATCAGCACCGGTTCGGATTCGCTTATGAACCGCATCTCCACCGTCACCGATTATTTCATGCAGAATAACGGCAATTATGTTGTGACCGGACTTGCGCCGGGCTCGTATGTGCTCCGCATCGAACCGATCAGTGAAGATTTCATCGAAGGATCCAGCGTCGGCCCGTATGCGTCGGACGCAACCGATCTTTCGTTCGTCAATCCTGTTTCAATGGATTATTACAACGGGGTGAATGAATCCAGCGATCCGCTCGTGGATGATCCGAACGCACGAGTCTCCGTTGCGGTGACTGCCGGCGCGACCATAGCGAATATTAATTTCATCGGCAATGCCAAAGCGCCGAGTGCGGCAACGCTGCTGACGGAAGAGTTCCCGTTCACCGGTGCGCTCAATGCCAACGGATGGTCCGTCCACAGCGGCGGCGGGAGCAATGCATTGACCACAACTGCCGGACTCACCTTCTCCGGATATTCGAACAATTCCGGCAATGCCGTAGCGGTCTCGAATCTCGGCGGCGAGGATGTGAACAAAGGATTTGATGAGATCTCGTCGAACGGGGATGTCATCTATTCGTCGGTGCTGATCAAAGTGACCGATACTTCTACGACGCGGAGCGGAGATAATCTGTTCCACATCGGCAGCAGGGTCTCTGCGACGAATTTCACCTCATTCTCTTCACGGTTATTCGTAAAGATCGCTGCGGGAAATGTGAATTTCGGAACAAGCAACACAAACACCGTTACGTATAACGCGACGAATTTCCAGAAGAATGTTCCGATCCTGATCGTAATGAAATACACGATCAATACCGCCGGAAATGATGAAGTGAAACTCTGGGCATTCACCTCTTCCATGCCGACGACCGAAGGAGCGGCAGGCGCAGCGCTCATCACCAATGCTTCTTCTGCAGGACAGGATGCGATCAACGCCGTCGGTATCCGTCAGGGAGGCAGTTTGACTTCCGTTGCGTGCGTGCTGGACGGTATCCGCATCGGCACGACCTGGCCGGGCATTGCTACCGGAGTAACGGAGGAGAAGTCCGCTCTGCTTCCGGCATCGGTTGAATTGATGCAGAACTATCCTAATCCATTCAACCCGAGTACATCGGTCCGGTTCGGACTGCCGAATGCGCAGTATGTTACGATTGCAGTGTATGATGTGCTGGGACGGGAAGTTGCGCGTATCGCGGAAGGGAATTATTCCGCCGGCACACATGAAGTATCATTCAACGGCGGGGCACTTTCAAGCGGGACATATTTCTATACGCTGGAGACAGCGAACCGCCGCGAGATCAAGCGGATGGTATTGCTCAAGTAACTGCATCAGAATAATTCACACAATAAATCATCCCCGCCGCAAGCCCGCCTCAGGCGGGCAAGCAGCGTGGTATTTTTATCGTCACCCTGAACTTGTTTCAGGGTCCTTATGTAAAGATGCCGAAACAAGTTCGGCATGACAAACATGATAACGACGCAAGCGTCGGAGTATTATACCCAATAGAGAATAAAAAAGGGCTGAGAGATCAGCCCTTTTTTTTATTACTTCACGAAGATCATCTTCTTCAGCGCGGTGTGTGTTCCGGCGGTGAGCCGGTAAAAATAGATCCCGCTGGAGAGATCAGCACCATTGAACTGAACAGCATGCTCACCCGCTCCCATCACTTCATCCACCAGTGCTTTCACTTCCCTGCCGAGAATATCATAGACCGACAATCTCACGCGTCCCGTTGTCGGCACCGCGTACCGAATGGTCGTTGAAGGATTGAACGGATTCGGATAATTTTGATAGAGTGTGAATACCGCCGGAATTGTTCCCGGCTGTTCATCGACAGGTGTTGAACCGTCATCGATCCAATTCCCGACGGAGAATGCCGGTGAAAGGATCTGTTCGGTCGAATTCCCCGTGGAATCGACGACTCGGATCTTCAGATCGATCGCGACCGAATCCACAGCGGTTGCCGGTGCAAGCGATGCTGTAAAGACCGTCCCTTCATCATCATACCGCTGGATCACGGAAGAGACCGGCATTTGGATCCACTGCGTACTCTTATAAGGACGATAGTATACCCTGGCCGAATCGGGATTGGGGAGCTGCATCGGATAGGCAAAGATCTTTGATGAGAACTGAATCGATGCATTCTCATTCTTGCTGTAATTATTCCCCTGACGTTTCTGTCCGTTCAACAGACGGAACGAGGTAAACACCGGGGCATCGGGAATATCTTTCGTCAGATCAACGTTGTTGATCAGCGTCAATTTGCCGTGTGCATTCGCCACTTTATAATTTCCCGTACGAAGGACCAATTGATACTTCGCCGGCTCGAGCGCAAGGGCCTGACGCGGGAAATTATTGAGCGGCTCCTCCGCTAAGACAGTGCCGGATGAATTATAGATGGTGTATGTTCCGGAGTTCACATCCGCAAAACGCTGCTCCCCCAATCCGCCGTGATAGATAGGATTGAAATGGATCGACGTTCCGAATGAATTATTGTAGGAAAGATTCAGCACATAGACCGGTGATTCGCCGAATCTCATCGTTCCGCCGCTCGGCGATCTGTATGACGTGAACCAGTTCTGCGTGGCATGATTGTGCATCACGCTGTCGTTCACTATCGAAAAATACCTGGTGGACATATCCAGCAGAAAATCTTTTGCATAGGTGTTGTTCGTGTGGAATCCAACGGAATTGCCGAAAACTGCATCCTTCTGCTTCATCAAATACAGATCGAAGGAGAATTGTTCATTCAATGCCGGGATCGTATCCGTTCCGACGATCGAAGTGTTGAAATAGGTCTCACCGAAATCGGTGGTGGTGGAGATCACTTCCGTGAACATCCTTGTCGAGGAGATACCGGAAGGCAGGGTGAACTGCAGTTTCTGGTGATAGTATTCCCCTGCGGTATTGGTCAGATCCACAGCTGAAGAGATGCCGGAAAATGCCGGATATTGCGGAAGAACGACCCTCTTTGTGTGAAGCGGATCGATCAGTGCCTCGCTGCCGGAAAAGCTGAAACTGTTCGGTGCAGACGAAATGAAGAGCGTGGAAACGCCCGGGTTCAGCTGGGCAAAAAGAAAGCCAAACGGCAGATTCACCCGCATCACACGCTGTGTCTTCGTTGAATTCGTCAGCGGGATATTCTGATCATCGACTCCCTTAAAGTTCACCGCATGCACAGCATCCGCTGCGTTGAAGGAAAAATTATCCGCCCCGTTGAACTGCAGTTCGCTTTTCACGACCAGTTTAGAACTGTTCCGGAAATAGACCGCAAAATCGTATTGTTCCCTGTTCGCACCGGTCACCTCGAACGTCTTCGAATCGAGCTGATAGATACGCGAGAATAATTTATTATAGAACGGTGTCAGATAATTCGTAAAACTGGAACCGACGAAACGGACATCGCCTTCGCTGAACGTGAGCAGCATCCTGGTGGTCCGTGCGAAGGACCAGGGGAGATGAAGCGTATCGCTTGCGCCCTTCACATGGACAAATCCATCGTGCAGAATGATATCCTCGTCCACGATCGGTATCACGGTGTTGTTCACCGAAACGGTGACGAGCAGCTGCTGAACCGCACCTGCCGCTAATGTAAAATTCTGCGGAACAGATGAAATCGTCACACCGCTCTTCTGACCGGAAAAGGTCACCGAATAGTTCTGCTGGACGTTCCTGGCGTTGACAACTTTCACGGTCTCCACCTTTGTCCATGTCGTAACGGAAGGATCATCCAGTCCGAAACTGATCTGGCTCGGCTCCGCGAATGATGCTGCCGACACCGCGCGCATTGCATCAACGCGCCCGGCACCCTGTTCCATCACCCCGATCCCGAGATCCACCGATGAATTGACGATGGCTGATTTGATCTGCTGCGGGGTCAACGTACTATACTTTGATTTCAGCAATGCCGCCACACCGGCGATCATCGGAGAGGCCATCGAGGTCCCGCTCTCGATCAGGTATTCATTCCCCGGCGCCAGTGAACGGATCGACACACCGGGAGCGACCACTTCCGGCTTGATGCCGTAATACCGGGGCGTCGGTCCTTTGGAAGAGAAATAGGCAGTTTTGTTCACCGAATCCACCGCCCCGACCGTGATCGCGAGGCGGGCGGTGCCGGGACTTCCGATGGTCTCTTTTCCCGAATAAAAATAGTTATTCTCTTTTCCGGAGACGGGGGTCGGATCACCCTCGTTTCCAGCTGCGATCACGAAAGTGACGCCGAGCTTCACGGCATTATCGACTGCGACCGAACCTGCATCGTCCGGGTCACCGTCACTCGATCCGAGGCTCATATTGACGATATGAAGTTTGTCGTTCATATTCCCGTCATTGTTCGGATCGACGGTCCGTTCGATCGCCGCGATCACATCATCTTCTTTCCCGCCTCCTTCTGCTCCGAGCACTTTGAACGCATACAGTTTCGATTTCGGAGCGACACCTTTGATCGAGACGGCGTCCGCCGCAACAATGCCGGCAACATGCGTGCCGTGTCCGTTATCATCCATCGGATCGGCATCATCGTTATGGAAATCGTATCCGCCGATCACTTTGAACGTCGATCCGAGTCCGCCCCCCAAAGCAGCATGCATATAATCGATGCCTGTATCGATGATGCCGACGACAACGCCTTCTCCCTGCACTCCGGCATTCGCCCAGACCTCTGTTGCGCGGATCTGCTGAAGACTCTTCTGAAGATAGGCTTTCACCGGCCGGTTACGATGGACCTTTTTTACATAGGGAAGCTGTTCAATGACTGCAACCGAAGCGGCAGGTGCGGTAATACTCATCCCGAAAAATGATTTATAGAACTCCCGGTGAGTTTGGATCGAGACTGAGCGTCCGCCAACAGCGGCGGTTTGCATTTGAACGCGCAGATCGGATTCAAACTGTCTGAATCTTGAACGGTGATCAAAGACAGAAGCCGAGGCAGAAGCAGCGGTCTGTGCGATGAACAGCGGCATTTCTTTGAACTCAACGATAAATTCCGCAACCGAATCCTGATTTGAGGAATGTGCTGCCGGTACAAAGACTGAACGGTTTTGTTTCGAGGGATGAAATGATAATTGAGCAGATGTTGTTGCCGTGAACAAAACAACCGGCAGAAACATTGTGATGATCCATCTGAATCTCATAGAACTTTATTTCCTAGTTAGATTAAATGATATAATTTTGTCTGATAATGAATTATAAATTTACGTTATTCCCGTAAAAAGTTACAATCTTCTAATATTCTGCCTTGATACATTCAACAGAATATTTTGGCTTGGATTTTTTGGTCATTTTTGCTATTTTAGTAGATCAAAAGGGGATTATTATCCCCCTTTTTTTGCATTTCGTTGTTGTAGGCGGATGGTTGAAATACAGGATGTAGTTGAGTTGCATCGAATGAGATTCATTCTGAAGGATCTTTGAGTTTTTGAATGAACTTGTTCTCATTTTCAATTCTCCATTATCAATTGCTTTTTGGCGGGGTAGCTCCCCGATAAAAAGCATCGGGGCAGGCAGCTGGTTAGAGCGGCCGCCAAACAGCGCGGCGGCCAAGTTGGAATCATCTTTTACAGGTCGGCGGTGCAATAAGCAATTCAACAATTTGACATTTTAGAAATTTATCAATTCCCTGGCGGGGTAGCTCAGCCCTCCAGAGGCGGGCTTCGAAATTAATGAGAGTTCTTAAATAAGTTTTGGCGGGGTAGCTCAGCTGGTTAGAGCGTCGGAATCATAATCCGCAGGTCGGCGGTTCAAATCCGCCCCCCGCTACAAAACAAAAACACCCGAGCTTGTCTCGGGTGTTTTTGTTTTTGTAGTATCGGATGTATGTATGTTCAAACGGAGTCCCGACCTGTTTATGTCGTGTAGGCGGGATCCGCCCCCCCCCCCCGTTACTTAAAAAAGAAATGCCCGGCTTTTCAGTCGGGCATTTCATTTTTAAACCGCTAGTTCCTATTTGATGATTCCCAGCTGACGATACTTTTCCTGATATTTCTTCCACAGTTCAGTATGTCTGCTACGCAGGTCCACTTTCTTCCCCTGAATGAATTCCATCTCCACGGCGGACATCACTTCCAGCGGATCTCCCGTCGTCACGATGAGCGTGGCATCCTTCCCTGTCTCAAGCGAGCCGACCATCGCATCGATCCCCAGGACCTTCGCTGCATTGATCGTGACGGACTTCAGCGCCTCTTCCTTCGGAAGTCCGTACGATGACGCGGTCGCTGCCTGGAAACCGATATTCCGGTCCCCCATCGTTGAGTTGCCGCCGCCGGAGATCGCGAACATCACACCTGCCTTAAATAATTTGGCCGGAACGGTGAACGGAACATCATAATCCTCCCAGCGCCGGTTCGGCAGATCGTGGACCGGCTCTACAATGACGCTGACGTTGTTCTGTTTCAGCAGATCTGTTACTTTCCAGGAATCCCGTCCGCCGTGGATGATCAGGTTCACATTCTGATCCTTCGCAAACTGTACGGCGGACTGGATCTGCGCCATCTCGTTCGCGCCGGCGATCAGCGCCATCTTCTTCTCAAAGAGAGGGGCGAATGCTTCCCAGCGGAGATCGGTCTGATGTTTGGTCCCGTCCGCCTTTTTCGCTTTCAAATATGCGCGGGCATCATCGAATGCGTTCCGGAGTTCCTGCAGATTGTTTTCGATCGATTTTCTCTGCTCCTCTTCGGACTGACGGTTGAACGGTGAACGGTTGACGCGCAGATTCGGCCAGCTCACATACAGACCGACAGGCGCTTTGAGCGTCATCTCTTCCACTGTCCACCCGTCCATCATCATCGCGGCGGTCCTGCCGGCAATGAGACTCCCTGTCGGCATCACGTGCGACACAGTGACGCCGTTCGCCCGGGTGGTCGGGATCAGTTCACTCTCGGGATTGACCGAGACCTCTGCACGGACATTCGGATTGATGCGGCCGGTCTCATTCATATCCAGCGTCGCACGGACCGCTTCGATCTCGTTCAATCCGATATTCGATGCGGGATTGATGATGCCGGGATAAATATGCTTACCTGTCATGTCGATCCGTTCAGCGTCCTCCGGTACCGAGACCGATGTTCCGAGCGCCGTGATCTTTCCTTTTTCAAAAAGGATCGTTCCATTGGCGATCACGCCTCCGGTAACGGTATGGATCGTCCCGCCGACGAGTGCGATCGGACGCTCCTGTTTCTTGGCCGGGACCGGTGTTGAAGCCGAAGCGATCGTGAACAACACTGCAAGGATGATTGTCATTCGTATTGCTGCATATAAGTTTTTCATTGACGTACCTCCATTGCTTCAGCCTGCTCATGATTCTCTTCGTGACAGGAATAGTTGGACGGTTTTCGCGGTGACGGTGACGAACCGGAACCTTTCTTCTTCGATTTCAATGCTTTCTGAACCAGTTCCGCTTTCTTCATCTGAACTTCGGTCCGCATCTGAGCATCCTCCTGCAGGTCGAAGAATCTACGTCCTTCGATCCAGGTCTGTTCGCAGATCGTATAGGTGGAGAGCGGATGACCGCTCCAAATGACGAAATCGGCATCCTTTCCGACCTCGAGTGAACCGACACGGTTGTCGATCCGCAGCTGCTTTGCCGGATTGATCGTGACGAATTTCAATGCATCTGTTTCGCTCAGTCCGCCGTACCGGACCGCCTTGGCAGCTTCGGTATTCATCCGGCGGGCCATTTCGTTCGAATCCGAATTGAAGGAAACGACGACACCGGCATCATTCATCAGCGCACCGGCGTACGGTATCGCATCGATCACTTCATATTTATATGCCCACCAATCGCTGAAGGCCGATGCGCCGATACCGCGTTTTGCAATTTCATCGGCGACTTTGTATCCTTCAAGGATATGCTGCAGCGTTCCGATCTGGAAACCGAAATCATCCGACACTTTCATCAGCATCATGATCTCGTCCTGTCGGTAACAATGGGAATGGATAAGACGCTTCTTGTTAAGGATCTCCACAAGGGTCTCCAATTCCAGATCGCGTTTGGGGGGAATGAGTGACGGCGTGTTCTTGGCGGAAGACATCGCCTGCTCATATTCCCGGGCAGCGGTAAATTCATCGCGGATCAGCTGCTCCACACCCATCCTGGTCTGAGGGTAGCGCGTGGTGTATTTCTCTCCCCAGTTGGACTGTTTCGGGTTCTCACCCAAAGCAAATTTGATTCCCGGGATCGCCCCTTCGAATTTCATTTGCTCCGGAAGCATTCCCCAGCGGAGTTTGCTCACTTGATTTTGTCCGCCGATAGCATTCGCGGAACCGTGCAGCTGATTGATCGTGGTGAGTCCTCCGGCCAGCTGCCGGTAGATATTGATATCATCGGAATTCACCACATCCCCGATTCGGACCTCGGAAGTCACTGCCTGACCGGATTCATTGACTCCTTCCGAGATGGCCGTATGGGAATGTGCATCGATCAGTCCCGCTGTAACATGCTTGCCGGTGCCGTCGATCGTGACAGCGCCGCCGGGAGCGGAAAGACCTTTGCCGATCTTTGCGATCTTTCCTTTGGTGAAGAGGATATCGGTCTCTTCCAGTTTCCCTTGCGGTCCGCTCGTCCATAAGGTCGCATTCTTCACGAGCACGTCGGTCTGCTTCGGCAGTTCTTTCCGTCCGAACGCTCCGTCCGGATAGACAAGTTCGTTGGAGGAACAGACCGGTACTGCCGGTTTCGCAGTATCCGGTTTCAGTTCGAATTGTTTGGTCCTGCGTGCGGACCAGGTGGCGGACTGACCGTTCGGCAGCTCTGCTTGTCCTGCAAGCATTTCTCCGTTCACCGTACCGGAAAAGCGAATGATCCCGGCGGTTCCGATGGAATCACCGTCAACCGAGAGCGTAAAATATTTCTTATTTAATGCCGCTGTGGCTGCTTTTACTTTTTGCGGTCCTTTGAGAACCGAGACGGTCAATGCATCCGGCTCACCGGAAATGTCGAAGCGGCCGGAGTCGGATCCCGCATTACTCAGATCCAGCATATAAGACCAGATCCCGCGGAGATCGACTGATGCTGCCTTCACTTCATACCGGTTCCCTTCTACCCATGTCTCGCGGATCTTCGTCTTCTCGGCGAACAGCTCACCGTCCGTCAGAATGATATTTGCGATCTTTCCGGTTTCGATGGAGCCGAGCACCTTCTCCATTCCTGCAAGTTGCGCAGGGATGAGAGTGACCGAAGCAAGCGCATCATCTGCGCTCAAACCGCAGTCGATGGCTGTTTTGACCATCGATCGGAATTTCGCCGGCTCCTTCAGCAGTGCAGCGGTCATCGCGAAAGTGACTCCGGCTTTTTTCAACCGGGAAGGATTCTCGGAAGCGAAATCCCAATGACGCAGTTCCTCGTATCCGGCATTGAAACCCTCCTCCGGTGTTTCCACAAACGGTGCATCGGGGAAATTGACCGGAAGGATGACCGGAACTTTCAGTTCCTTGATCGCATCGATCCTGCGGTATTCATATCCGCTTCCGCGGAGGATCCACTGCAGGGAAAATTCTTTGGCGATCCGATCGGCGCGGAGCGCTTTCAGTTCGTCGTTCGTTTCGATCACGACGGCCTGTTTGCTGCTGACGGTGTTCTCCAGCGCCGCAAGGGTCCTGTTCTCTTCAGGACGCGGCTGAGCCGGATTCTTTGCATAGATCTTCTGCGCATCCGAATACCATTTGGCATCGATGAGCGTCTGACGGATGAGGGCGATAGTCCCCATGTGCGAGTCGGGATAACCGTCGCCGAAATTCTGGAAGGAAAGATTCACGTGCTGAAAGAGATCCGCGCGAAGGATCTGTGCATTCGGCGATTCGTCGCCGAGATTCACCAATGCACTCTTCCCTTTCATCACACCCTGCTGCGGAACGGAAAGGACCGTCGTAAAACCGGCAGCACGGAGTTTCTCCGCCGCTTCTTTTTCAGGCAGAAAGTTCGATGCGACGGAAAGATCGGCGGTAACATTCGGATTCCAGTAATTAGCGCCGCGAGGTTTCTCGGGAGTGCCGCCGGGAGATTTTGGTTTCGGCTGTCCGTAATCGGAAGCAAGGTCGATCATGCCGGCATATGCGGTCAATCCGGTGCAGTCCCATTCCCGCGCATCGGCAGGAACAGCGATACCGCTCCCTGCAGCCTGAATGACTCCGTCACGGATGATGATGGTACCGTTCTGGATCTTCTTTCCCGGAGAGGGAATGATGGTGAGATTCTTCAGTGCGTGAACGGCGGGAGTATTCCTGCGGATCCCTTCTGCGGGCTGGGTGGATTGTGCAGGGAGGTAGGCACAACACAGCCAGAGCAGCGTGAATAGTTTTTTCATGGCGCTCCTACGGTAAAAGGAATTGATGGTTGGAGAATCGGTTAATCTTCCGTGTATGTCGGGATCATCACCAGATGGATCGTCACACCGACGGCGATCGAGGCAAGCAGCAATCGGACGATGATGGATTCCGTAACGAATATAGAGTATAAGATCCCGCCCCACAAGACAACAATTGTAACGATCCGTGTGGTACGGGGAATCCCGTGTCCTTCGCGGTAATTTTTCAGATACTTACCGAATATTCTGTTCTTGTGGAGCCAGTCATAGAATCGCTGTGAGCTGCGGGCGTAGCACCAGGCGGCCATCAGGAAAAAGACCGTCGTAGGGAGGAGCGGAAGGAAGATACCGAGGATACCGATACCGACGAGTACCGTTCCGGCCGCGAGCAATGTCCAGCGGACGATCGGCCGGTGATGGATCTTTACTTCGGTATCTGTTGTGGATTCCTGCATAAAGGATCGCCGAAAGTGAGATGAAGATAGATTTTTTTTGATGTCTGCCACGAAGGCACAAAATCACCAAACCTGCAAAAAACAACAACCACTAATATTATTTCAATGACCCTTCAAGGGATTTTATGCTTACCCGCATTGTTGTCAGACGGGTGCTGGTGCATTTTGAAAAAGCATCTCTGTCAGTTCTGCGTTCAAGCGTTTAGAGATCGTAGAACTTCAGGTCTTTCCCTGTTCTGAGCTTTGAGATGTAAATTATTTGCCCAACATGATACGAAAAATGTTCCGTAATATGAAGAATTGCTTCCAGTCCGGTCACCTGATATTTTTGTATAGTATAGAGGGTACGGAGATCGTTTTCCGCACATTGAGCAAGGACGGAATCAGTTTCGGCAACGGCCGAACTCAGCTGATCGATCAATTTCTGCTTGGAAAACGAGCCTCTGTCTGCGAATTCAGCAGGACGGTCGCGCCGGAAGTCTTTCCCTCCCAAATGCTGAACAACCCACTGTCTGATGTTGCCCGAAAGGTGCAGCATGAGATTCCCGATGGAATTATTGGTCTCATGCGCACGCCACCAGATATCCTCTTCCGTCAGAGGTTCGATGGATTGTATGATCTTTGGAAGGTACTCACGCACGAGTTTTGTCCTGCAGCAGTCGATGAAGTACCGTTCGATCGGTTCATGATATGGTGTTGTCTCCATAACGCTCCTACCGTTCGAACCAGCTTGTTCTGCCGGCGGTGATGTTCGGCGCGACGACCGGGTACGGATATTTTTTCACCGCGGAGAATTGCCAGGAGTTTGCGTAGAACTGCTGTGTGCTCCATCCGGCCGGAGCAGTTTCCGATACTAACCATGTTGAATCCGTTCGGACGGTCTGTTTCATTCCATTCTCAGTGATGAACTCTCCGTACAGATTGACACTCGCCGAACCGTTCAATTGATAATTCTCCGCTTCGATGCCGATCACATTCACGGAATCATTCAGCAGCGGCGTGATATCGAAGATCTTCGCCCGCTGATTCTCCACGGTCAGCGAGAGGGAGCGCCGGGCGGAAATGTCGCCGGCAGATTTCCCGTTCACGGTCAGGATCGCCCGTGTGTCGGCAAGCAGCTGCACCTTTGCCGAGCGGATCCGTCCCGCAGCGGGAAGCACTGTTCTGAAAAATGCTTTCGGCGCAGACAATGAATCCTTCGGCGGCGCTGCCGCTTTGGGATGCCAGATCCATTGACTGGCGATCACCGGATCGATGACGGAGGTCTCCTGTGCACGTTCGGCGATCTCGTTCCAATACGCTGCCTGACGATCATATCGTTTCAGCAGCAATTCCAGCGATGGGGTCTTATTCGTAGTGTGCCACACTCTCTCAAACTCGCTGCGCACACTGTTCAGCCGCTCCGTCACCTGCCGTGAAATTGCCGCCGCTTTGGCGGCGATCGCACTCCGTGTGGAGATTGTATCTTTCAGCAGCAGCCGGAATCGTTCCTGTCCTTCGATCTTCGCGGCGAACCAAAGATTCAATTTTGTGATGAAGGATAGGTACTGCAGATGATCCGCGTTCCGGGTGACGAGCTTCGATGCGCGTTCAATGGACTCCTGCACCAGCGGCATGGTCGTATTGATGCTTTGCATCCGCTGCACGAGCGGGATCCGTTTTTCCCAGATCATATCGTCGCGGTTCGGCAGAAGCGGATGGCGCCAGAGTTCGTACCAATGATACTGATTGGACGGATCGCTCAACAATGCATACGCAAGGCGGAGATCCTCCGTTCGTTCGGTGCCGAAGAAATCGGCGAAGAAATTCCGGCTGAAAGAATTCATATCGGCCGAATCCGGATTCCACGCACATTCCGCATTCCACGCATATCCGTAATAATTCAATTCGCGCAGGGCTTCACCGCCGAAATCATTCCAGCTGGAACAAAGGATTCCGAGTGAATTATTCCTGTAACCGTCCGCATTCAGAAATTGAACATTCAAGAACGTATTCAGGAAGTTCGGGAATGGTCCGGTGAAGTTCCAGACCGCCGGCGAAACAACATACGGGAATCCGGCATTGCGGAAGATCTCCGGACTCGTATAATCGAACTGTGTGCCGTAATGCCAGTCCACCATCGTCACATCCTGCGGGATCTTCTTCAGGATCTCAGGATGTTCGAGGATAATGTCGCCGTACATCATCACTTTCTTGCCGTGTTTCTTCACCAGGTCAAATGTCCGTTTATAATGTTCGGCATGGACCGTCGCCAGGTCGCTTTTCTTCACCCGTTCCCTGTTCACGCCGAGGCCGACATCCCACGATTCATCCGCTGCGATATTGAAATACGGTGAGCTGAAACAGGAGGCGATCTCGCCGATCATCTCATCGAGCATCGCATACACTTTCTCATCCGAGACATTGACCGTATGCGCCCCCGGAAATTCGGCAAATTTTTCATACTCCGGCTGGATGAGGATATTCTCCCAATGGCCGAGTGTTTCAAAGATGGGAATGACTTCAATATGATATCTCTTTGCGTATGCATCCAATTCTTTGCATTCTGCGGGAGTGAGTGCGCCGCGGTTCTTTCCGATCAGAGGGTGCTTTCTGAACTGGAAGACATCCTCGATATACGGTGAATAGACATTCATTTTATACCGGGCGCAGAAGCGGACGATCTTTTTGAAATTCTCCAGAGTGGAGATCTGTCCGCGGCTGATATCATCCGTAATACCGCGAATCTTCTGCAACGGATGATCACTGATGGTCACTCCGGGAACAACGATGCTCCTCTTCTCGAGCCGCATCAGCTGAAGCAGCGACATCGTACCGTACATCAGTCCTTTTTCGGACTCGGCGATGATCACGATCCCTTTCGCATCGACATCCAGAAAATATCCTTCCGCCTTCATCTCCGGTGATAATTTCCCGTTCCGTTCAGCAAGAAGGTTCTTTGCGTATTCGTCGGTCGGTTTCCCGATGTAGATGAAGTTCGCCGTCAACTTCCGAACATCACCGGCTGCAGCGACTTTCAACTGCATCTCTTTCAGCGTAGAGAGTTCGTTATTCACCTGTTCGGCAATGAATTCCATGCCGGATGTCCCTTTCCCGATGACGATCTTCGTGGAAGAGGTGATCTTGAATTGAAGATTCTTCTCCATCACAGAACGGGGTTCGGGAATGATCCCGATGGAACGGGATTGTGCAAATGATACCAGCAAAACGATAAGAAAAAGTGGATATCTCATAATGATTCCTGATGATCGGGAAAAGAATAATGTACAATGCAACAGAGTACTCAGATTTCTGTTCAAAATCTCAATATTCAATTGAAGAAGAAGGATCCTGGTCCGCTCATTCAAAAGAGATCAGCACTGCAGCGAATGAACGGTGCTGCGGAAAAAATTGCCCCCGCTCATCGAGTCCGGTCCGGTATTGAAGAGCAAGCCGAACCACTCGGCCGGATTGGATCGGCATCATGACGCCGGACTGAACGGTGGTCGTGGCGGAGTATTGCGCTTCCTGATGCACTTTACTGTCTGCTGCGGCGTAGAGAACGAACGGAGCAAACTCTTTCAACGTAACGATACCCCCCGCCTGGAGTATCAACGGCTTTTTTATCCGGGTCCCGATGGTGAGTGTATAGGCATAATCCGCACCAAGATAGAACTGATCGTTACGGCCCTTCTGATAGACCGCAAACAGCTTCAGATAATCCCGGGAGTAGCGGACGGAAGAGGCCAGTTTCATCCGTTCATACCAGTTATCGCTGAAATGGTGACTCGTATGTCCAAGCACGCTGCGGAGGAACAGATTATCGTGGAGCGGTATATCGAGCGTCACAAAATCAATATAGTAATCATTCGAAACGATCTGCGCTTGTCCGACAGGATGAAGTTCGAAGTGGACCGAGGCGCCGAGACTCGCCTGCATTTCCTTTCCGAACAGTTGAAGATCAAGGACCGGCAGCATGATCCCCATCGAAGCGCGGATATCCTTCGATATAAGGATGTTTTCCACTTCCGTCCGGTGAGCGTGAGCATCTGCGGTGAATGGCGAGATATAGGCATTCTCAGGAAAGAACCGAATGAAGGGACCAGAATCGTCTGAGATCTGAGCATTCAAAAATGGGACGAAGAGAAGAAAAAAGATATATCGCACGACGGGCTTCCCAAATGGTTATGAAGACTGGAACTTTTTGTGGAACCGGATATGCGCATCCTGATCGTGCAGAACTCCAGTTTCTCCTGATCGTCGCTCGATCACCTCTTTTGTGTATCCGCTTTGAATCCCGGTGACCGAAACGGTCCTCTCCGAGATCGTATAGAATACTCTCCAGGATTTTATTGCCATCACATATCCGCCCGACTCGTTCTTCATGATGCGCCGGTAGGAATGCGGAAGAGGATCGAACGAAAGGATATCGACTGCACGGTCCAGCAGATGGATATCGTGATGTGTACTGAGCCATTCCGCTTGTTCATTCGCGAGGTCGGATATTTCTACCGAGTACGGCGGCTCATCCGGATGTTCCGCCTCTGCAAGCCATCCGATCTCCGAATCGGGAAAGGCTTCTGCATACGGGATATAAGGTTTGATGTCGAGGATTGGCGTTCCATCCAGCAGATCCGGATTTTCAACACGAATCGTTCTCCCTTTCACATCAATCAGCGTACAAAGCGAGAGACCGATGGGATTCGGCCGATGCGGTGAGCGTGTGGCAAAGACTCCGCGTTTGGTCCTGCCGCTGCGGGGCGGGAGCACTTTCGGTTTCCAGTCGTTATTCTGATGGAACCAGAAGAGGATCCATATCCGTTCAAAACCTTCCAGATATTCCAGCGCTTGATCGAAATTTTTATCCGGCACCAGTTCGATCACGCCGACGGTGGTTCGTTTGTCCATACCGGGCTGACGGGGAGCGTGCTGCTTCTCCTGATACGGTGTGCGGATGAAACCTATCGGTGTGAGCGTCAGTTGTCCGGACATATCAGAATTTATATTTGTATCCTATGGAGAGGGAATAATTGCTGAGAAGAGTACCGGGAACGATCTCCTCATACTTGTAATCGGCAGAAACATCCACCGTGGACTGATTGTCGATCACCCATTGAACACCCGTACCGACACTCTGGGATTTCAGCAGATTGATCTTCGTTCCCGACGTGTCGATATAATTATCCTCGTCCGGTGATGAACCGGCTCCCCCCTTCACGAATGCGTACGTGCCGTCACCGCCGAAGTATTGACGGATGGTGAGCGAGAGCGATCGTGAAAGCTGAACGGTCCCCGGGGTAAGATATGTGCGGAGCGAGAACCAGTAATTGCCGTAATAATAGCCGACGGAGGCTGTGTAGATATCCACCGGACTTGAACTGAAGAACAGAAGCCGCGTGCCGATGGATCCTTCGAAACTTGCAGGAAGTTTGAAGAACGGTTCCAAACCGAAACGGTGTTTCGGAAAATTCTTTGTCCATGAATACCCGTAATTCACATATGCATAGATGCCGCTGACGATCTTCGGATACGCATCAAATTCCAGCTGACGGCCGATGTTGCCGAACCGCTGCGCACTGTTCAGTTTCAGCATCATGGATCCGTACGATGTCACACGGGAATATTGAAGTGTATAGGATTCTCTGGGATCAAAGCGTGTCCCTTCGAACCAGTCGTACGAATATGAAGCACTGACGCTGTTCAGCAGCGATTTGGTCTTGATCGATTCACGGAGCGGTTCGATGTTCGGATTGGTCCGGTTGATATCTTCCAGGATCGAGAGCGAGAAGAGCGCTTCCACATCTTTGTTCATATCACGGTAGATCTTCACACGGCGGACGATCAAATCCTCTTCGTTCGGAAAATACCGGAGTGCGGTATTGCAGAGGACCAGCGCGTCATTCAGCTTATCATCCCACATTTCCACATCGAGCGCAGCGTTGAGTGCATCAAGATAATTCGGTTTCTCTTTCAGGACGATCTTCAGCTCCCTCCGAGCCTCTTCGCGCTGTCCGTCCCACGCATATGTTCGCGCCAGCAGGATACGGATATCGGCATAGGAAGGACTCTTCACAAGTGCGGCTTTCAAGAGGATCCGTGCCGAATCACGTTGTCCGTTGAACGCCAAAGTCCGTGCCCGGAAGAACAGTTCTTCAGTGCCGAGAGAATCCAGCGCCGGCTGAGCTGCAACCGTACACGTAACCAGAAAGAACACCGCTGCAAATCGTTGGAATGTTTTCATCATCGGATCGCCATTCATCATTTACCGTTTTGTAAGAATGATCTTCTTTTTCAGTAGTTTCGCATCTTCCATGGCAGGAGCTTGTTTGAGGACCTTTTCGACCTCCGTCAGCGCTTCCGATGACCGCCCCATTTCATCCAGGATCGTTGCGCGGAGGAACCTGGCCTCCATATTCGCCGGAAGCATATCGATCGCTTTATTTACCGTCTTCAATCCTTCCTCAAGATTACCGGACCAGAACTGCACTTGAGCCAATCCGAAAAAAGCATCGGCATACGACGGCGAGCGGCGGATCACCTCGGTAAACGCATCGCTTGCTTCCAGGTATTGATGATCCCATGCGTATGTCCTTCCAAGCAGCATGCGGACATCGTGATAATCGGGATTGATCGCCAGCAGCCGGCGGCAAATGACGCGTGCTTCGGCATAATACTTTTTGAAGGCCGTATCGCGGGCCATAATGAAGAGCTGATCGCTGTTCAGTGTCTGCCTGTCGATCCGGGCAAAGAGGGAATCGTCGTTCATCCCGTCACGCTGCTCCGTCCGCCGCCGTTCGTGCGGATAGATCCTGTCCATCGCAACGGCATAACTGCTGTTCGAGATGAAATCACCCCGCAGCGCCGCAAGATGGTCCCTGATGCTGTCATTCCGGATCTCTTCGATATTCAGGCCGTTGTTCACTTTGAACAATCTCTCACCGGACAGGAAATATCTTCCGAAGAGATAATCCGAGATCTCCCCCTTGAACGGCATGAAGGCTCTCGAGCGATTCACGCGGAATTCCCGTGCCGTATCGATCACCGTACCGATCCAATGGTTCTGTTTCGGAAAGATCATCGGATAATTATTCCGGAGGAATGCGACCAGAGTAGGAGGAACATCGGCGTGTGTGGAGACGGAACTGAACTCCACACCGTTCTTCAGCATGGGGGAATAGATCAGGAACGGAACGCGGTACCGGTCGATCTTGGAATCCATCGGAACCGGGATGAGCCGGTGATCTCCGGTGATGATGAAGATGGTATTTGCAAAATCACTTCGCTTCCGGTAGGCATTGAAAAAATTCCGGAGGGCTGCATCGGTGTACAGAAGCGATGAAAAGATATCCCGATATTCCCGAAACTCGGTCCGTTCATTCTCACTCATCTCCATTCCCTTCAGCCGCTCTTCGAACAGCTGACGGTATCGTTCTGCATTCGGCGGAATGAACGGTTCGTGCGTCGAAAGTGTCATGTACACATCCAGACGCGGCGTGAAATTGCGCTCTTCGATCTCCTGCAGCGACCGTTTGAAGAGATCATCATCGGCATAACCCCACGAGAATCCGGACTCATTCGGCGGAGCCTTCTCATACGACGGCGGGAAATCTCCGGCGTCAATAATGGCGGAGATATTCTGACGTTCCAGAAAGATGTTCTGCATGTCGAAATTGATCTTTCCTCCGTAGAAATACGATGTGCGGTATCCGTTCTGCTGCAGCAGCGTGAAAAGAGAATGATGTTCCGGCATACGCTCCCCCAACTCCATGAATCCTTTCTCGGCGAACGGCAGCGACGCTGTCAGCGAAGGCAGCACACCGAACGTCCGCCCGGTTGTGCTGAGAAAATTCCTCCAGAAAAGACCATGCGCGGAAAGTGAATCGAAGAACGGCGTGAATCCCTGATAGCTCCCGCCGGTCACGAAGGATCGGCCGAGTCCCTCGACGATGATGACGACGATGTTCGGTTTGACCTTGTTCAGCGTCATGAAATTACCGAGAACGTCCGGCTCCGTATCTTCATGCAGGAACGGATATTCTGCCGCAGAATTCCCCGCACCGCCGACAAGTTTCCCCGCAGCATACCGGATGGAACCTCCCGCAAAGTGAAGCAGTTTATTCTCCACCGCGGTGAATTCTGAATCATTCTTAAAATCTGCCGGTGAAGGTGCAAATCCCCACAGCAGAGGGATGGAGAGCACTGCCGATATATAGAACCCGTTCACAAGGAATTTCGGCGCAGGAAGTCTCCGAGCCATCATCGGAAGGGTGAAGATGATCCCCGCCATTGCGGCGATGGCCAGCATGGTGATCAGATCGATCCCGCCGGAGGCGATCACTGTTTCAATGACGTCATTCCAGGAATAACCGAAGAAATCCGCACCCAGCGGAAGAAGCGTGATAGTATAGTACCGGGAAAGTCCAGCCGAGACCAACAGAAGAATAAAGAGCAGTATGGTGTGGACCCGCACTGCCGCGGTCTGTCCGGCAAAGCGCCGAAGAAGATGATAGATCAGCGACAGAATGAGCATGAAGAGCGAAAGAACGAGAAGATCGATCAGGAGAGCATGAACGATGATCGCCGCGATGGACGTCCCTTCACCGATCACATGACGGACCGATACGAGTTCAGCGATCCGTACAGCAAAGAAGATCACCGCCGCAAGATAATTGATCATCACGAACGGCTGCGCCGAATAGAGAAGATTGTTCGAGAACCGTTGAAAGAAAGTTTGTTCGGACATAAACGCAGCTTTACCGAATGGAAAAATGATTGAACTTATTGTTTCTTGAATCCGACGCGGGTCATGGCGCCCCACGACTGTACGCCGCGGGCATAATCCCAGAATGCTTTGATGCGCCACCACACCGTGATCTGACGGTAACCGAAATTCTCCACCACGCTGAGCAGCAGCAGTTTCAGCAGATCGCGCGTTCTCGGGTACCGATGGAATGAGATCTCTTCCAGGATCACCGAACTGATGGAGAACATCACGCCGTAGATCACCGACACTACGAAGAAGAGGATGAAGATCTCCATGTTCACCATCCCGAGATAGAATCCGAATCCCACGGCGAAATATCCGAGCGCCTCGATCACCGGACCAAGCAGTTCAATGAAGACAAAATACGGAACGCTGACCAGACCGAGCACTTTATATCTCTTATTGAACAGCATCGCTTTGTGGATCAGCAGCGTATCGAGCAGTCCGCGGTGCCATCGGTTCCTCTGCCGTCCGAGAATCTTCAACGTTTCAGGAGCTTCCGTCCAGCAGACCGGATCCGGAACGAACTCCACCCGGTACGGACGGTCATTCTCCAGACAATACCGGTGCATGCGCACCACCAGTTCCATATCCTCGCCGACCGTGTCATGCTTATATCCGCCGACCTTCAGGACGATCTCACGGTTGAAGAGTCCGAACGCACCGGAAATGATGAGAAGACCGTTCATCGCGCCCCATCCCATCCGTCCGGACAGGTACGCCCGATAATATTCGATCACCTGGAAGGAGGGGATCAGTTTATTGGAGAGACGCACGTCGGTGACATGCCCCCGTTCGATCTTGCAGCCGTTCGCTATGCGGACGATCCCGCCCACAGCGATCACCCTCTCGTCATCCAGGAACGGCTTCGCTACTTTCAGCAGCGCATCGCTCTCCAGAATGGAGTCGGCATCGATCGCGCAGACAAGATTATAGCGCGAAACGTTGATCCCCACATTCAGCGCATCCGCTTTTCCGCCGTTCACTTTGTCCACCACGATCAAATTCCGGTATTCGGGACGCGTGGAAACGTAGATGCCCCGCACCGGCTTCGTGGCGATCGTCGGCAGATACGCGCGCTCCGTTTTGATCATGCCGAACTCTTTGATCACCACATTGAGCGTATCATCCTTGCTTCCGTCATTGATGAAGACCACTTCTGCCGTGGGATAGTTCAGTTTCAGGAGGGAATTGACACTCTCGATGCAGGTGGCGGATTCGTTGTACGCCGGTGCGAGAATGGAGACCGCCGGTGTCAGTTCGGACTGCATGATCACACGGTAATCACAGAATTCATGGCGGCGGAGATAGGTGATGATCGCGCCGAAGGAAATGGTGTACATGGAAAAATAGAACACATTCACGAAGACGAAGAAACCGATGATGAACACGGCGTAGGAGTTCAGCACAACATTGGTGAACTCATAGAGAAAATCCATCATACTCCCTCCCCCGGCAGCACCGCAGCGTGTCCCGATTCGTGCAGGAACTGCATCGCGATCATCCTCACCTGTTCATCCTTATGACTCAATGCGTACCGGAGGCTGCGGATTCCCAGCTCGCCGGACCGCGACAAAGCTTCAGCTGCAGCAAGTTTTACTCCGATGGTATCCTTCACCAGCAGCCAGTACAGATCGTACGCAATGGAGGGTGTCGAGAGATTTCCCGCTGCTTTTGCCGCATCGATCCTCAGCTGTTCCTCTGCTGCGCGGAGATATTTCGCCACGACCGGTATGCTGTGATCATCTCCGATCCTGCCGAGCGCGATCAAACTCTTATGTTTCACTTCCATCACACTGTAATCGATATATTCCAGCAGCGTCGGCACCGCTTTCACATCTCCCAGAATGCCGAGGTTCTCCGCGCAGAATCCCTGGATCTTCGGGAATTTCGAGCGCATTCCCACGATCAGATGTGGGACGGAATGCTCGCCGAAACTCAAAATGGAACGGGAGAGCCGCACCTGCATCCACGGGGACATATCCTTCAGCCGCATCAAAATCGGAGAGAGGATCTCCACTCCTGCGATATCGATCATCGCCTGCGCCGCTTCGATCCGGACATCCCCGTTGTCGTCATCGAGACACGCTT
>CALRIY020000060.1:0-23958 GCA_943364975.1 Synechococcus sp. UW140
CGACCGTTCGCCGGTGGAAAAAGCGACGGTGGAACTGCTCGGCAGCGGACTGAAGACCGTCACACAGAAGGACGGACAATTCAAGATCACCGGGGTCGCAGAAGGATTCTATCAGATACGCGCGAGTGCAGAAGGATATGATGTGCAGACTCAGAACAATCTGTATGTCGAATCCGGGAAGCCGGCAACATCCTTCTTCATGCTGAAGAAGAGCGGAATGAAAGAGACGGCGGATAAAGAGAATGTCCAGCCGGTCCCGATCAGTACTAAATCACCGAGTTACCCCGTCGAAGCAAAAGTGAACGGAGTAGAGGGAATATTCTATTTCAATGTGAAAGTGTCGGAGACCGGAGAGATCCTTTCCGCCCGATGCTATGAGAAGGATGTCTATGCAGATGAAGGGAAGATCAAAGGGAAAGAAGTCATGGAAAAGTTTGCGCAGTCGGTGAATCAGCTGGAGAAAGAAGCGCTTGATGCTATCTGGCAGTGGAAATTCAAACCGGCGCTTCGGAACGGTACTCCGATCCAATCCGAATTGGTGCTGCCGGTCAAATTCAAACTGGCGAAATGATCACCGGACCACTTCAACGCTGCCGGTGACAACTGCGCCGGCAGCTTCGAGTGTCTTGGACACAGAACAGTATTTGGTGACAGAAAGCTCAACGGCCCGTTGGGCTTTCTCAACAGGAACATCTCCCGTGATGGTGAAATGGAGGTGGACCTTCTTCCAGAGGTTGGCATCCTTGCCGGTATCCCGCTCTCCTTCAACGTTCACACTCAACGAAAAATCCTCGAACCGTTGTTTCTTCAGGATGGAGATCACGTCGATGGAACTGCACGCTCCCGCCGCTGCAAGCAGCGACTGCATCGGACGGAACCCCTCATCATCCCCGCCGCCATCCTTCGTATTGTCGAATGTGATCACATTCCCTTTGTCGTTCTTTGCTTCCAGTTTGTAATGCTGATTGATACGCTGAAGTGTAACGAGCATGCCTGTTCCTTGTTCTGATTAGAATGCCGAACCGAGATTGATGGTGATGAAGAATCCGCCGAAATCACTTTTCTTGCGGACCTTGCCTGGAATGGTATATGGGGTGAATGACTGTCCCGGCGCAGGATATACATCCACATCGGGATCTTTCAGACTCTCGATGCCGTTCACGAACGGAATGAAATAATACCGGATGTTGATGCCGGAGAGGCTTCCCATATCCGCACCGAAATAGGCGCCGATCCCGAGGTATCCGCCCAGCGTATAATGCGCTCTGCCGTAGGCAAGGCTATTGAAGAATTCCTTGTTGTAGGGAGATGCCAACACAATCGTCGGACCTGCACCCGCATTCACATACGGACGGAAACTGTCGGTGATATCATCCGCAAAAAGCCGATACTGCACACCGAGCATCACCGGCATCATCAGAAAGCGGTTGATCTTTCCCGGAACGTAGGATTGTCCCCAATAATCGAAATACTCCACTTCGTTGTCGTCTTTGGACTCTGCGATCCCGAGCATGACCGTCCCGGAAAGTTCACGTGTGTATTGATGCCGGTAGAAGCCCGCAAGACCGAAGCCGTTATTGGAGAGGAGAATATCCACTCCCCATGCTTTATCATAGTCCGAATGAGCGGGTGCGGTCACTTCCGGATCCGGTGATGTAAAAATAATGGTGGAATCCTTGCTCTGAGCCGAGAGGAATACCGATCCGATCACTATGGAAAGGAGTATTTGTCGCATATCAACCTCACAAAGGGAAAAATATACCGGTCTACTGTTGAAAAGGGTGAGAAGATCAACAGCAGCGTACTATTCTACTCTACACTGAACAACGCACATTTAAGATAATGAGTTTCCGGCATAGATGGTAGAGTCGGATGGTCCGGTGATGCTCCGGAAAACTGAAGCAATTTGATCCGTCTGTTCGCTTTTGAACTGCTTTCCTGCACGATCTCCAGGAATGTGTCCCTGTCGATATGGTGTGAACAGGATGCAGTGATGAAGATCCCGTTCGGAGCTGTTACGCGGAGTCCGTTTGCATTGATCTCCTTATATCCTTTGATCGCATTGGAGACGGTCTTCTTGCTTTTCGTGAAGGAGGGAGGATCAAGAATGACCACATCCCACCGTTGTGCTTCTTTTACCGAACGCTCAAGGAACTGGAAGACATCAGCAGTATGGAATTGAAGATTCGTGAGTCCATTCAGTGCTGCATTCTCTTTCGCTTTTCCGAGTGCATCTTCGGAGATATCAACACAGTCCACCCGTTTGGCGCCGTACTGCGCGGCGTACAATCCGAATCCCCCTTCGTTGCAGAAGCAGTCCAGCACTGTTGCACCTTGTGCGAACGGTTTGGAGATCGTCCGGTTGTTCCTCTGATCGAGGAAGAATCCGCTCTTCTGTCCTTCCATAATATCTACGGTGAATTTTACTCCGTTCAGATCCGCTACAGTCGGTGCGATGGCACCGCGGAGGATATTCTTACGAAGCGGGATCCCTTCCAGCGTCCGCAGCGGTGATTCATTCCGCTCCACGGTCCCTTTCGGTGCAAAGATCGACTCGACGACGGAGCAGATCAACTCCAGCCGCAGGTCCATTCCGATGGAAAATGTCTGGATGGAGATGTATTCGTTGTAGCGGTCGATGATCAATCCCGGAAGGAAATCGCTCTCACCGTTCACGACGCGGTATGTGTCATTGCCCGGGAAGAGTTTCTTTCTCAATTCGTATGCGTTACGGATCTTCACCGAAAAGAACTGTTCGTTCACTTCTTCGACGATGGGAGAGAGATGGCGGACAGCGATCAAGGAAGATGCATTGTAGAATCCGATCCCCAGTGATTTGCCGTCGCTGCGGAGGATCTCAACGACATCTCCGCCGGCAGGTTCGCCGACGATGCGCTGGATCTCGTTGCTGAAGATCCATTGGTGACCGTGGACCAGTCTCCGGTCCTCATTTTTTTTCAGGATAATATGCTTTGTCAGTGTACTCATACGTTCAAGGTATCAAGATTTTCACGATTATCAAAGGATTAGTCCGGAATGCGTGAGCCATCGTCCTGGTGCATCACGCTGTGCGGAAATCAAGACACCCTCGATCGTGTTTTGCTGTTGCATCATCAGCGCATCACGTTCCACGCTATATCCATTTTTTCCCACCGCTTTTTTTGCGTACATTTACGGCAATGGAAACCACACCGTCACCGTATAAAGCAGGGTATGTCGCCCTCATCGGCGAACCGAACGTCGGCAAATCGACGCTTTTGAACGCACTCATTCAGCAAAAGATCTCCATCGTCACCAACAAACCGCAGACCACCCGCCATAAGATCCTCGGCATCCACAGCGGCGAAGGATATCAGATCGTCTTTCTGGATACTCCCGGCATCATCAAGCCGAAGTATATGCTGCAGGAGGTGATGATGCATTTCGCTTCGCAGGCGGTAGCGGATGCGGATGTCGTGCTGATGCTTGTGGATGCGGAAAAAGTGAAGAGCCGTGCCTACGACAGGAACAACGAAGCGGTCGAACGGATCAAAGCGGCGAATAAAACGACCTTTCTGATCGTGAATAAACTGGACCTGCTCAAAAAAGAAGAGGTCCTGCCGATGCTGGCGGAACTGCAGTCCATCTTCCCGTTCGATGAGATCATACCGCTCTCCGCGCTGACAAAGTTCAATGTGAAGGAACTTGTTACCACGCTCGTGAAATATCTCCCGGAGAATCCGCCGTACTATGATACGGAGATCGTCAGCGATGCACAGGAAAAGTTCTTCGTCAGCGAGATCATCCGCGAAAAGATCTTCGAACAATATGAACAGGAGATCCCGTATTCCACCACAGTGGATATCATCGAGTTCAAGGAGCGGGAACAGGGAAAATACTTCATCTCTGCCGACATCGTCATCGAACGGAATTCACAGAAAGGGATCCTGATCGGAAAAGAAGGGAAGGCGCTCAAGAGACTCGGCAGTGTGGCGCGAAGATCGATAGAGGAATTCCTCGGTCATGCCGTATTTCTGGATCTGCATGTGAAGGTGCGTGAGGATTGGAGAGAGGATAAGAATTGGCTGGATCGGTTTGGGTATAAAGAAGAGTAAATGCAAATTGCAAAATTGAAAAAATGAAAGATTGCAAGATTGCAAGATTACAAGAATTTTTGATTCAACAGATTCAGTAACAGGCAAATCCACACTAAAAGCTGATCTAAACACCTGAGGATACTATGGCCACGATCAAAGCATTCAGAGCTTTACGATACAATCAGATGAAAGTGAAAATGGAGAATGTCGTTGCACCTCCGTATGACGTCATCTCTCCCGAACAACAAAATGGATACTACGACAAGGATCCGTTCAATGTGGTGCGGCTGATCCTCGGCCGTGAAGAGGACCGGTATTCCTCTGCTGCAAAAACGTACGACGAGTGGCAGTCCGGCGATGTCCTGCTCCGAGAACTGACGCCGTGCATCTACCCACTTGTTCAGACATTTAAGACTACAGAAGGGAAGGAGATCCAGCGGAAAGGATTCATTGCTCTCTGCCGGCTGGAGGAGTTCGAGAAGAAGATCGTTCTGCCGCATGAGAAGACCCTGTCCAAAGCGAAAGAGGACCGGTTCAAACTCTTCAAAGCGACGAAGTCCAACTTCAGTCAGGTCTTCAGTCTGTATTCCGACCCCGCGAAAGAGATCGACCGATTTCTCACCCCGGTGCACTCAACCTATCCGGTGATCGATGTGGAATTCGAGAACGTTCGGAATCAGCTCTGGCAGATCTCGGACAGTTCCGTGATCGAGAAGGTGGCGGCGCTGATGGAACCGAAGCAGGTGCTGATCGCGGACGGACATCACAGGTATGAGACAGGACTTGCGTACCGCGACCTGATGCGATCTCAGAATCCGAACCACACCGGAAATGAATTGTACAATTACATCATGATGTTCTTCACCAATCTGGATGATGAAGGATTGGTCATCTTCCCGACGCACAGAGTAGTGCACAGTCTTCCGAATTTTGACGGCAGCGCACTTGTGGCGACACTGCAGCAGCATTTCAATGTGCAGATCTATCCCACGCCGCAGATGATGATGGATGCGCTGAAACAGCATCCGAAGTTCGCGTATGGTTTCGTCTCGAAACACTCGTCCAAATTCTTTGTGGCTTCGTTAAAGGATGAAGCCTCCCTGAATACACTCGTCCCCGAGGAACTTCCGGGCGATGTAAAGAATCTCGATGTGGTGCTGCTCCATAACTACATCCTGAAGAATCTGCTCGGTATCTCGCAGGAAGCACAGGAAAAGAAGCTGAACATCCACTACATCCAAAAAGTACATGAATGCGTGGATGAAGTGTCGAGCGGAGCGTCGCAGATCGCATTCTTCGTCAATCCGACCAGGATCGATCAGGTCCGTGCTGTAGCAAAATCGGGGAATACCATGCCGCAGAAATCGACCTTCTTCTATCCGAAACTCATTTCGGGACTGGTGTTCAACAAGATGGTGGATTAATAAAGATTATAAGATTGCAAGATTACAAGATTACAAGATTGCGAGATTGATTGTAGAGTGATCCATTCATCAGTAAATAATTTCATCATAAATTTAGAGAACGAATGTCTGAACGCTTAAAAACAATCATTGCCTATACTGCAATCTGCACCATCTGGGGTTCAACGTGGCTTGTCATCAAGATCGGTCTCGAAACGATGACGCCGCTCCTATCCGCAGGATTGCGTTTCGCGCTGGCAGGATTGATCCTGTTCACTGTGATACGGCTCCGGAAGATCCCGATCCCGTGGACGAAGGAGACACGATGGTTCTATCTGCTGATCGCTTTCACGTCGTTTTCGTTCCCGTTCGGTCTGGTCTATTGGGGTGAACATCAGATCACTTCCGGAATGACCTCGATCCTCTTCGCAACATATCCACTTTGGGTCGCGATCATCTCCAGTATGCTCATCCCTTCGGATAAGGTCACGTTCGCCAAAGTGGTCGGCGTATTGTTGGGATTTGCCGGAGTGGTGACCATTTTTTCGCACGATCTTCAGTTCGACGGCAATTCTTCCACCATGCTCGGAATGGGTGCCGTGATCCTCAGCGGGGCGATCCAGGCATTCTCCGCTGTCACCATAAAAAAACACGGACATGAGATCAGTCCATTCGTCGTCAGCTTTGTACCCATGTCCATCAGCGCCGTGATGCTGCTGGCGGCCAGCGTCGGGATCGAAGACCTCTCCGCGATCCAATTCACACCGATGGCGGTCTTCAGTATTTTCTTTCTTGCAGTCTTTGGGACGGTCGTCACATTCGTCAGCTACTTCTGGCTGCTGAAACGGGTGGAAGTCGTACTGCTCTCCCTGACGGCATTCGTCACTCCGGTCATTGCTGTTCTGCTTGGGGTCTTCATCCTTCAGGAGCAGGTCTTCCCGGAACTCTTCGCCGGCGCATTCCTCGTTTTCCTCGGGATCGGCTCTGCGAACATCCATGACATCCGCGCACTTCTCCGCAAACGATTCACACCGGCAAAATGAGATCCGTTCCGAACATCATCCTGGTGTTCGTTCTGCTTCCCTTCATGACCACGGAGGTATGGGGCTGGGGAAGGGAAGGACACCGCGTGGTGAATCTGAACGGTATCCGCGCACTGCCGAGCGCCATGCAGCGCTTCCGTGATGTGGATTTCTACTTTGCCGATCATGCGAATAATATCGAGCGGAAGAAATTCCGTGACGGCGAATCCCCTTACCGCGAATACATCCAGCTGGAACGGTATCCCGAAGCATTCCTGAACAAGATGCCCGGTTCTTTATTGGAACTGCAGCGGAAGTACGGAAAAGAAACAGTACGACTGAACGGATATCTTCCGTATCATGTGGCGGTGATGACCGATTCGCTCCGGCGGATGATGCAGTACGGCAACTGGGCAGGCACTGTGACCACGGCGGCGGACCTGGGATATTATGTTGCGGAGCTCGCTATGCCGCTGCGCAATACGATGAACTTCGACGGACAGTACACGCATAACAACGGGATCAAGTGGAGGTATGAAGAGGAATTCATGAACCGTTTCTACGGTCAGATGTTCTTCCGGAGAAATGAACCGAAGAAATTCGATTGCGAGATCGAAAATCTTGCCGGAAAAGCATTCGCACTTTCCCTGAAGGCCCACTCAAAACTTCCGAATATCCTCCGCGTGGACACGATGGCGTTCCGTCTCGCTAAAAATAATTACAACGGCAATTATTACACGATCCTGTGGAACGAGACCGGCAAGATGATGAATGAGCTGGTGCAGGACGGCATCGACCTGTACGCCTCGCTTGTCTATAGCGCATGGTCGGCGGCTGGCGGCTCCACCATCGTCTGGCAGGATGATGTGACGCGGAAAGGTCAGATCGCGAACAGCCGTCCGGACCACCTGGAGCAGAATTTCCCGAATCCGTTCAATCCGAAAACGACCATTCCGTACCGGTTGACGGAGAATGTGTATGCAAAACTTTCCGTCTTCAATCTGTTCGGTCAGGAATTGGATGTGCTCTTCGAAGGACGGCAGGGACCGGGCAGGTTCGAATATGTCTTCAACGCGGAGCAGTTCCCGGACGGAGTCTACTTTGCGCGGCTGCAGATGAATGACCGGATCGAAGCGCGGAAGATGATCCTGTCGAAATAATCCTCATTTATTGGAACACGGATTGAACGGATCAGACGGATAGGCACGGATAAAAAATAAACGGGAATGGAGTCGCCTTTGCCGTAATTTAAACGGAGGGTGACAGCCAGTTTCATTGCGGAGCGATCAACGTCATGCCAATGCAGAATAATATCAATTCACATTACTTATTCCTCGACAAAGTCCAGATCCTTCCCGAAAGTTTCATCAAGATGATATAATGCATAGAACGCAATACCGAGACAGATCACTCCGACCACAGCGCCCCCTGCTAAAATACCGAGTTGTGACGAAGCGAATGTGAACGCAATGGAGATCGGTATGGTCGCTCCGCGCGCCATGTTCGGGACGGTCGTCGCAACAGTCGCGCGCATGTTCGTTCCGAACTGTTCGGCAGCATTGGTTACGAAGATCGCCCAGTATCCTGCGCTCAGTCCGAGGAAGAAGGATGTATAATAGAAGAGATCAGCAGTGATGCCGCCGGAAAGGAAATAGACCAGCACGGCGATGCTGTTCAGCAGAAGGAATAATGCAAGGATCTTTTTTCTGCTGCGGAAGATCTGACTTAATACTCCGCTCAAGAAATCTCCCGGTATCAACCCAAGATAGAAGAACATCACCATTCGTCCGGCACTCACCGCACCGTCAATATGGAGGAATTTTGCGAACTCGGGAGAAAGGGTGATCAGAATGCCGATACAGTACCAGGTGGGGAGTCCGATCAGTACGCATTTCATGTAACGGTAGAACCGCTCTTTGTTCGTGAAAAGACTGAAAAAATCTCCGCGGACGACATTCTTCTCTTTCACCGCATTGAACATTCCCGATTCGAACACGCTCACCCGTAACACCAGCAGCGCCAGTCCAAGCCCGCCCCCGATGAAATACGCATTACGCCAGTCGAAATGCTCCACCACATTATAGGCAAGCACTGCTCCCGCAACACCGACGGTGGCGATGATCATCGTACCGTAGCCGCGCGTCTCTTTCGGCATGATCTCGGAGACGAGTGTGATCCCTCCGCCCAGCTCTCCGGCAAGACCGACGCCCGCGATGAAACGGAGGACGGCATACATCTCGATCGATGTGACGAATCCGTTCGCGATATTCGCCAATGAGTAGAGCAGGATGGACCCGAACAGCAGCTGGATACGCCCTTTTTTGTCTCCCAGAATTCCCCAGAGAATTCCACCCAGAAGCATGCCGAGCATCTGCACATTCAAAAGGAGCAGTCCCTGATCGGTGATCTGCTGCGGCGTCAATCCCAGATCACGCAGACTGGGGATCCTGACGATGCTGAACAGGATCAGATCGTAGATATCCACGAAGTATCCGAGCGCGGCAACGATCACCGCTGTATTGAACAGATCTTTCACGCGAAGTTTATGACCGGTCATTCAGACTCCCAAAAAGTTCTGTTATGATAGAAATACTCGATGCGAGAATCAACTGGGAATTGTGAAATAGGCGCAACAAGAGACACTTGCCAAGTCTTTACGACTTGGCAAGTGTCTGAACGTTTGCCGAATAACAGAGATCCTCCAAGGAATTGTAATGTTCGAAGAAAATTTGTATTTTGTCAAAACCAAAATCAAAAACCTCCGGCGGTAGAAGACTGCGGAGGTTTTTGTGTATCGTATCGCTCATCCGACTGAATTAAACGATGCCAAAACGTACCGACATCAAATCCATCCTCATCATCGGCAGCGGACCGATCGTTATCGGTCAAGCCTGCGAATTCGACTACTCAGGAACACAGGCGTGCAAGGTGCTGAGGGAGGAAGGCTTCAGGGTCATTCTGATCAACAGCAATCCTGCCACGATCATGACCGATCCTGAACTGGCCGATGCAACGTATATCGAACCGATCACGCCGGAATTCATCGAGATGATCCTGGAGAAGGAACGTCCCGATGCTATCCTGCCGACGATGGGCGGACAGACTGCACTGAATGCCGCTGTGGCGCTTGCCGAGAGAGGTATCCTCGAAAAATATAATGTGGAATTGATCGGCGCAAATCTTCAGTCGATCAAGAAAGCGGAGGACCGTCAGCTCTTCAAAAAGACGATGACCGGGATCGGACTTGAAATGCCGCGGGGCGGATTCGTCTATTCTATTGATGAAGCATTGAAGGTCGCCAATTCCATCGGAAAATTTCCTATCATCATCCGTCCCTCCTTTACCATGGGAGGAAGCGGCGGCGGCATCGCATACAACATCGAAGAATTCCGTTCCATCGTTGAGAACGGATTGATCCAGAGTCCTACGCACGAAGTACTGGTGGAAGAATCGGTCCTGGGCTGGAAGGAGTACGAACTGGAAGTGATGCGTGATACGAAAGACAATGTGGTCATCATCTGTTCCATCGAGAATTTCGATCCCATGGGGGTCCATACCGGGGATTCGATCACCGTTGCTCCCGCACAGACACTCACCGATAAGGAATACCAATTCATGCGCGATGCCGCGCTGAAGGTGATGCGCGCCATCGGTGTGGATACCGGCGGTTCGAATGTGCAGTTCGCCATGAATCCCGAGAACGGCAAGATGTACGTCATCGAAATGAATCCTCGCGTCTCGCGCAGTTCTGCCCTCGCATCGAAAGCGACAGGATTCCCTATCGCAAAGATCGCGGCAAAACTTGCGGTGGGGTATACGCTGGATGAGATCCCTAACGACATCACCAAACTCACTCCAGCATCCTTCGAACCGACGATCGACTATACGGTCGTGAAGATCCCGCGGTGGGATTTCGAGAAGTTCAAAGGAGTGGATGATACGCTCGGTGTTCAGATGAAATCGGTCGGCGAAGCGATGGCATTCGGCCGGACGTTCAAAGAGGCGCTACAGAAAACACTCCGCTCGCTGGAACAGGGGAGATTCGGACTCGGTGCGGACGGGAAGGATCATTTCGAGATCGACTCATTGACTAAATCGCAGAAGACGGCGTGGATCAAGAAAGTGAAGGAACAGCTCCGCAGACCGAAAGCGAACAATATCTTCTACGTCCGCTACGCATTCCAGCTTGGACTTTCGCTGGAGGATGTTCACGCGATCACGAAAATCGATCCGTGGTTCCTGTTCAACATCAAACAGATCATCGATTTTGAAACGGAACTGAAACGGACCGACCTGGACGGTGTTTCACGTTCCATGTTCTTGAAAGCGAAGCAGTACGGATTCTCCGACCGTCAGCTGGCGCACCTGTGGAAGTCCGAAGAAGCGACCATTCGGGCACTTCGCAAGACATTGAATATCATACCGGTCTATAAGATGGTCGATACGTGTGCTGCCGAGTTCGAATCCCATACGCCGTATCATTATTCAACATATGAGCAGGAGAATGAATCTGTCCGTTCGAACCGGAAGAAGGTGATCATTCTCGGCGGCGGTCCGAACAGGATCGGCCAGGGGATCGAGTTCGATTACTGCTGTGTGCACGGTGTGAAATCACTCCGTGAAGAGGGATATGAGACGATCATGATCAACTGTAATCCTGAAACGGTCTCGACGGATTACGATACAACGGACAAATTATATTTTGAACCGCTCACCGTTGAGGATGTGCTGAACATCTGCGAACTGGAACAGCCCGAAGGGATCATCGTCAGTTTCGGCGGACAGACGCCGCTGAAGATCGCGAAAGCGCTCGAAGCGAACGGCGTGAAGATCCTCGGAACATCCACCGAAGGGATCGACCTTGCCGAAGACCGCGAACGGTTCGGCGACCTGCTCCGGAAGAACAAGATCGAACATCCGAAATACGGCACGGCATATTCGGTGAAAGATGCGCTGCTGGTGGCGGACGAGATCGGGTATCCCGTGCTGGTCCGTCCTTCGTACGTTCTCGGCGGACGTGCGATGCAGATCTGCTATTCCAGCGAATCGCTGAAAGAATACATGAAACTCGCGGTGGATGTCTCGCCGGAGAAACCGATCCTGATCGACTGTTTTTTAGAGGATGCATTCGAGTTCGATGTGGATGCGGTCTGTGACGGAACGGATGTGCTCATCGGCGGAGTGATGGAACATATCGAGGAGGCCGGCATCCATTCCGGCGACAGTTCCAGCGTTCTCCCTCCGTTCATGCTGAAGAATGACAAACTGGAAGAGATCATCGCCGTCACCAAGAAGCTTGCCTTTGCCCTTCATGTGAAGGGACTGATCAATGTGCAGTACGCGATGAAGGATAACAAAGTATACGTGCTTGAGGTGAATCCCCGCGCATCCCGCACTGTGCCGTTCGTAGGGAAAGCGACCGGACTTCCGCTGGCAAAGATCGCCGCGAAAGTGATGGTGGGAATGAAACTGAAGGATCTGGGCGTGCTCGATTTCGATTTCACCAAAGTGAAGCACATGTCCATGAAGGAGTCGGTCTTCCCGTTCAATAAATTTCCGAAAGTGAAGATGTTCCTCGGACCGGAAATGCGCTCCACCGGAGAAGTGATGGGGATCTCGCAGTCCTTCGGCGCCGCTGTGGCAAAGGCACAGCTCGCCGCCGGCAACCCTCTTCCGAAAGACGGGACCATCTTCGTCAGCGTGAACAACAATGACAAGACGGCAGAGACGATCAGCATCATGAATGAATACGCCAAACTCGGATTCAAGATCATCGCAACGGAAGGTACGACGAAATTCCTGAAAGCGAACGGCGTCGAAGCAAATTCCGTCTTCAAAGTGAATGAAGGGCGGCCGAACATTGTGGATGCCATCAAGAATGGTGAAGTGCAGATGGTGATCAATACGCCGCTCGGCGAGGAATCCCGTTACGACGAATATTCCATCGGGTGGGCGGCGATCCAGCAGAAGATCGCATTCATCACCACCCTGTCCGCTGCCTCGACTGCAGTGAAGGGGATCGAGAGGATCAAACAGGGGAAAATGAGCGTACGGTCGATCCAGGAATATCATCAGGAGTATCAGTTCGGAACGGCGAAAAAATGACCGGTGCGGCGCCGCCGCTCCGGTCCACTCATTCAATCCATCACACCCATGCCCCGGATCAAACTCGAACTTCCGACACATTTTCAATTCACGACCGAGATTCCGATCCGTATCTCGGACATCAATTACGGCGGCCACCTGGGCAATGATGCCGTCCTTGCCATCCTCCACGAAGCGCGTCTGCGCATGCTGATCGAACACGGATGGACCGAAATGAACATCGAGGGAGTCGGACTGATCATGTCGGACTCCGCTGTCCTGTATAAGTCGGAAGCATTCTACGGCGAATCACTCCGTATCCAGATCGCGGTCAAAGATTTTTCTCGCTTTGGTTGTGATATTTATTATCTTGTCCGTGAACGCGAAAGCGGCAGGGAAGTGGTGCAGGCAAAGACCGGCATCGCTTTCTTCAATTATCAGGAGCGCAAACTTGCTCCGGTACCGGAGCGGTTCCAGGCACAATTCCGCAGCTGATCTCGCGCAACTGTTCTTTCAATCCTACATCATTCCCCTATGAAATTGTCATTCAGACCATACGAAGTTCTGGCGGCGGTGATCATGCTCTCTGTGTTGTGCTACAGTCAGGACTCCCTGCAAAGCGAAAAGAAAAAACTTGTCTTCATCATGGCCGGGGCATCGGTTGGAAATTTTTCCAACGGTGCCGGATCGAAATTCAACGAGATCTATTCCAACCGGACTCTCATGAAGAATTTCTGCGCCGGATTCGGTTCCAGAGAGATCGTCCTTATCGGGAAATACCATGAATTTACCGCAACAGGTGCCTCGATCCCGGTGAATGTCGCTGTGACGGGAAAAGCGGAATGGAAACAAAAGTTCTACGCATTCGGTCTCCGTACACGCGGAGACGATCATCCGCTCTATGCTGAACTTCTGTATGTGATCACCCGCGCTGAAGAGTCCATCTCGACATTAGATCCGAACGTGGAGGAACTGTCGAAACAGTACACCACGGAGAACAGAGGGATCGGCGCTACTGTCGGGATCGCATTGCGATTAGCCGGGATGCTCGGGATCTTTGCGGAAGCGGAATACACAACAATGATGAAACGGGGACGGAATCAGTATGGTCAAGCGAACCCCGAACTCGGCGGAATGAATTTCAACGCCGGAATTCAATTAGCCATTTGATCCTCAGGTGAGTGTATGAAAAAATATTTTGCTGCATTGATGGTGATGTTCCTCTTCTCCTCCTGCCAGCAGCAGCAGGAAAAGGTCGAGGAGACGGTCGTGTATTCCTCCTTAAAGATGCATCCGGAACGGGATTCGATCTTCATCAAAGAGACAAACGAATCATGGGCTGTGACGCTCTCCGGCACGGTACTGAATACCTATGAAAAGACCCTGATCAATTCCGGAATGATGACGGAAGCGCGGTATACCATCACCACTGTCGATACACTTTACCAGACGGTGAATGTTGCGAAAGCGCAATGGATGTCGTCGAACTCGGCGGTCGCATCGGTCTCCAACGGAACGATCGTCGGAAGATCGCCCGGATATGCAACGGTCTATGCAAAGATCGGGAACGCTGTCACGAAACCGCTCATTGTCAACGTCCGCGCAGTCAACACCGCTCCCGGACTGACGTTGAATCCGCCGCCGGCCATCCTCATCTTTGAGAATTTCACCACGATCAGCGGTTCGGTGCAGAGTCAATCTTCCTTGAGCGTGCGTGAACCGAACTCCGGATTCTATACAGCGGCTGTTCCGTACTCTTCCAATGGAGCGTTCAGTCTCACCGTGACCGGATTGACGCAGGGGATCAGGACCATTACGGCACGTGCCGGACACCCCGCCGATTCGAATATCTATACCGAGCGTTCGAAACTGGTCACATACTTTGAACCGAATACGCCCGGCGCCAATGCCATTGTCGGCAATTGGCTCGGGACCACGCTCGGTTCGAATTTCAATTTCTCCATTGCCAACAGCATTATTCCGACCCGATATGATATTACCGGGAAGATCGACATTCAATTCGACGGGATCGGGATGGTCCGGGACATCGATCTGATCGGTGTCCTGAACAGGAACGGATCGATCGCCGTCTCCCTCAGCAAATCGTATCAAGGATTCACCATCAGCGGGAAATTCAGCGGGTATTTCAAGTCCAGCGGCACCGGTGAAGGTGATTACAGCGCACAGGCAACAAAATCCGGCTGGCCGAAGATCAGTTTCAATGACAAATGGACAGCGGTAAAATTACCATGACACGAAAGGAGTTCTGCATCAAACAGCGCAACAACGGTAATGCGGGCCCAGGTATTCTTTTAAAGGGAAAAAAAGATCTCCTCAGCATGTATAAAAATCATAGCAATATTCTTCTCCTCGTTTTTTTTCTCATGACCGGCTGCGGCATCACTCAGCCGATCCGTCCCGTTGAAGAAGGAGCGACCGAGATCACCGCTTCATTCGGCGGTCCCATCATCCCTCTCGGTTCCATTGCTATTCCCGTACCGTATCTGAATGTCGGAGTTCTGCACGGAATGACCGATAATGTTACGATCTTTGGAAACGCACATGTCACTTCCGTTCTCTTTAAAACCGTAGCGGCGGACGGCGGGGTTGCCGTTTCGATGACAGAGGAGGAGGGAATTGTTCCGGAGATATCGGTGAACGGACGGGGATATTTCTTCTGGGATGCATTCCGCGGACATACAGCGCGTTTCTATCCGATGGCATCCGTCGTTGGAAGTTATGCTGCAGGGGAACGTTCTCTGTTCTATTTCGGTGCGGACCATCTCTATCAATTCTCCACTGCCGATCTGTTCGTTTCTCCATTCGTCGGGTACAGTTTTCCAGTCAGTTCTGTGATGGTGCTTCAGCTAGAATCCAAATGGATGGCAATGAATAAAGATACCCGGCACGGAATTTTTGAAGGAGTTGCATCTGTCGGCGGCCGCGGCAATGTCGGTGTGTTCGTCGGAATTCAATGGGGGGTGAAATGAGCGCGAACAATTTCACCGGAATGACTGTATGCATTGCTCACCGTATTGTCCGCTCTTGGAAAAGGAGGGGGAATACTGCGGTGCTGTTCTTGAGTGCTGCCGCAGTACTGTTCACTGCCGGCTGTTTCGATCTGGATGATTCGCTGTTCAATGCAACACCGCTCACATCGTATTCCCTGTCATCATCGGTCATTCCCGAATCATCCCGCACTCAGGTCGTTCTGACATCGCAAGGGAAGAGGATCTACGGATATTTCATCCGTTCATCCGATCCGGCGCAGACAAGCGTGGTGCTCTACAATCACGGCAACCGGGACCATCTCCAGTTCTATTGGGACAGGGCGGAACACTTCTACGTGATGGGATTGAATGTGTTCATCTACGATTATCAGGGATACGGGATGAGTGAAGGGACAACGTCCGAAGAGGGGATCTATTCCGATGCAACGGCGGCATATCAATATCTCCGTACAACGAAAGGATTTGCCGACAGTTCCATTGCGGTCTATGGATTCTCTCTGGGAGGCGCTCCTGCAACGTACCTTGCATCGACGGTCTTCACCCCGCGGCGTCTCGTCCTTGAAGCGGCGTTCGCCTCAACCACTGCATTGGTGCAGAGCGGTTCATTGCTCGATATTCCCTCCTCATTTGTGATGGAAGGTGAATTCAACAATGCGGAGCGGATCAAGCGGGTGACCTCTCCTGTGCTGATCATCCATGGTATCGACGATACGTTCATCGATATGGAGAAGAACGGGAAAGTGAATTTCCGGAATGCGAACGAACCGAAACGATTCATTGCCGTCTCCGGCGCAGGGCATTCGGATATTCCGGTGAAGATGGGGATCACGTCATACCGGCAGACAGTGAGAGACTTTATCCTTAAGTAAAATTGTAGGACACCGTGCCACGGTGTCCTACAATTGATTTTCTCTAATCGTTTTTTCTTTGTGCCTTTGTCCGCCTCAGGCGGACTTTGTGTGATACCACCGTTACACACCTTTGCTTCGCAACAGTTCCTGTGCCCTCTGTAATTCGTGCTGCTTCCGTGGTAATTCCTGAAGTTCTTTCCGGAGTTTATGCTGCATCTCTTCCATCTTCCTATGTTCCGGTGCAAAATGGAAGTTGAAACTCTCCGGTGAATGTCCCGGCCAGAAGATATGGTCCTCATCATCCTCGGAAAGCTCCAGCGTGACGGTCATCTTTTTCCCTTTCCGCAGGAGTTCGACGGCAACCTTCTCTGCATCATCCAGATCATCGATCGCTTCCCGGATGTCCTGCATGTCAGAGACGGATTCCGTTCCCACTTTGATGATGACATCCCCGGCTTTGATCCCTGCTTTGGCTCCGTTCTCGTCCTTCTCCACGCTTTGAACCAGCACACCTTTCCCGTTCGGTGCTTCGAAGTATTCGCCGAGCTGTTTATTCAGATCCATCATCTCCATCCCTTCAATATCCCCGCCGAACATCTTCACCATCACACGGGGGGCACGGACGCCGCTAAGCGCCGCCGGTATGCGCATTCTATTTCTGCCGACATTCACGGCAATGGTTTTGTTCTCGCCGTTCCGGACGATCTTCGCTGTTGCCTTTGTCCCGGGCGAAGTTTCACGGACGGCGCCCATCAGATCTTCCGATGTTTCGATCTTCTTCCCGTTGAATTCCGTGAAGACATCCCCTTCTTTGAATCCTGCTGAATCGGCCGGACTGTCGTCTTCAACAGAATTGACGAACGCACCCTCTTTGATCTTCAGGTCCTTCTCGCGGGCAAATTTCGGGGTGACATCCTGAATGCCGACTCCGAGCCAACCTTGTTTCTTCATCTTTGTGCGTACCTTTTTTTCGCCGTCGTTGTCATTGCCGGCGAATGCTGCGGCACAGAAGAGCACCAGCAGCAGAATTGATAACTGAGTTCTCATGGAACCTCCATTAAAATGGTGAACATTCGGGGTCTTTATGCAGTTTTAGACGGGAGCGGGAACTGAATGTTCCTCTCCCGGCATCAGTAAAGAATAACATTGAGGATTGTAGCAATAGAATAGTTTTCTTCATAAGTTGGAGCAAACAGTCCGGAATACATACAGATATTTTATGGCGAAACGATCTTCAGCCGATCAGGTCCACTCCTTTACCGCCGTCCTTGAACGGTCCGACAATAAATTATGGGGATGTCATTTTCCGGTGCCGAAGAAGACCGCCGATTCGCTGCTTTCCGGAACGGATAGGAGGGGTGATCTGTACGATAAACGGACTGCAGACATTTCAATGCGCTATCCTGTTCTATCGGAAAGGGAAACCGGTCATCTCAGTGAACAAGAAGATCCGTGATGCACTCCGTCTTGACTTTGGAATGGAGGCTGAGGTGACGCTGAAAAAGGATATGAGCGATTACGGTTTGCCGATGCCGGAAGAGCTGCTTGAGGTCTTCCGACAGGACCCAGCAGGGAAGAAATTGTTCCATGCGTTGACTCCCGGAAAACAGCGGACCCTCCTGTATATCATCGGAAAGGTGAAGGATCAGGAGAAACGGATCAATCGAGCCTTGGTGATCGTCCGGCACCTCAGCGAAAATAAAGGGCGCATCGATTACAGGAAACTGAGCGTTTCATTGAAAGAACACGCTATGATTCCGGTCAAACAGAAACTGAAAAAATGATTTTTCCATTGAATTTCAGCTCAAAATTTCATTCTTTCATACTGTTCGAGCACCCGTGCCGGTGAAAATGAACCTCCCAATCACGTTGTATATCGTCCGAAGAACCGGTTCTTTATGTCCCCTGCATTAAAAAAGCTCTTATTCCTGAAACAATTCCGGTCAGTGGTTGCTGCACTCTTCGGACTCACTGCCGCCTATCTTGTCGCGACATCCACGCTCGGGAAGGTGGTGGAGCTGAACGCACTGGATATTCAATTCCGCATTGCCCAGAACTCCCGCACACCCGACACGAACATCGTCATTATCACGATCGATCAGAACAGTCTTCAGTATTTCAAGAACACTGCCCGCATCAGCTGGCCGTGGCCGCGGGATTTTTACGCGAAGACGACGGAGTATCTGGCAAAATCCGGCGCCAAAGCGATCGTCTATGATTTCCAGTTCACTGAACCGGATGAGGACCGGGCTAATTCTGTCGGAGCGGATAATGACAGTCTGTTTGCCGGCGCTATCCGTACTGCAGGAAATGTTTACCTTGCCACGATCCTGACGAAACAGGAGAAGGAGGATCAGCCGGGTGATCCGCTGGTGAAGTTTCCGTCTGAACCATCCTCTATAATAGAACGTCAGAAATTTGAGTACGATAAATCGTATTCGCCGCTCGTTCCGTTCCAGGAGGCTTCAAAGAGTGTCGGTGTCGTGAATTTCGTCCCGGATGAGGATGGTGTCTGCCGCAGGGTTGCGCTGCAGTATTCCTACCAGGGAAAGAATCTCTATGCATTATCCTACAATGTGTATAAGGATCTGTACGGCAGTTCGGCGTCCATTGAATCGACTGTGCAGTCTCCTTATCTCATTTACTGGTACGGCAAAGGGGGACCGGACGGGGTCTTCAAATATTATTCGATTCATTCCGTGATCGTTTCCGGATTTAAACATGAAGCAGGATTGGAACCGGATATCCCTCTGTCCACGTTCAAGGATAAGATCGTCTTCATCGGTTCGAATGCACCGAGTCTGTTCGATCTGAAGAATACTCCGTTCACCTATCTGGAACCGTATCCCGGCGTGGAGATCCATGCCACAGCCATGAGCAATTATCTGGACCGCTCGTTCATCTATGAGATCCCGTTTCTGTGGATATTCCTCCTGAGTTTCGTCCTGACCGCCCTCATCGCGTATATCTCCAATTACAATGAGAACATCGTTATCAGTTCTTTTGCTCTTGTCGTCATCTCCGTGATTTTGATGATTGCCACGACACAGGTCTTCCTGCATACCCTGATGTGGTTCCAGATCGTTTTCCCACTCTTCTCGCTCATTTTCACGTATGTGATCTCCATCGGATGGAATTTTGCGACCGAAGGACGGAACAAGCGTCAGATCCAGAAGATCTTCGGTCAGTTCGTCAATCCGCATGTGGTGAAGCAGCTCAGCGCCGATCCGGAGAAAGTGGAACTGGGCGGCGAGGAAGTGGAAGCATCGATCATGTTCTCGGATATTGAAGGATTCACGACGATCTCCGAAGGGAAGAAGCCGAAGGAGCTCGTGGCATTCCTGAACAGTTATTTCTCCACTGCGAACGACATCTTCTTCAAGCATGACGGGACGATCGACAAGTTCATCGGCGATGCAGTGATGGTGCAGTTCGGCATCCCGCTGAAGAATCCGAATCATCGTCTGCTGGCGGTCCGTGCAGCGTATGAGTTCTCCCGCGTCGTCTTCGAGATGACACGGGAAGCGCGTGAGAAAGGGGAACCGGTCTTCTCCACCCGGATCGGCATCAATTCCGGCAATATGGTCGTGGGATATATCGGCGGCCGTTCGAAGAAGGAATACACGGTGATCGGCGATACGGTGAACCTCGCTTCCCGTCTTGAAGGAGTGAACAAATTCTACGGCACATCGCTGATGATCAGCGAATCCACCGCGACGGAACAGGTGACGGACGAATTCCTGCTCCGTGAGATGGATATCATGCGCGTGAAAGGGAAGAAACTTCCGATCAAGATCTTTGAAGTGGTCTGCCGGAAGGAAGAGATCAACGAACAGCGGCTGAAGATGGTGCAGACGTTCGAAGCAGGATTGAAATTATACCGTGAACAGCATTGGAATGATGCGATCTCAATGTTCAAGACCGTTCTGAATACTGTGCCGGACGATTATGCTTCGACGATGTATATTGAACGGTGCAATGAGTGCAGGAAACATCCCCCGGCAAAGGACTGGGACGGCGTGTATGTGATGACAACGAAGTGACTTCGAAACAATTTCATCCTATGGAGAATCAATGAAAAAGATCTATTATCTGTTCCTGATCGTCTCGGTGATCTCGTCCGTTCTTGCGCAGAAGATGAAGACGACCCAGCCGACGAATTATCTGCGCGAAGGACCGGGTTCATATTTTCAGATCGTTGCAGCCCTTCCGGTCTCTGCAGAAGTGAGCAAAGTGGAGCAGAAAGGGAGCTGGCTCAAGGTGAAGACCGAACAGAACGACCTCGGCTGGCTTTCCGAGAACAGTTTTGTGAGCAAAAGCGGTAAAGCGATACGCGATGAGAATATCATCAAAGGAAAGACCTCCTCCCGTGCATCACGGGCGGAGCTTGCCGCTGCCGTGAAAGGGTTCGGAAAGAAGTATGTGGAAGGAAGCGAAGCCGGCAATACGGATATCAGCAAATACTCCGAACCGATCGTCACTCCGGATGACATGGAGCAGTTCGAACACAGTTTCACCATCGAACCGTTCCGGGGGTACATGTCCGTCGAGAAGCCGTTCGACCTTCAATTCCACGAAGAGGGAATCGGACTCGCCATCGCCCAGAAGATCGCCGCACAGAAAGGGATCGTAAATGACCGTGTGGCCACGCTGTATGTGAATCTGATCGGGAATTATCTTTCGAAATATACAAAAGCGTATGATCTCGGATTCCGTTTTTATATCCTGAACGATGAACATGCGGCGGCGTATTCGCTCCCCGGCGGATATGTCTTCATCACGAAAGGGATGTTCCGCGCCTGTGCGAACGAAGCGGAACTCGCTTCTGTGATCGCACACGAGATGGTGCATGTCATCCAGCGGCACGGTGTGAAGGAATTGAAGAAGAGCGAAGCAAAGATCAAATCCGAAGCGGCCTTTGCCGAGCTGGAAGAGGATACAGGACCGATGGGTGAGGAAGAGAAGGAACTGGAAGAGTATGCAAATAATGTCTATCAGAATCTCATTTCTCCCCGGCTGCTTGCATACGAGACCGATGCGGATAAATTGGCGATGGTCTATTTAAAGCGCGCAGGGTACGACCCGACATCTCTGCCCGCAGTGCTGCAGAAGATCTATGAACCGTCCGGTGCTTCGATGGACATCTTCGATGACAATTATATGAAAAAGGATGATATGCGGGACCGGATCCAGAAAGCTCAAAAATCGGTCCGCGATGAAGGGTACCGCACCCGGTCCGAACGTCAATACGCTGAACGATATCAACAGTACACAGCAGGTGTCCGTTGAGTGTTGCATTTCTGCGACAGCATTAAAGATCACTCTTGTCTCTAAACGGCGACATTCGGGGGAATGCTCGCCGATTTCCTTTTATTTCCCCCCAAATAACTGGCATACACTTTGTCACTAATGAGGTACCTATGAACCGATCCGTGTACACCATTCTCTTCATCCTCACCGCAGGCATGCTCTTCGCACAGCCGGGGAAAAATTCCTGGAAAACGGAATTGCAGGATGATGTCAAAAAGATCCAGCCTGTCCGTGACGGGAAATATCTCTTCCTGCAGTCCGATGAATATGCATGGCTGTATGAGAGTGCGACCGGCAAGAAAGTGTGGAGCGTTGAAGTGAGGGATTACAGCGAGAAAGCGATCCATCATCTGTTCAACGACTCGCTCTATATCGTCGCGAACGATGATTCCCTCTTCTGCTACAGCATCACGGGAAATGCGCTGCACTGGAAGAGGATCTATCCGGGGATCGAACAGGACCGGTTCAGCGGCGTTCAGCTGCTCGATACGGTACTCATCATCTCATACCGCGAGAATGATCTGGCGGTGAGCCTGGTCTCCGGCAAGGAACTATGGAGAACACCGGTGGAATACCAGAAGTCCCTCATTGAAAAAGGGAGCGTGAACTCCATTCTGCTGGACAAGGCGCAGAAATATTTTGTGATGACCGATAATGATGAATGTGTGCTCCTCTCCGTTCAGACAGGGAAGAAACTTCTCACAATTCCGAAATCCGAACCGAACGGCGATCTGGTCGAGCAGCATCGTGCGTGGTATTATTTGACGGCGGACCAGCGGACGATCGTCATGATGTTCGACAAGAACCTGACAGTGATCGATCTCGATTCCAACAGGACAACGCTGCAGCTTCCGCTGGGGATCTCCGAGCAGTATAATATTTTCATGCCGACAACAGAAGGTGTTGTTGTGATCGGCGAGGAAAAACTTGTGCATGTGAATACAACGACCCGGACAGCAGTTCAGACCGCTGTCGATGTCGATGAACTCCGGAACCTTGCGGTGATACAGACCGACTCTGGCGCCGTGATGGTGATCAGTCAGGAGGACATGCTGTCCGGACTGAGCCTGACCAGCGGGAAACTTCTCTGGCAGACAGCGCCGAAAACCCCGTATGCATCCGGTTTCCTCCACCGCTCTGTCACTGCGGACACAAACAATATCATCGTCACATACCTCGATCCGAGCGACGATCTGAAACTGTATGTGATGAGCCTGAATGCACTCACCGGCAAACTGAATTATCGCACTCTCGCCGCACATGCAGATGAATCACTTCCGAAGCGGACTCTCCCGCTGGCACCTGTTGCAGCGGTTACGGAGCAAGCTCCTGTTTCGTTCGGTTTTGATGACGCTGGATTTACCTATTCCGTTTCTGCAGAGAACGGCATTATATCCGTCCTTGTGCATACCGCGTCGGAAATGATCGAGCCGAACAGCAAGAACGAAGGGGGAGAAGGAATGGTGCTGGTGGATGCGGAGACAGGAAAAGTGACCGCGAAGAGTTCCATGAAGATCGCAGACGGTTTGTCCTTCAAAGGGGGACTCTCCGCGCTGGCGCCCGCCGCAAAATTCGGGAATGTCATCCTGCTTCCGGGCGAGAAGAAACTTGTTGCGCTCAATGCATCGACCGGCGCTCTGAAATGGATGCACATCGAACAGGATCTTTCCGACAGTTATATCTTTGAAATGAGCATGGTCGACACCATCCTGTATCTCCGCACCGGCGGATACAAACAGGAGTTCACCTATGATGTGAAGAAGGAGAAACTGACAGAGAAGAAGAAGTGGGAAGATGATGGATATTCCATCCTCGCGGTCGATACCGCGGACGGGAAGATCCATTGGAAGAAGACATTTGAATCCGATCCCGGACGTCTCTTCCTCAATTATTCCGTTGCACATTATATCACCGACAGCAGTCTGATCTTTACTGCGGATGAGAAATTCCTCTATGCATATTCTTCCGCAAAAAAGGGAGCCCTCGTCTGGAAATTCGAATTCTCGGACAGCGGTGTCGGTTCATTTGATTATGAAGCGATCTACAGAACGTCCACCGCATGGACTGGTGAGCAGCAATTGTCCCTCGATTCGGCTCAGTATCAAAAGGATGAGTTGGTTACGTTGAACACAGTTCCGGCGCTCGCGGGATCATTCAATACGGTCGTCTCCAAAGTACTTCACATCAATTACAGCCGCGTG
>CALRIY020000061.1:0-23883 GCA_943364975.1 Synechococcus sp. UW140
ATCGGCATTGCGTGTCACGCGGAAGACATAGGATTCCTTCACGGTCATTCCCGGAAAAAGAAGCGAAAGGTTCGATGCGATCAGATCCTCAAGCCAGACAAACCGGAATGTATCAATGGCGCCTTCGTCGTTCGGTATCTGGATGAGCCGCGGCAGTACGTCCGGCACTTTCACACGGGCAAAACGCTCCTCACCGTTCTGCGATGTGACGACCACGGCGAGGTTCAGACTCAGATTGGAGATGTACGGGAACGGGTGTCCCGGATCGAACGCCAGCGGTGTCAGGACAGGAAAGATCTTCTTGGCAAAAAGCGACGAAAGCGTTTCGCGTTCCTTCAAACGCAGTTCGTTGATCGTCAACAGTTCGATCCCCGCATGGGCAAGCTGAGGGTGCAGCTCCTTCCAAAAACAATCGCTCATCTGTTTCACCATGGACGACACCCGTTCATGGATGGCGTTCATCTGCTGATGCGGTACCAGTCCGTCGGGGGAATATTCCACATAATCCGCAATGATCTGTTCGCGGATCGCAGCGACGCGGATCATGAAGAATTCATCCAGATTGGAACTGACGATGGAAAGGAATTTTACACGTTCCAGCAGCGGATGGCGTTGATCGCGTGCTTCTTCCAGTACACGGTGGTTGAACTCGAGCCAGCTCAGCTCTCTGTTGATGAACAGGGAAGGATCCACCGGCGAACTCCCTTTCGGCGGATACGGAAGCACCGTCCGTTTTTTGGACCGGTGTGCGGCGCGCTGTTTTGGTGCCGGATTCAGTTTTGTGCGTGTTTCTTTCATATTCATCATCCGCTATGATAGAAGAACATTGGAGGAGAAACAAATAAACAAATTGTTAACTCCTCCTTTCGTCTGTGGCTCTTGACCCGGTGCTGACGCTACGGTAAAGATACCGTGATCTGCACATAATACTCCATCAATGTAGGGAATGTATCTTCATCCCACAAATATCAATGAGGGACCATGGAAACCGCCGCTGTATCGAAAGATAAAGTTCTTTGCTCGACATCCGCATTCATCGTGAAGATCGCCGACAACCTCGATGAGATCGATGCAGCGCTTCGTCTCCGCTTTGAAGTATTCAATCTTGAGCTGAATGAAGGACTTCCCTCATCGTATGAATCCGGATTCGATTCCGATGTGTACGACACTTTCTGCGACCACTTGATCGTCAAAGAATCGGCCACCGGAAAGGTGGTCGGCACGTACCGGTTATTGACGCAGGAAAAAGCGGAGCGGCATATCGGATTTTATTCCGAGAACGAGTTCGACCTGTCGCCGCTGCGCCGGATGAACGGACGGTTCCTGGAGTTAGGGCGCTCATGCGTCGCGAAGCCGTACCGGTCGCTTGCGGTGATCAATCTTCTGTGGACCGGCATCGCACGGTACCTGGAACAGCATTCCATCTCTCACCTTTTCGGCTGCGCAAGTTTTCATACACACGATCCGCACGCGATCGCTGCAGCATACGCGTATCTGAAACTGTATCACAGTCTTCCCGGGGATATCGATATCCTGCCGCGCACCGAGTATCAGATGGACCTGCCGCACGGAATGTTGACATCCCATGATATCGATAAAGCCTTCGACTCCTTTCCGCCGCTGATGAAAGGATATCTCCGTCTCGGTGCAAAGATCGGCGGTGGACCGGCGTTTGACAAGGTCTTCGGTACAACCGATTTTCTCATCGTTTTGGAAACGGAACGGATCGCCGAAAAATACCGGCGTCATTATGTGAGATCGGCTCTGGCTGCATGATCCGTCTGCTCAAGCTGTTCCTCTTTCTGACGGTGTCGTTCTTTTTCCTGTTCACTGCTGCTCTGTTCCGTTTCGTCATGTTCCTCGTACCACGGCTGAGACAGCGGCTGAGCGCCGCTTTGACGGTCCTTTGGGCCCGGTCCACTCTGGCGGTGATCGGGATATCCGTTTCCGCAACGGGAACGGAACATCTCGTCCGGAACGGAATGCTGGCCGCGGCGAATCATCAAAGTTATCTCGACATCATCATTCTCGCCTCTGTGATGCCGGCGCTCTTTGTCGCAAAGAAAGAGGTCCGCACCTGGCCGCTGCTCGGATGGCTGGCGACGCTCGGCGGTACACTCTATATTGACCGGAATGCGTTTCGCGGTGCAGTCAAGGCGATGGAAAGCATCGTTACGGCGCTGCAGGAACATGTCAACGTCGTCATTTTTCCCGAAGGAACCTCCACGAACGGAGAACAGATCGTCCGGTTCAAGCCGGCGCTCTTCCGTTCTGCGCTCGTTGCGGAGTGTCCCGTTCTTCCGGTGACAATCACCTATCGATCCGTCAACGGGGAAGAGGCGACCAGCCTGAACCGGGACCTGTTCTGCTGGTATGGTGACATGACCTTCACTGATCATTTCTGGAAATTGTTGAACACCCGCATTCTGACGGTTTCCGTCGTAATTCATCCCCCGATTTTGCATGATCTGCACGATCCGAACGATCCGTTTGAGGATGCCGAACAACTCTCTGATCGTACATTCAATGTTGTTTCAGCCGGTTTCGCATCATTCACGCCTATCCATTCAGGGATTGTTAACACGGTGTCAAGATGATGTTACCGGAGTTTAAAGTATCCGTAACACAGACGTAACACAGGATTAACAGTAAAAGGCGATTTTTGTGGAAAGAAAATCATAACAGCATCCATCAAAGGCCTATTCCATGAAGAACACCATATCAATCAGCACCATCATTATTCTCTGCGCCATTTTTCTTGTGCACCAGCCGGCGGTCTCGCAAGAGCCAAGCACGCTGGAGAAGATCCGTCTGCAGCAGTCACAGCAGGGAGCAACATTCACCGGCAAAGTCACCGATGCCAAGAGCGGCGAGGATCTGATCGGCGCGAACGTCATGATCGTGAATACCAAACTTGGATCATCCACCGATATTGAAGGGAAATTCCAGATCAAACGCGTTCCGGAAGGGATCTATGATGTGCGCATCACGTTTCTTGGATATGAAACGAAATTGATCTCCGGAGTGGAAATGAAGAGCGGCGAAACAACCTCGCTGAATGTCAGTCTCAGCGAGGATGAAGGACTCCAGCAGCAGGAAGTAGTGATCAGTGCATCGGCCATCAGATCCGGCGAAGGAGCCATTCTTGCCGAGCGGAAGAAAGCATCAAGCATCGGCGACGGCATCAGTTCCGAACAGATGAAGAAAGCACCCGATGCGACATCGGGCGACGCGTTGAAGCGCGTTACCGGCGTGACGCTTGTGGATAACAAGTTCGTATTTGTCCGCGGCGTGACGGACCGCTATAATCAGACGACATTGAACGGCGCTTCGGTGACGAGCACGAGTGTGGATAAGAAAAGTTTCTCGTTCGACATGCTCCCGTCCAACCTGATCGAGAACATGAATGTGGCAAAGACCGCGACACCGGATCTGCCGGGAGATTTCACCGGCGGACTGGTGCAGCTGAACACACTCGATTTTCCCGAATCGCGTTCCGTCAAGTTCGTATACTCGGGAGGAGTCAATTCCATCACCACCTTCGAACCGTTCAACCGCTCGCAGGGAGGGAGCAATGATTGGATCGGCACGGATGACGGCACGCGAAACATTCCGGACGGCGTCACTCCGGAGAATGCGATCCTGATCGGCACCCGGGCGCGGAACACATTCGCTCCGAAGAATGTCAGCGCACCGATGAATCAATCCATGAGCATCTCTCTCGCCGATGTCTACCACTTTGACGAGGATCAGTTCGGATATCTGGCAGCACTTTCATACCGCAATAATTTCCAGCGGACTAATACAAATCTCAACGATTATTCCGGCACCACATTCAACCGGAATCTTGTCGGCACCAGCGACCGGTTCTCCGTTCTCTGGGGCGGGATCCTTGATCTCAGCCTGAAGTTCGCCGATCTTCACAAGGTCTCTTTGAAAAATAATTACAACAAATCCGGCGAGGACCGGTACAGCCTGGTGCGCGGCGCGGATAAGAATAACGCACAGCTCGTCCGCTCGTATCTGAACGAGTGGGAGGAACGCGGAATGCTCTCCAATCAGCTCGGCGGCGAACATAAATTTCCGGAAATGCTGAATATGAATGTGGATTGGCTCGTGTATTTCTCCGAAGCACGCACGCAGCAGCCGGACAGGAAACAGGTTGACTATAATCTGAGCGACGGTTATCCGGATACCGATCCGTATTCCATCAACACGCAGTTGACGGCCCGCTCATGGGCCGGTCTCTACGAACGGTCAATAGGCCAGAAATTGAATGCATCGGTTCCGTTTGGTGGGGCGAAGGTCAAATTCGGTCTTCTCAATGAACAAAAGAACCGACATTACGATGTCCGCTATTTCCAGCCGACGATGCCGACTGCATCGTTCGAACTATTGCAGTATGAGATCGATTCCGTTTTCGCACCGGAAAACTTCGGCAGCGGTAAGTACGGCTATCAGGAGATCACCAAGCCGTCCGACCGGTATTCCGCCAAACAGGAACTTCTTGCGCTCTATACGATGATCGATGCGCCGTTCAACGTGATGGATCTTAATTTCCGTTTCTCCGGCGGTGTCCGTATGGAGAATTCGCTGCAGGAGGTCTATACCAACAAAGCACGCACCATCTATGAACCGTCAACAAGCGTCATCGACAAACGTGATTTCCTTCCTTCAGTGAATCTCACGTACATGATCAGCGAGGAACAGAACTTCCGCGTGGCATACAGTCATACTGTTAACCGGCCCGAGTTCCGTGAAATGGCCAATGTGTTCTTCTATGATTTTGAAAAGTTCGAATATGTGGTCGGGAACGACCAACTGACACGTGCGTATGCGCGGAATTATGATATCCGCTACGAGATCTTCCCGGATGCCGGGGATCTGTTCGCTGTCAGCTATTTCTTTAAATCGATCTCATCACCGATCGAAGAACGCAGGATCTCCGGAGCCGGCGGTGCCACTGAACGAAGCTGGATCAACGCATCGCATGCGACGAATGCCGGTTATGAGATCGAGCTGCGCAAACATTTGGGATTCTTCGGTGACTATTTCCGGTTCGTCCAGATCGTCGCGAATTATACCCGCATCAAGTCCGAAGTGCCGTACCGCGAACTTTCCGGACAGTCCGGTGTGGTTGAAGGGACCCGTGCAATGCAGGGACAGTCGCCGTATATGTACAATGTTTCTCTCTTCTTTACCGAACCGACGCTCGGCACATCGATGAACATCCTCTACAATGAATACGGATCGAGGATCGATGCCATCGGACAGATCGGCAACGGCGATTTTAATGTTGTTGAACATAAGCGCGGCACGGTCGACTTCTCATTGACGCAGCCGATGACGATGCTCGTGAACGGACTCGAAGCAAAATACACGGTGAAGAATCTGAACAATCAGCCGGTTGTCTTCACACACGGGTCGAACGAATACCGCCGCAACATCTCCGGCATCACGCACGCACTGCAGTTCAGTTTCAACTTCTGATCTGAAAATACTATTGAGGCTCTGCTAAAGGGGACGGTGACACGTCCCCTTTTTCTTTACACAAACTTAACAGTTCAGTCACGTTGAAGTAAATCGTCAGAGCTATTTTAATGCCATACATTGATATCATACTACGACAGATCAAAGTACACATCAACCAATCATCCAACGAAAGGTAATACCATGAAGAAATTGCACACTGTGAGTGCACTGCTCCTGCTGCTGATCGCCGCCGTCGGCGTTGCTCAGCAAAAACCGGTGAAAGTGATCGGTGCGGGTCTCGGCACGGCAGCGAAATCGCCGTTCAATCTGACTGCAGGAAAATCGCTGACGCTCAACCGCGACACCGTCTACATCCTTACCGGATTCTATTATGTTGATTCGCTCGCATCACTGCACATCCAGCCCGGAACGGTTGTGATGGGAGACAGTGCAACGAACGGTACGCTCATCGTCCGCCGCGGCGGAAAGATCTATGCAGAAGGTACTCGCACCGAACCGATCGTCTTCACATCATCACGTCCTGCCGGACAGCGGAAACGCGGCGACTGGGGCGGTATTGTGGTGCTGGGAAATGCACCGACGAACAAGCCGGTGACGACGAAGATAGAAGGGATCGATGTCGGCGGCGAATACGGCGGACCGGATCCGAACGACAACAGCGGTGTTATCCGCTATGTCCGCATCGAATATCCCGGCGTGGTCATCTCGCTCAACAACGAGATCAACGGTCTGACCATGGGGGGCGTTGGTAAAGGAACGAAGATCGAATACGTTCAGGTATCGAATTCCAACGACGATTCATTCGAATGGTTCGGCGGAAATGTCGATGCAAAATACTTGATCGCCATCAATGGTACGGACGATGATTTTGATACTGATTTCGGTTACTCTGGCCGGATCCAGTTCGCATTCTCAAAACGTGATGGAAATCTCTGGGATGCTGCAGGACAGTCCAACAGTTTTGAATCGGACAATGATGCCACTCCGACCACGCAGGCTCCGCTGACCAACCCGATCTTCTCGAACGTCACGCTCGTCGGACCGCAGTCCGACACGACGGTTGCTCTTCCTGCAGGAAATAAATTCGAATACGGCGCGGTCATCCGCCGGAATACCCGTCTCAGCTTCCACAACTCCGTCATCATGGGATATCCGTTCGGACTGACACTGCGCAATGATTCCACTGCTGCCTATGCGCTTCAGGGAAATCTTCAGATCCGCAACGTGAGTCTGCAGGCCCGCACCAATGTTCTTGCAACATCCTCGGTTGCGGCCGGAGTCGGATTCACATTCTCAGCATGGTTCAACACGGCCGGCTGGAATAATCTTGGTGCCACACCGAGACAGCCCTCCGCGATCGGACTCGTGGATGTTTTCGCCGCAACACCCGATCCGCGACCTTCGCTCGCATCCGAAGCAGCGACCGCCGGCACGGATTATTCCAGCAGCCAGTTGAATGACGGCTGGTTCTCGAACGTATCGTTCCGCGGCGCATTCGATCCGAAAGCTCCCCGTTCGTCACAGTGGGATTGGGGCTGGTCCAACTATGATCCGCAGAATACGAACTACGCAGGTAATGTCCGTCCGAACATCACCACCCGTCCGACCAAAGTGATCGGCGCAGGACTCGGCACAGCGGCAAAATCGCCGTTCAATCTTACGGCAGGAAAATCGGTCACGCTGTACCGCGACACCGCGTATGTGTTGACGGGATTCTATTATGTTGATTCACTCGCAACACTGAATATCCAAGCTGGTTCGGTGATCCTCGGCGACAGCGCCACCAACGGCACGCTGATCATCCGCCGCGGCGGTGTGATCAATGCTGAAGGAACAAAAACGGAACCGATCGTCTTCAGTTCGAACAAACTTCCCGGACAGCGTAAACGCGGCGACTGGGGCGGAGTGGTGATCCTCGGGAATGCACCGACGAACAAACCGGTAACGACAAAGATCGAAGGGATCGATGTTGGCGGTGAATTCGGCGGGGACAATCCGAACGACAACAGCGGTGTCTTCCGTTATGTCCGTATCGAATTCCCCGGCGTGGTCATCTCGCTGAACAACGAGATCAATGGTCTCACGATGGGCGGAGTGGGAAGAGGAACAAAGATCGAATACGTTCAGGTCTCCAACTCCAACGACGATTCGTTCGAATGGTTCGGCGGTACGGTCGATGCGAAATATCTTGTGGCGTTGAACGGAACGGATGATGATTTCGATACCGATTTCGGTTACTCCGGAAACATCCAGTTCGTATTCGGCAAACGGGACGGTACATTGTGGGATGCTGCCGGCCAGTCCAACGGTTTTGAATCGGACAACGATGCAACACCCACGACACAATCCCCGCTGACCGCTCCGGTCTTCTCGAACGTGACGCTGGTCGGTCCGCAGTCCGATACCACCGTGGCACTCGCAGCAGGGAATAAATTCGAATACGGCGCACTCATCCGCCGCAACACACGTCTGAGCATCCACAACTCGGTGATCATCGGGTATCCGTTCGGTCTCTCCCTCAGGAATGATTCAACGGCGGCGTATGCTCTTCAGGGCAATCTTCAGCTCCGCAATATCAGTCTACAGGCGCGCACGAACGTTCTTGCAACATCATCGGTCGCTGCGGGTGTCGGATTCACGTTCGGAACGTTCTTCGGAACATCCGGATGGAACAATCTCGGCGGCGCACCGCGTCAGCCCTCGGCGCTTTCTCTGGTCGATGCGTTCAACGCATTGAGCCCCGATGCGCGTCCCACCCCCGGCTCGGAAGCGGCGACCGCCGGAACAAGCTTCAGCTCAACACAGCTGAGCAAACCGTTCTTCACGCAGGTCTCATACCGCGGCGCATTCGATCCTTCGCAGCCCCGCAATGCTCAGTGGGATGCCGGCTGGACCAATTACAATCCGAACAACAAGGATTATGCGACATCGGTGAAGAACAACAGCATTGCGCAGTCACCGGCCGCCTATACGCTGGAACAGAATTATCCGAATCCGTTCAATCCTTCCACCACCATCCGCTTCTCTGTTCCGGTGAACGGAAATGTGACGGTGAAGGTGTTCAATCTGATCGGTCAGGAAGTTGCAACACTGGCGAATGAATATCATACTGCGGGATCGTATGATGTGATGTTCGATGCGTCGAAGTTCTCGTCCGGCGTCTATTTCTACTCCCTGTCGGCGGGAAATTTCACGCAGGTGAAGAAGATGTCGTTCATTAAATAGCAGGAACGCGTAGATCCCGACTTATCCGCCGAAGGAGGATGTTCTCAATCGGGGATGTTGGCACAATAATTCTTCGCAGTTCAGTATAACATAAAAGGCATCGCATTACTGCGATGCCTTTTATATTTGTAGGACACCTTTCAAAGGTGTCCTACAATAGCTATTCTCACAAGTTCATTCCGTTTCGTAGAGCGGAATATATCCATTCTCCTTCACCGTTTTTTGTCCCTCCCGTCCCGTTACCCAGTCAACAAATAATTTCACTCCCCCTTCCGGCGGGTTCACCGTGTAAAAATATAGATACCGCGAGATGGGATATCGTCCCAGACGGACATTCGTGATTGTCGGCTCTTCTCCGTTCACCGATAATTTATCGACTCCATTGGCATACACGCTTGTGCTGTAGCCGATGGCGGATGAGTCCGCAGCAACGGCATTGATCATTGCCTGCGCCCCCGGAACAGAGATCGATTCCGAAGAATATTCCTCTCCCGTCAACACATGGTCCTCAAAGTACTGATACGTGCCGGAATTCGATTCTCGACGGTACACGGTGATCTTCGCCGCCGGTGCTCCAAGCGCGCTCCAATCGGTGATGATGCCGGTGTAGATCGCTTTGATCTGTTCAAGAGAAAGATCGGTGACTGGATTGGAAGGGTGAACAACCACGCTCAACGCATCTTTCGCACAAAGGATGGAGACGCCGAGCGACTGATATTTCTGTGCGATCATCCGCACCTCTTCCGGTGTGAGAGGACGCGACGTCGCGCAGAGGTCGCTCGTCCCGTTGATCAGCGACCGCACTCCGGTTCCGCTGCCGCCCCCTTCCACAACAATGTTCTTCTCCGGATGTTCGCTCATGTACCGCTCGGCAAGCCGCTGCACCAGCAGCAGCATCGAATCGGATCCTTTGATGCGGATCGTTCCGGGAATTTTTCCGGTGCTCTGTTGAACGGATGAACATCCTGCGCACAGAATGATCATGAGAGAAAGAGTGAGTGTGAAACGCTTCATCGTCCCTCCAAAATGCTTCGCTTCCGCGCAAGAACGAACGGCGATGATTCGTTCCATTCCGGAGGGGAGGAAGTGTTGGCAAGTTCCATGGTAAGATCCATGATCACGGAAATATGCTGAGCGGCGGCGCGGAGATCGAATTGCTGTGTGAGATCATCAAATGGAGTGTGATAACGCTCTTCCGTCCACGCCGTAAACCGCCGGAGTCCTTCTTCAAACGGTGTGGATTCATAATGTAGTCCTTCGGCGATCAGCAGCGAGGGGATGCCCGCCTGCGCGAACATGAACTGGTCAGAATTCCGGAACTGGTCCGGACGAAAATGTCCTTCCGGAATTCCGTCTGCCCGCAGACCGCGGCGAGTCAGGACGTTATTCAGCGACGCACCGAGCGAAGACAATTCCGCACCGACGCCGATAAAGGAGCGGACCGGTTCGAACAGCGACAGTCCGTCGATATTGATGTTCGCGACAGTGCGGTGAAGCGGAACAACGGGATTGAGACAATAATGCCTCGAACCGATGAATCCGCGTTCCTCGCCGGTGACGAAGAGAAACAGGACCGATCTCCGCGGACGGAATTCCTTCCGGCCCATCATCCGCGCGATCTCGAGCAGTGCGGCGGTTCCGGATGCATTATCAAAAGCACCGTTATAGAGTGAATCGCCATCCACCTCAGCGCCGATGCCGAGATGATCGTAATGCGCGCTCAGCAGCAGATACGAATCCTTCAATTCCGGATCGCTCCCTTCGATCATGCCGATGATGTTGGAAGCGAGGAATTCCCGTTCGCGGAATCTTCCCTGAAAACTTGCACGGAGCGTCAGGGGAAAACTCTTCATGGTGTATTCCTGTTCGAAGCGTGCAATATCGTCGTACGAGAAGGGGGCATCGGTGAAGAGGAACGGGACCAGTTTCGGATTCAGCAGCACGTTGAAGTTCTCCGAAGGGGAAAGGAGCGGACGGACCTCTTCGAACAGAAAATGACGCTGCTGTTCGTACCAATCGTCGAACGTCCGGTCGCCGGGACTTGGAATGAGGATGCTCCCGCGCGCGCCGCGCGCCAGTGCGGTCTTTTGTTTCGTGATGAAGGAAGAGTGTTCGGTCGTCTGTGCACCGTCGAAGTACGCCGTATCCTGCGAAGAAGGTTCGCCGGAGAGGAATATGACGATGGTATTGGTGACATCCAGCTGCTGATAATCGTTGTAATCGAATTCCGGAGCGACGATGCCGTAACCGACGAACAGCAGCTTCACCGGAGAAGGAATAAAGGTCTGTTCGCCGGCGGAGTAGAGAACATAATCATCCTGAAGACGGAGAGAGTAAGAATCCTTCGGCGCATAGAGTTTGAATTCAGTCTCGTCGATCGGCCTGCTTCCGTGCAAAGGGAATGTCTGCGAGTAGTCGGGGAGTGCGGATGGCGGTTGAATACCGTACGACCGCAGCGTGTGCCGAAGATATTCCGCTGCGCGTTCGCATCCCGGTGAACCGGTGCCGCGACCTTCCAGAGAGTCATCTGCCAAGACGGTTAAATGCCGGCGGAATTCAGCAGTGTCCGGCTGCTGTGAAAATACGCGGATGGTGATCAGCGCAGCGGACATGATGAACAGTACGGAGAGTCGGTAGAATTGATTACAATTACGTAACATTAATTTGATATGATAAACACATGATGGATGTATCTTTCAGACAATATAGAGCAAATTATTCTTATGTTCATCCGCGGAATTTTATGGAAATCCTTTTCGGAACATCGTCAATGATGCACCCTCCTGTCACCGGAATGGAACGGATCTCGATCGATCGGCTGACGATCGATCCCGAGCGCTTCATCGTGATCAACGACGACCGGAAGATCACGCTGACCAAGACGGAATTCCTCATTCTGTATCTTATGATGAGCACACACGGGAAGATCCATTCGCGGAATGATATTTCCCGGTTCGCGTGGGGTTCCGAAATGCTCAGCCACCCGAGGACCATTGACACGCACATCAGCAACATTCGGAAAAAGATCGGCCGGATCAACGGGAGGGAGATTATCACCGTTATCAAGGGGGTGGGGTATAAATTGGACGATCTCCTCAGTGATCAATAATGCCGGATGTTTGGTAACAATTCCGTAACATTTCAATAACCTGCAGATAACCTAAAATTGTGAATTTGTTGACATCTTTAACGTTCAATCACAATAATAGGAAAAATTCCGTGAAATCCCCCTTCGTACTCTTCCTCACCGTCGTGATTTGCTCATCCATCCTCATTGCGCAGGAGGAGAATCCGGACACTGCCTCCGTTCCTCTGCAGGATCAGATCGATCAGCTAAAGCTCCACAATGAAAGCGTGAACGAGATCCTGATGGACATGAAGAGTTATCTCGATCTCGCCCGAAAACTCAAATTCAGCGGCTATATGCAGACGCAGTATCAGGCAGCGGACGGCATCGGTAACGGAGCATATTCCATCGGCAATTTTGCCGGCGGTGCGTTTCCGACGAACGTCGGGTCGCGGTTCCAAGTGCGCCGCGGTCGCTTAAAGATCCAGTTTGAGAATGATCTCACGTTCTCACAGTATGTGCTTCAATTTGATGTAACGCAGAACGGTCTCGGTATTAAGGATGCCTATATCAACATCAAGGATCCGTGGGTGAAGAGCTGGAATTTGAAGACCGGTGTGTTCGACCGGCCGTTCGGTTTTGAAGTGGCGTATTCCTCCAACTTCCGCGAGACACCGGAACGCTCCCGCATGTCGCAGACATTGTTCCCCGGCGAACGCGAACTGGGTGCAATGATCGAATTTGCACCGGAGCTGGGCGATTGGACGAATTATAATTTGAAGCTCGGTGTTTTCAACGGTGTGCTGCCGACGGCGAACGAGAATGATAACCGCAAGGATATCATCGGGCGGGCAGGGTTCATCTACCCGCTGGAAGAGTACGGCGCTGCGTTCGATGCCGGTGTATCGATCTATCAGGGGAGCGTCCGAAGCAATTCGAAGTTCGTCTATACCTTCAACGAATCCCAGAAACAATTCGCAGTCGATTCCACAACAACGAACGCCGGAAAGAATTACGAGCGGCAGTATTTCGGCGTGGATGTGCAGATGATCTATGATGTGCCGGAACTCGGCGGACTCTCGCTCCGCGGTGAGTACAATTTCGGCGCGCAGCCCGGATCATCCGGCTCGAACAGTTTCTATAATCCCGGCACAACAGTGACGCCTCTGTATGAGCGGAAGTTCTACGGATATTATGTCAGTCTGCTTCAGAATATCGGAACGAAGCATCAGGTGCTTGTCCGCTATGACGTGCTCGATCCGAACACCGGCATCGACGGCAGCGAGATCGGAGCACCGGGAAAAGCGACGACCGTCGGCGATCTGAAATACAGCACGATCGGTCTTGGATACCTGTTCCATCTGGATGACAACGTAAAATTCACGTTCTATTATGAGTTAGTTTCGAACGAGACGGTGAACAGTGCAGCGACAAACGCTGCTCTTGTTCCGTACAAGAATGATGTGAAGGACAATGTCTTCACGTTCAGAACGCAGTATCGTTTCCCGTTCTAACGATGTCATTCCGGCGAGTCCGCCGCAGGAGGACGAACGCCGGAATCCAGTAACCGAGCGCGACAAATCTCAGATTGTAATAATGAAAAAGGAGCACAACAAAATGAAACGAATTATCGCAACACTGCTGCTGATGACATTTTCCTCATCCCTTTTTGCCGCCGATGTGATCACGGTGAAAGGTTCCGACACGATGGTGATCCTTGCCCAGCGGTGGGCGGAGCTCTATATGAAAAAGAATCCGAACGTCACCATCCAGGTGACCGGCGGTGGTTCGGGGACCGGTATCTCCGCACTGATCAACGGCACGACCGATGTGTGCAACGCCTCACGCCCGATGAAACCGGCGGAGAAACAAAAATTGAAACACCGCTTCAGCACGCTCGGCGTAGAGATCAAAACGGCGAAGGACGGCATTGCGATCTACGTGAACGAGAAGAATCCGGTGAAGGAATTGACCGTTCAGCAGGTGAAGGATATCTATATTGGGAAGATCACCAATTGGAAAGAAGTGGGCGGGAACGATTCACGCATCATCCTCTACAGCCGCGAGAATAATTCCGGCACCTATGTCTATTTCAAAGAGAACGTGCTGGATGATGAGGATTATTCTCCGAGCTGCCAGAATATGCCCGGCACCGCAGCGCTCGTCAATGCCATTTCAAAGGATCCGAACGGGGTCGGCTACGGCGGAGCGGCGTACGCCAAAGGGATCCGTGAAGTAGCCATTAAGGCGGACGCAAACTCCCCCGCGTATCTTCCGATTGCGGAAAATGTGAAGACGGGTCAATATCCGATCACCCGGTTCCTCTATATGTATGTGAAGAGCAAACCGACAGGCGCCATGAAGGAATACATCGACTGGATCCTGAGCGACGAAGGACAGAGCATCGTTATTAAAGTGGGCTATTTCCCGCTTCGGTAATCCTTCAATGGAAAAATAATTGTCATGCCTCGACGGAGTTTACCCATGTGACCATCGGGGCTCAGCATGACAATTATCTGAACTTTGTGTTTTCGCTGCGAATCGTTTACTGTTATATGGAATGTTGAACATTGAATGAACCGAAAAAAATATCGAACACCATGATGAAGAAACGTTTCCGCCTGAGTGAATTCCTGGCAGAGAAGATCATCACAGCGACAGCGTTCATTTCGTTCGCATTCATCGTGCTGATCTTTATCTTCGTCTTCCGCGAAACGCTGCCGATCTTTTCTCCGCCGCCGCCGGAGATCTCATTGGAAGAACTTGGTGAGCAGGAGACATACGGCGATCTGGTGCTGACCGAGCAGGAAAAGGCGAACGAAGAAAAGCAGCAGAATACCGTCCACGAAGATGTCGGTGCGTCGCTGGAGAATCTTACCGGGGACCGATGGCAGCCTGTTTCCGGGAAACCGAAATTCGGCCTGGTGCCCCTCATTGTCGGCAGTCTGAAAGTCTCGCTGATCGCGATCCTCTTTGCTGCACCGATCGGCATCCTTGCCGCGCTGTTCACGGCGGCGTTCGCTCCCCGATGGGCGAAGGAAGCCTTGAAGCCGGTCATTGAGATCCTGGCAGGATTCCCTTCCGTCGTGATCGGATTTTTTGCGCTGGTGGTGATGGCAACGGTCGTGCAGGATCTGTTCGGACTTCAGTACCGATTGAACGCCTTCATCGGCGGTCTCGCTCTTTCACTCGCAGTGATTCCGATCATTTTTACCATCTCGGAAGATGCGATTGCCGCAGTTCCGAAGAATCTCACCGAGGCGTCGCTGGCGCTCGGCGCTACACAATGGCAGACGGCGTTGAAGGTGGTCCTTCCCGCAGCAACTCCCGGAATCTTCGCATCGGTGATCCTCGGCGTCGGCCGTGCCTTCGGCGAAACGATGATCGTGCTGATGGCAACCGGAAATGCGGCGCTCGTTTCCACCGATCTGTTCGAGCCGGTGCGGACGATGTCCGCCACCATCGGTGCGGAAATGGCGGAAGTGGTGTTCGGTGAAACACATTACAATGTGCTGTTCCTGATCGGTTCGATCCTGTTCCTGTTCACATTCACGCTGAATGCAATTGCGGAGATCTTCATCCGGCAGCGGTTGATGAAGAAGTTCAAAGGGAATTAAAAAGTATTGTCATTGCGAGAAGTCACGCGAAGCGTGACGACGAAGCAATCTTGAGTTCATAAGAAGATTGCTTCTCTCATAAAAAACATTCGCTCGTCCCGAAGGGACTCCTTTGGAGCAATGACATTGATGAATCATATGACCAAACGAAAAATATACGGAGCCATCGCCTACACCATCCCGGCATTCTTCGCCTTTATTATTGTGGCGGTGGTGCTGATCGTGATGACGAATATCATCATGGGAGGGTGGAGCAGTCTCACGATGGATTTCCTTCTTGGTTCGCCGGAAGAGGGGATGACCAAAGGCGGGATCTTTCCCGCCATCATCGGAACATTCCTTCTGGTGGTGATCATGTCCATTGCCGGTGTGCCGGTCGGAACAATGACCGCCATCTATCTCAGTGAATATGCAAGCCAAAAATCGATCCTTGCAAGACTGATCCGTTTCGCGGTGAATACGCTTGCGGGAGTTCCGGCGATCGTCTTCGGTCTGTTCGGACTCGGATTCTTCATCCAGTTCGTCGGTTCCGGCGTGGATGGAGCGTTATACAATGACGGTGAACTCCACTGGGGACAGCCGAACATTCTTTGGGCGAGCTTGACGATGGCGCTGTTGACGCTTCCCGTGGTGATCGTTGCAGTGGAAGAAGCGATCAAGACCGTACCGCGCGAACTGCGCGAAGCATCCCTGGCGCTCGGCGCCACTAAATGGCAGACGATCCGAAAAGTCGTTATCCCCAATTCCATCACCGGCATGCTCACCGGCGGGATCCTTGCCGTCAGCCGCGGAGCGGGTGAAGTAGCGCCAATCCTGTTCACGGGCGCTGCATATTTCCTGCCGCATCTTCCTTCGGGATTGTCCGATCAGTTCATGGAATTGGGATATCATATCTATATTATGGCAACGCAGTCACCGGACGTGGAAGCGACGCGCGGTATTCAGTATGCAACAACGCTGGTATTGCTTATATTGACCTTTGCATTGAATTTTTCAGCGATCTTCTTACGGTACAAACTTCGGAAAAGGATCATCACTTAATACTCATATGTCCACACAGTCACAACCAACGGAATCAACACCGGACATCCGCATCACAACGGAAGGTCTGAATATCTTTTACGGTCAGAAACAGGCCATTAAGAATGTGAGCCTTGATATCCCTGCCCACCGGGTGACGGCGCTGATCGGTCCCTCGGGCTGCGGAAAATCAACCTTTCTCCGTTCATTCAACAGGATGAACGATCTTATTGAGAATGCGCGGGTGGAAGGGAAGGTGCTGCTGGACGGTGTGAATATCTACGACAAGCAGGTGGATGTGGTGGAGCTGCGGAAGAAGGTCGGCATGATCTTCCAGAAATCAAATCCGTTCCCGAAATCCATCTTCGAGAATGTGGCATACGGTCCCCGCATCAACGGAATGAACGATAAGAAAAAACTGGAAGAGATCGTTGAACGTTCCCTGAAACAGGCGGCGCTGTGGAATGAAGTGAAAGATGATCTGTCCAAGAGCGGACTCTCCCTCTCCGGCGGACAGCAGCAGCGGCTCTGCATCGCCCGCGCCCTTGCAGTTGATCCGGAAATTCTGCTGATGGATGAACCGGCCAGCGCGCTCGATCCACTCGCAACATCAAAGATCGAGGAGCTTATTTACGAACTGAAGAACAGTTATACCATCGTCATCGTCACCCACAACATGCAGCAGGCCGCCCGCGTCAGCGATTATACGGCGTTCTTCTATATGGGGGAACTGATCGAGCATGATGTGACGAAGAAGATCTTTACCATCCCGGCAAAGAAGCAGACGGAAGATTATATTACGGGACGCTTCGGTTAAAAGCATTCACCGCACAGAATAAAAGTAACAGCGGACGCCAGTCCGCGGAAAAAAGAAACACCTTCCAGGTTTTTAAAACCTGGAAGGTGTTCATACAAAAAGGAATCTATAATGGAACGACATTTTCAACGCGATCTTGAACAGCTGAAATCCAACGTCATCAAAATGGGGAGTCTTGTCGAGCGGAATCTCGTCGATGCTCTCGAAGCGGTGCTGAAGAATGACGCATCGCTTGCGTCGAAGGTGATCGCGGCGGACGGCAGCGTGAACAAATACGAGATCGAGATCGATAACGGCGTGGTAGACCTGCTGGCGCTGCAGCAGCCGGTGGCGAGTGACCTGCGGCTGATCCTTGCCATTCAGAAGATCAATAACGATCTGGAACGGATCGGCGACCATGCGGTGAATATCGCGGAGTCCGCGTTCCGTCTGGTGGAGACACCGCAGGATGAACCGCTGCTCGAGATCCCGAACATGGCGCAGATCGCCAAAGAGATGTTCCAGCAGGCGCTCGATGCGTTCATCCATCTGAATTCTTCCCTTGCCCAGAATGTGCTGGAAAGCGACGACAGGATCGATGCGCTGAACCGGGGGATGAATGCACAGGTAGTGAAGATGATCAAGAAGGATCCGAAGAGCATCGAAGGGGGACTGGAACTGCTCCGCATCAGCCGGAATCTGGAACGCGTAGCGGATCTGACGACGAACATTGCCGAGGAAGTGATCTTCCATACTCAGGCAAGGGTCGTGAAACATCATGCCGAAGAGAAATGATCACGTCATGCCGTTAATTGTTTGAGCATTCCGCGGAAGATCAATCCGTGGAACGGCAGCACGGAATACCAATACAGCCGTCCCAACAGTCCCAGCGGACGGAATGTGGCGGTCTGCACAAGTGTTCCGCCGACGATCTTGAACTCCAGCCACGCTTCTCCCGGCAGTTTCATTTCGGCATAGAGCAGCAACCGATGTTCGTTGTTGTCCGCATACAGGACCCTCCAAAAATCGAGAGCGTCACCCGCCCGGATCATGGAACTGTTCTTTCTTCCTCTCCGCAATCCGACACCGCCGAACAGCTTATCGATAACACCGCGAAGCACCCAGAGCCAGTTTGCGTAATACCATCCGCGGTCGCCGCCGATGGACCAGATCTTTTCCATGGTCCGCTGCAGATCCGCGAACGGCTGTGATCTCCGGTCCACATAACATCCATAGGTCGGAACATTGATCAGGGAAGAGATCCCCTTCCGCAGCACGTTGGATGTCAATGCGTCGGTCCAATGCGACATCACCGCCGAATGTTCGATCGTGTCGAACGCACGCAGAATGGCCTCCTCGTATGACAGCAGCGTGATGCCAAGCAGTTCCGCCAAATTATTTTTCCGGCACACGATCTCAACGCCCATGCTCTTCACGAGATGGGTCGCGAGTGTGAATGATGTAGATGTGACGAAATAGAGCCAGTACGATGACAATTTCGGCGTCAGGACCGGTACCGTCAGGATCGTCCGCCGGAGCTTTCGGACCCGTGCAAACCGAAGAAGGATCTCTTTGTAAGTGAGGATCTCCGTGCCGCCGATATCGAAGCTCTTATCGTATGCATGGTCGAACAACAGTACGCCTTTAAGGAATTCGATGACATTGCTGACGGCGATCGGCTGCGATCTGGTGTTGAGCCATTTGGGAGCGATCATGACCGGTAACTTTTCCACCAGGTCACGGATGATCTCGAACGATGCGCTGCCCGATCCAAGGATGATCCCTGCACGAAGCGTGGTAAGATGGAACGTTCCCGAGGAAAGGATCTCTTCCACCGCACGGCGGGAGGAGAGATGTTTGGACAAATGTTGATCGTTGATGATCCCGCTCAGATAGATCACCTGTTTGGCATGCGTTCGCTGGATCCGTTCCTTGAAATTCGATGCCGAAATCTTTTCCAGTGCTTCGAAATCCGCATCTTCAGCCGACATGGAATGGATCAAATAATATGCTGCATCGATATCGTCCGGAACAGCCTGCAGGGAAGCGTGATCCAAAAAATCAACTTCGATCACCGAGATATTGGGTGAATGAAATTTGGAGGGGTCGAATCGTAATCGGTCCCGCACGCAGCAGACGACGTGATGACCGTCGTTCACCAGCGAAGCAAGTAGCCGCTGTCCGATGTACCCTGTTGCACCTGTCAGAAGTATTTTCATTGGTTATGATCTGATGCCGGACATTCCGCCGTCAAGATGGATGATCTGTCCCGTCATCCAAGCGGACCGGTCGGTGATCAGGAATTCGGCAAGCGAAGCAATATCCTCGGCTGAACCGATGGTCTTTAATGGATGACGCTGCGCGTTCGCTTCACGTTTTTCCGGTGTATTCAGCAGCGGGGAAGCCAGAGGCGTATCGGTGATGGAAGGAGCGATGCAGTTCACGCGAATGCGGGGAGCAAATTCAGCCGCCAAGGCCCTGGTCAATCCCTCGACCGCTCCTTTTGATGCGGAGATCATGGAATGATAATTGAAACCGGTTTGCACGGCGACCGTGGAGAAGAGTACGATCGAGGATCGTGACGCATTCTTTAATCGAGGCAGCACCGCTTGGATCGTTTTTACCGCACCGATCACCTGGAGCGTGTAATCATTCAGAAACTCCTGCGGCGAAATGCGGTGGAACGGTTTGAGCATGATCGACCCGGGACAAAAAGCGACGCCGTCCAGACTCTCCGGAAGGAAATCGAATGAAAGGGATTCGTCCAGCACATTCATGTGGTGATAGGAAATTCCATCGGCAGATTCGGCCGTCGTCGAATGGAATGTTCCGTAGACTTGGGCGGAAGTGCCCGCCAGCCGAGCGGCGAGCGCTTTCCCAATCCCTGAAGAAGCGCCGATAACGAGATAATTTTTCATAGTGGATGATGATCGTGTGCCGGTATAACACCGGATATCCCGAAGTGGTTCAACGGATCGAATCTCGCTCAGGTTCGAAGCCGACGCGATTTACCCGCCGTACGGACCGTTATTTTCCCGCTCTCTTCTGTAATTCATCCTGCTTCAACGTGATCAAATGTCCGATCGGTCTTCTGTTCCGGTATGTGACTGCCCGGAGTGTCACCGGACCGTCCGGTACTGCGATCGGCGAAGAATATTTCGGCGACCGTTCATCCGGCATCGTATCATCGAGCGTATAGAAGATCTCCAGATCGGGAAGTTCCGTCTCCATTTCCAGCATCAACCGTCCGTCGCTCCTCGATGTTTTGATGATTGCGTCATAGACTGCCGTGCTGTAATTGATCCCTGCCGCATCGGCACGCTGAAAATGTGTTTCCATCCTTCCCGTAAAATTGATCCAATCCTTCTTTTCGTTCGGGGACCAGTAGACTTCGGCGAGCGCCCATGCTCGGGGATAGATCATATACTCCACGGCACGGAAGTGGGGAATATTTTCCGTCCAGAGATTTCCCTGTCCGCCTAAAATATACGTTCCGTCCACACCGTCCGGCACCGGCTCAAAACTGTAGCTCTTCTTCAAGCGAAGTCCGGCATACACCGGCGGATCGACCGTTTGATCTCCCTGATTGTAGTCCAGATATGCGAATGTCGTCGGCGTCATCACCACATCATGTTTCTTCGATGCCGCCTCGATCCCCCCTTTCACACCGCGCCAGCTCATCACCGTTGCTTCGGGAGAGATGCTTCCTCCTTCAAGGATCTCGTCCCACCCGAGCAGTTTCTTTCCTTTGGATTTGAGGATCTTCTCCACTCGGCTCATGAAATATCCCTGCAGCTGCTCTGCATGATCGTACTTCATCTTTTTCATCAAAGCGACACATCCTGAATCCTGTATCCAGTATCCCTTGTAGCACTCATCCCCGCCGACATGGATATATGTTCCCGGGAAGAGTGCGGCAACTTCGGTCATGACCTTGTCGACGAAGCGATAGACGTTTTCATCAGAAGGATTCAGCGTATTCTCGATGTTCATCTTGAACGTACCGTCGCTGAACCATTCCGCAAAGCGTGTTCCGGGATTCACGCGTGTATTGGTATCCTTCTTCGTGCTCAGTTCCGGATACGCCGCGATCGCCGCCATGCAGTGTCCCGGCAGTTCGATCTCCGGAACGATCGTCACGTTCCGTTCGGCGGCATACCGGACGACCTCTTTGATCTCCTCATGCGTATAGAATCCGCCGTATGTCGCCGGTTCTCCCTGCTGCGGTTCGCTGCGGGAACCGAATGCACCGGAACGTTCCACGCGCCATGCACCGATGTCGGTCAGTTTCGGCAGGGATTTGATCTGTATCCGCCATCCGTTATCATCCGTCAGATGCCAGTGAAAAGTGTTGAACTTATATTTTGCCATCTGATCGATATACCGCTTGACCTCTTCTGTCGTGAAGAAGTGACGGCTCACGTCGAGCATCAAACCGCGCCAGCGGAACCGGGGATAATCTATTATAGAGAGTGAAGGGATGGTCCAGGAAATATTCGACCGCTCATTCTTCATGATCTCGTTCGGAAGCAGCTGCAGCAGCGTCTGCATTCCATAGAACAATCCTGCCGAAGAATTCGCCGAAACCTCAACGCGTTTTTCGGAGACATTCAGCAGATATCCCTCGTTGCCGATCTGCTTGTTCTGCGGATCGAGGATGGAAAATTGAATTCCTGCAGTCGCTCCCGGGACCGGGGAGAGGGAGAATCCAGTCGGGATCCGCACCGCAGCGGCGAACATCTCCGCTGCGTTTCGTCCCTCTTTTTTATTGTAGCCCACGGTCAATGAAGCGGTGAGCGTGAAGGTTCCGTCATTCTTTTTCATCTCTGCAGGAGTCGGAATGAGCTGTTGGGCGGAAAGATGATCAATTCGAACGATGGAGACAATCAGGGAAAGAACGAAGAAGAAATGTAAACGCTTCATAGGATGATCATTAATGTGGATACAGGAATGATAGGATTAAATTCGTCAAACATTTACTCATAATATCAGGAGAATCACAACAGTCTGTTTTATTGCAGGACACCCTGTTTACCCGCCGTCTATGTGGCGGGCCGGAGTGTCCTACGGTTCGCGTTTCTTCGCGTTCTTCGCGGATAGTTCCCGGTGCGATGTATCCGGAATTACAGTTATTTGTTGAGAAGCATTTATGGCTTAGCTTTGGCGGAATAATATTTCTGTAAAATGTAAAATGCTTTTTTCTTCTCACCGTTATCGGAGATCAGTCCCTTCCGGTTCCATCCATCCTGGATCTTCGGAAGAGGGCGCCGCGGCGAGCGGAAATCGACGAGGATCCACGGAGAGATGCCGCTCAGCTGCGGGATCGTGTTGAGCATCTCCAGTGTTTCGCGGTAGAGATATTCCTGATACTCTTCGGAGAAACGCGTCAGCGAGTCGGCATGATACCCGAATTTCGCATCGGCGCCGAATTCGGAGATGACGACCGGTTTGTTCTGCGTGATCTTCCAGCGGATGTCGCGGCATTTTGAGGGGACCCCGTCATACCATCCGATGTATTGATTGAAGCTGAGGATATCCACCGAGTCCGCGAACGGATCGCCGATCGTCCGCGCATTCGGATCCCCGGGAAGGCTCCGCTGTTCCAATGCGGCGCTGATGAGCCTTGTTCCATCCAGTGCCCGCGCCTTCGATGCGAGTCTTCCGAGGAAGTGATTCCGCAGGTCGCTCACCGGCGTTTCATTCGCCATGGACCAGATGATGACGGAGGCTCTGTTCCTGTCCCGGGTGATCATGGCGCTCAATTGCTGTTCGGCATTCAGATACGTATCGCTGTTATCCCAGGCGATCGTCCAATAGACCGGGATCTCCTCCCAGACGAGGATCCCCATCGAATCTGCCAGGCGGACCATATTCTCGTTGTGCGGATAATGCGCGAGGCGGACGAAATTGCAGCCGAGTTCCTTCGCCCACTGCAACAATTGCAATGCATCCCCGGCAGAGTGTCCGCGCCCTTTGGTGAACGGACTCTCTTCGTGAATGGAAATACCCCGGAGGAACACAGGCTTGTCGTTCAGCAATATTTTCGATCCGGCAGCGGTGATCGTCCGGAAACCGATCCTGTCGGTGATCCGGTCATTCTCCGTGCTGATGGAAACAGAATAGAGTTTGGGATTCTCTGTGGACCAACGGACAATATTTTTCTTTTTGAGAATGAACAGAGCGGTTCCGGCGCTGTCCGTGACCATTTCTTTTTTTAGACCAAGTTCCGGAATTTCCACCGTGATACGCTTTCGTGCGGAGTCCGGTCCGGAAAGCGTGACCGTACCACGGATCGCTGCACCGTCATTCCGGTCCAGAGAGAGCACATGGTCCCGGATGAACGTCTGCGGCGTCTCCACGATCCTCACATCCCGCGTGATGCCGCCGTAGTTCCACCAGTCGGTATTGAGAGTCGGCACCCCTTCCTTTTTCCTTTTATTATCCACCTTCACGATCAGAAAATTTCCGCGTTCCTGTGCAAGATCGGTGATCTCGTAACTGAACGGCGTGAATCCGCCCAGATGAACTCCGAGTTTCTTTCCATTCAGATAGACATCCGCCTGATAATTGACCGCACCGAATGTCACAAAGAGCCGGTTTGCAGGATCCTTTTTATAGAGATCGAAGGATTTCTTGTACCAGACAGTCCCCTCATAATAGAAGAG
>CALRIY020000062.1:0-22254 GCA_943364975.1 Synechococcus sp. UW140
AGCCCTTTGTTCGGCAGTTCGTCGATCACCACATCGGACAAAGAATACGTTTTGGAAGAATAGACTTCATCAACCATCAGGACAACATCATCGTTCTTATCAAACGTTGCTATTTTGTGCCAGGGACCATTCGAAGATTCCCCCTGATACACATAATATCCCTGAAACGAATACGTGCTTAACGGCGGCAGCTCCGATTCCGCATTATTATCCCAGGAGAGAAGGATTTTACTGTTCAACGACGAAACGGTAACACTCGGCGCCGGTAGTGAAGCGCCGAAGAGAAAAGGAAAAACACTTTTCACATAGCGTGAATGATGTTTTAGAATGTTTATGCTTTGCAGCTGATCTCTCCCCTGCCCCACGACAATTGCGCCGATAATTTCTTGGGACTCTTCCGGGGCAAGACCGAATGGACCGACATTCACCTGGACATCGCGATGATACGGTTCCGTGCTTTCCGAAATATCAGTCCACCCCGTACCGGCCACCGGGTCACCCGGCACAGCGAATCGCACAATTTTATTCGTTACTGGGTCTCGGATCGGAGTATTGTCCTGCCATAATCCTTGTAATGTACTATATTGCTCAGGATAACTATTGGGTCTTCTAAATTGAGGCGGTGCACTTCCGACGACTTTATAACTTAAGAACCGTAAGGCCGAACTAACTGGTATATTTTTTTTATTATGGATAATCTTGCCGCTTTGAAATCCTTTTGATCCAATCTGCTCGATCAGCGGACCCTGCATCACCATTGTACCGACAGCAGGAATTTGTTTCCCATATTTTGGAGAAATGAAACTGTTTGTAGAGTAGTTGTACAAATATCCAAGACCTATTATTGAATCAATTCCGGCATACGACGATAAAGCTGGTGCAACATTAATGCCCAAATTAATTTGGTTGCCGACATAAGTATCTTTCCATTGTTTAGTATTTTTATTTTTGAAGATATGTTTATAGAATATTGTGTTGCGGAGAATTTCATCATCCTTATATCCCCAAATCAGCGTTTGGTATTCACCCAATAATGGGGAAGATTCAATGGCTGTTCTTTTTGATGAATCCTTATCATGATAAATCATCCACAACATTTGATCGCCATACATCAGCGGTCTATTGTTACCGTCAATCGGAGCCCCCAGTTCAATTGGCCACTCAATGTAATCCTTTTCAAGAGCGTCTTTAAAGTCACTCTCCGGAAGGGATTCCCAGTTCTTTTGAATTTTATAGACCCGGTATTTAGGATTACTGACGCTGTCATTGACTGTGGAGAGTAAAAATGGTCCGGGAAAAAAATTAGGAGATGGTGAATTAAAATCAGATTGTGATATCTTAATTTTATTATCGATTAAAGTACCAATCGACATTGACGCTCTAGAAAACAAACCTCGATTTGCACCGTCATTCGGCCAAGAAAAAGCAAACATCAACCCAGATTCAATGTTGGAGATTATAATATTATTCCCTTCAAAGGAATTACAATTGTGCATGCCGTACCAATCACACGGCTGCAATGGCTGCGCAAATGTTAATGAGCAAAAAACAAATATCGCGATAATATATTTGCAGAATAACTTCATGGCGGAGGAATTATTGTGCCTACATATCTAATCGAGAATGAATTTGGCGAAGCCAATAATGGTCCCCCCTGTTTGAATACCTTTATTTTTGCTTTCACTTTATACAAAATCTATTTATGAGTGCGAGTGGTAAATTTGGCACCTGGTTCACCGGTTTCGCTTTCTAAATCAACATTTTGGAATCCCCAGCGTCCCTCATTGGTCTTATACTGCCATGCCACCCTGAGTTTTAGTGTATCGCCCGGATTAAGTGTTAAAAGAAATATTGTATGTACAGAGGCACGACAAATCCAGGTGTTTTGGGAAAGGCGCTGATTATCATTTCTTCAATCCAAAATAGCATATTAAACCACATATTCAATTCTGCGAGCTTGAGATATGGTCTGTAGAGTAAACAAAGTTGAAATTTATTTTATGCAATTAGCATTCATGCCTGAATTATTTTACCAATGTAAAGTGCCATTAGAAATCTGAGCAATTTTTCAGAAAGTATAAATGTTACCGCATGCCATTCTTCTAAGCAATATTATCTGTAATAAACCAACTTTGGTAGAATTATCAATACCCTCAATTAGGTAATTTATGGTTTCCCGATCAAATGCTCCTGATACGCCTTCGCAACAAGGGTGTGCCGACTGTGTACATTGAGTTTTTTATAGATATTCTTCAGGTGGGATGTAACGGTGTGATAACTTACTTTCAGCGTAGATGCTGTCTTATCGCTCGATAATCCCTTGGCGATCAATTGTATTATCTCCTTTTCCCTCTTACTCAGACGAAGATTGTTACCGGTGGGGGTGGATCCGGAGATGAGCAAGCGGAGGATCTTTTTAGTAATCATCGGATCAACCGGTGTTCCTCCTTCCAGCACTTTCTCCACTGCCCGGGCAATATCCGCTGCTGTTGAACTTTTCAAAAGATAACCGGATGCACCTTTTGTCAGAGACTCCTGAATTTCCTCCTGCTCATCATACGAGGTCAGCATCATGATCTTCATCTCCGGTGCCAATGCGCGCAATTCAGTGATCCCTTCAATCCCGCTTTTTCCGGGCATGCGGATGTCCAGAAGCAGAACGGCCGGAGCATCCTCACCGTTCCGAAGCGCGGCGGTCACTTCGCGCACAGAATGGAAGATCCTCTGCACCGTCAGTCTCCGGTGTGCACGGAGCGATTCTTTCAACACGATGCAGTAGCTCTCATTATCATCGGCGATCCAGATGATCCCTTTTTTTTGAACGCTCTTTTTTTTCATGACGCTTCCTCTGCTGATTCCGGCAGTGTGACGGTAATCTCCGTCCCTTTTCCTTCTCCGCTATGAATGGCGATAGTGCCGGAATGACGCTTTACGATCTCCGCCACCATTGAAAGTCCCAAGCCGAGTCCGCCGCTGTTCTGTTTCGTCGTGAAGAATGGTTCGAACACATTCGACAGCATTTCAGGCGGGATGCCGATTCCGTTGTCACTGACGGTGAACACAATCATGGTAACGGACCGTTCAACACGGAATGTGATCTTCCCTTTTATTCGAATTGACTCCCGTCCGTTGCGCAGCAAGTTCAAAAACATCTGCCGAAGCTGTTCCGCATTCCCGATGATCACCGGATCTTCCTTCTTTAACAGATTCGTCACCACCAGCGTGTTCCCTTTCCCCGGATCGAACGCCGAAAGGATCGACCGGAGAAGCGAGTTCAGATGGATCCGTTTGAATTCCCCTTTTCCACCCCGCGCGATGGAGACGATCGATTCTACCAGCTGCTCCCCCTGTTTCGCACTTTTCTTTGCCGCGCTGACGATCACTGCAGCACTATGCGAACGAACCTTTTGTTCAAGCAATTTCAGCGAAAGCTGAATAGGAGCGAAGATATTCCGAAGATCGTGAACGATGCTGTTCGTCAGAATGGAAAGAGATTCCATCTTCTGTGCACGGATGAATGAGGCTTCCAGGCGCTTCCGGTCGGTGATATCCGTCAGAACAGTATGGACCGATCGTTCCTCACCTTTATCCGCCCCGGTCACTTTCCCGGAGAAATGAAATATTCGTTGAACACCCGAAGCTGTCGTGAATTCGATCTCGCAGTCACGGAATTCTTTTTCTTTTAGGAGTCCTGCCCACATCGCTTCTTCTGCCTGTCCAATAAACCGGTGAAAGATCTTCTGAAACTCCTCTGCGGTGGACAGTTCCAATTTCTCCAGCAGCGAACGGTTCACATCCAATACGCGCAGATGTTCCGGTGAGAAACGGACCATTCCGACCATGGAATTGTCGAAGAGTGCTTTGTAATGCTCTTCCTGTTTTTTGATGCTGGCGATCTTCTCCTGCTGCTCTTTGATGATCGTCCTGCTCGAAAGTGATACGATCACCATAAAACCGACTGCAAGAAGCATCAGCACGCCGCTGGCGATAATGATCAGGAACAGCAGATCGTTCATCGTCTCCTCACCAGGAATGATTTGGTATAGAAAAGATTGGAAATGACCGCGGTGATCCAGATGATGGACCAGAACTTGCTGAAATCCTCCGGAGAAAGATGCATCAGCTGGTCGGCAAAAGCATTCACCACCAGACTCCCTGCAGCGAAAATGATATTTCCCGCACAGATCCAAAAGATCACTGACGAAAACTCTTGTGACATTCCGGAATGAATCTGATCGTAGATCACGATCAGGGAAGCGATGAGAATGATCGCTTTATAGTACATTGCAAGCAACGTACTGTACAGGAAAGGATCCTGAACAAAGAGAACATATATGCCGAGCAACAGATTTGCGGCGGCGAATAGGACGATCAGAGATTTTCTTTTATCGGACGTGGCTGAATGCAGGACGAACAACATAAAGAACAGACAGACCCAATGGCTGAGATTGATCAACCAGTGATTCCTCAACCCCAGATCGCCTAACACATGCTCAGCGGCAACAAACAGGAGCGATATGATGCAAAAAAGCATCATCCGTTTTTGAACTCCTGATAACAATGATCTTAACCGCACTGCGGCGATCAACGGCAGCACAAATGAAATCGCTGAAGCAAGAATGTAAAGATGGATGAGATCTCTGGTAAACATTATTCTTCCTAAAGTTCAGAAAAATCATACCAAACATTGTCATCAGGAACAATACCGCCGGTTTGGTATTTTTGAAGGGTCGAATTACATCGGGATTGAACAACTGGGTTTCACGGCAGTACATAATTCAAATTGAACGGTGGGATTCTCACGGCAGACTATGGATTATTCCATGGCCTGCCTGAATCGTTTGTGTCACTTCGTTTTGCGACACTTGAAAATGTATTGAAGCGCAGTTGCAACAGCCTGCCTCGGTATGTTTCAAACCGGGGTCAGTTTGAATGATTGGTTAGGGTGCAAAGAATAATAATAACTCGAGTGATCGATTTTGAACGTTTTCTGTTGGTGTTGAATAAACATTGCTGAATCCAATATTATATCGAGCTTCTAATCCAAATGTCGAATTCAAATCAATTCCCAATCCTATGATTACACCAATATCGTACTTCCTATAACTCTCTCTAAGATCACTGTCAAATGAAAGTAAATAATCAATTCTTGGACCAACAAATAAAGCCGGCGATAACGAGCTCGAAGTGATGCGATATTTGATTAAAAAAGGAATCGATAAATACTCTAAGTATGAAAACCGGTAAATATCTTGAGAATTCCTAATAATTGAACTTATTCCCTTTTGTATATAATGGACTTCATTAACAAATCTAAAATCCCATTCAGTTGACCATTCAGTAAATATTCCTAAATCAATTCCTCGACGATATGTTAGCTCAAACCTATCGGGTGAATCATAAGACCAAAATGAATATGTAGCTCCACCTTTAATGCCAATTCTATTTATTGACTGAGAAGATGAAGTCGAAACAAACACAAACAGTAATATTAACACCAACAGTTTCATTTAATATTCTTTCGTTGCACCCTAACGGACTGGAATTCCGCCAAAGGCGGATAAATAGGCTGCGTTGCAACGTTGTACTGCGGCCACGCGCATTGATTTTTAATTTGCTGATCACTTGACGAATCGTATGTTGAGTTTAGATTTCACGACACTTGGGACTTTTTTGAAGCCGCAGTTGCAACTGCCTGCCCCGGCTTGCTTCAAGCCGGGGTCAGCTTGTCCCGTCCCAATGGGATGGCTTCGCTAAAAGGACCCCTTCGGGGAATGACTCGTATGTTGACCACCGTAACAAAACCCCGTATTGTGAATCCATTGGCAAGGTCACAGGAGAGGCAAGAATGACAAGATATCGCTTATAAGAGCGAATATCGTTAACCAGAACCGTCCTCCCTGTGACTTTGTACTTCGAAGAGAATCTGAACAGTACTTTAGGATCCTCATCGTTTCCCCAACGGAATCCTGTATAATCTACGAGTCAAGATCACCTGACGAAGCTGCCAATGAACAATTTTATCTCCATTAACCGTAAGGAGTATTTTCATGAATATCCTCAAACAGATCATCGGTATCGATATATCGATGAACACCTTCAACGCCCGGTTCGGCACCACCAATACCAAACAACATATTGTTCTTTCACCCGATCAAGTATTCGACAATACGCCGCTGGGTTTCAAGCAATTATTACAGTGGATTCTCAGCTTAGGTCTCTCAGCCGACATCCCCCTCATCTTTGTCATGGAGGCTACCGGAATTTATTACCAGCAATTGGCCTATTTTCTCGTAGAAAATAATTACTCCGTTGCCGTGGTCCTGCCAAACAAGATCAAGCATTATTGCAGATCACTCTCCTCCAAATCCAAGACCGACCCTCTTGATGCCGCTGCCATTACCCGATTCGGATTGGAACGGGAGCTCGGACTTTGGACTCCCCCGACCGATACACTCAAAGCCCTTCACTCGCTCACCAGAGAATATCACGCACTGAAAGAGACCATTACCGAGATCAAAAATCAGTGTCACGCACTCAGATCATCCTTCCAACCCTTGAAATCGACACTCAAACGGAAGAAACATCTCATTGCAACACTCGAAAAACAGGTCCTGCAGGTCGAGAAGGAACTGCATACACTAATCGATGCTGATGCCGTCCTTGCAGAGCGGGTGCCGAACATCTGCACGGTAAAAGGAATCGGTTTTATGACCGTCGTCTCGGTCCTGGCTGAAACTCAATGCTTCAAACTCGTTACCAAGCAGAAACAACTCGCCAGTTATGCAGGGTATGATATCGTCTTTAACGATTCGGGTCTGAAGAAAGGCAGGACTTCCATCTCAAAAAAGGGAAACAGGTACCTGCGCAATGCCGTCTTCATGCCCGCACTCGCCGCATGCCGCTTTAATCCCGTTATGAAAGAGTTCTATCAACGGCTCATCGCTAAAGGAAAGAACAAAAAACTCGCACTGATCGCTGTCGCTCGTAAACTGCTTTTATTGATCTATACACTCTGGAAAAACAACTCTACCTTCGATCCGAACTATAATTTAGCGTAACAGGGTCGACTGTTCTTTGACATATCTATAAACCGGCTATTGACTTTTAACACAGTACCTGGTTAGGGTGCCATTGCGGACAATACTTTTCCTGAACCGATAACACTTGAACCTTCTCGAATAGTAAATTCAACACCGGCAATAAGTTTACTATAATCAACTTCTGGATAATACATTAAACCAAACCTTACGCGAGTCGGAGTTGAATGATTAATTATTGAACTTGGTTGAATGACAACTACTCCAAGATAGTCTTCGTCATTTGCTATCAAATGAGACGAACCAATTACAAGATGAGGCATAAAACCTTTTAATTGCCCAAATGACTTTCTTCCACCATTTTCTGGTGAAAACAATATAATCTCAGTTTCTATTTCAGGAAGAGTTTTCATTACAATGGCGCCCTAACGGACTGGAGCTAAGTTGCGTGCAAACGTTCCAGCGCGCCGGGAATGATTATAAATTTAAAATGATACCGCGTTTTGTATGTTGCGTTTAGATCTGACGACAATTCCCGATAAAGCGCGCCGCGGTTTGCACGTCAACTTGAGCGACTGGTTAGGCGGTTGATTAGTCGCTTGATTTAGACACCACTTTTGAATCCTTTGATGTTGGGATAAACAATTGTCTTTGCAAATCGGTCACCCAACCTTCTCGGAAGATATTTTTCTTTCTTTATTGAAAACACTAATAATGCGGTGATAATAATTACATCGAACAAATCAACGATATGTCGTTTAAAAGACATCTTAATATTAATGTCATTTCCGGAATAATCGACTACTTTCAACTTCGTAATCCATTTCCCCAATGTTTTGCCAAACAAACCTTCGGTCACTGGAAACATCATTACCCATATCAATGGGATAAATAAAGTATTAATCGAGTCTTTTAATTCCCAGCCAGTTGCAACTCTTTCACCGGTTAAAACGATAACTATTACAGCACAATACACGAAGATGATATAATCGATCATTGCTGCAATAAATCTTCTAATCCTTAATTGAGTAATTTCTTTCTGTGAGAAATTCGACAAATAATACTTTTGATCTACTTCTAATTCAGATTGAATTTTCTCCTTGGGTAGAATATACTTTTCATAATAGACAAACGGTCCAACAAACAATCCTAAAAGAACAACGGGAAGCCATAAAAATAACTTTGGCCGACTATTTTTGAGCATATCATATATGGAAAATATAATTGCCCACACGTAATAAATAATATAAAGGCCACCAAATAGAGATAAATTCTCTTCTAATGCTGAATCCAAATAAATATTGTATTCCTTTGGTGTTAAAGAGTAGAGTTTATATCCAGAAAATAGAAGTGCAATGGGACCGAGCACAAATAATATTCTGCGAATTGAATTAATCATTATTTAATGTCACCTATTTGTTTACAGATATGCTTATTCACAACCGCCTAACGGACTGGAGCTAAGTTGCGTGCAAACGTTCCAGCGCGCCGGGAATGATGTTAAACTAAAAATGATACCGCGTTTTGTATGTTGTGTTTAGATCTGACGACAATTCCCGATAAAGCGCGCCGCGGTTTGCACGTCAACTTGAGCGACTGGTTAGGCAGCAGGTTCTATTTCAAAAGCCACCGTTCCCATATGCCACCAAGTTGATCTGATATAATTACCTCTAAAACCAAGCACGCTAAATATCATACGTCGTGTCAAACGATGCAACCATAGAGAAGTGTAAAATGAATCTGATGATCTAGCTTCTCCAGGCATTCCACCATCCCATAACCCTTCGTGAATTAAATCGTGCCGCAAAGCGGTAGATTTATCAATTATATCTCTATTTGTTGGAATAGAGAAGGTTTCACAAAATAAGTTTATGCGTTCAGAATGCGACACTTTCTTCCGCGGCAGTAACATTTTTGAATCTCGTGCTACTGCATAAATTGCATCACAAACTTGATATTCTGCTTGAAAGCGTTCCCATTCAGAGCTAATTGTAGATGACCTTAGATGCAGAAATAATATATTTATCATTATAGTCTGCTGACGTGGTGACATTTTTTGCCAAACCTCAAAACCATGTTGTACTAATTCTTGAACAACATGTTTGCGTGGAATCCCATAATCAGTATCGGTTTTTGTATAAATCCTACCATCAACATGCCAGTCCTTAAATTGAACTCGATAGCCAAAAAGAAATCCAATAAAATGAAGTAAAAATCCTGACACATTATGTCTAGACTTGGATTTATTAACAGCAGAAGAATACCTTATTTTATGTGAAGAAGGTATTTCATACATGGATGCGGCACGTTCAGAATGAGGTATTTTACGGAACTTACCATCTTTAATTAATCGAGCTTGGTATTTTATTGGCGGATACAAATACTTATCAGGGTTTGCCATACCATAGAAACGTTTTATCTCTTTGGCTAAATCAGGCAAGGTAGATATTTGACCAATAGATAGAATGATATCGATCTCAATAGGAATAAATCCAAATTCATCAACGTCAATATCCATTTGTTCCCTTGATTACTTGTTCCTGCTGCCTAACGGACTGGAATTAAGCTGCGTTGCAACGTTCCAGCGCGTGGATTATGTTTTTAAATTTATAATGCTATTTCGAAACGTATGTTGTGTTTAGAATACACGACACTTGAGTAAAATGCGCGCCGCGGTTGCAACGTCAGCTTGAATGACTGGTTATGCCGCTGTTGATAAAACTCGTTTGATCTTTCAGTTTTGCAAACTGCTTTTTGATTATTGCAACCGCAACAAACACCCACTCGAGTTTTAGGTTGCCAACGGCGTTGCGAAGCACGATTATTGATTACACCAACCTCGCAATTTGTACTCAATTTCTGGACAATCTCTTTTTGACTCCGCCTTCCGCTCAATTATCGCACAAAGGCTGATTGGAACGCGCCGTTGGCAACAACTGCGGCATAACGGACTGGAGCTAAGTTGCGTGCAAACGTTCCAGCGCGATGGGAATAGTTATAAAATAAAAATGATACTGCGTTTTCTGTTTTGTGTTTAGATCTGATAACAATTCCGGATAATGCTCGCCGCGGTTTGCACGTCAACTTGAGCGACTGGTTAGGGCGCCAACTATTTCTTGAAATCTTTCATTTTAACTTGCATTGTACGCCATATATCAAAATAGATATAATCTGTTTCTCGATTTCTATTCTTGACAGTAATGTAATCACAGTGAGAATCATTACTCAACGCTTGTTTGGTCATTTCTAAATTAAATGCCCTTAGAATATCATACTCATGAGCTACCGAAATAACATTAAACCCTGTTGAACAACTTCTGCCATCACCGGTAGACAAGATTGCTCCAATTATACCTTGTACTTTTCTTGCCCACATTAATCCAATAGAATCATTGCCTTTCAAATGATACGCATACCCAAGCATATTGATTTGTCTTATGTCAAACGGAAAATCTGATATCGATTGTGTTGCATATTTAATAATCGTATCACAATCACTCTGAGTAAGATTGGGTTTTGCGTAAATAGGATTCAACAAACTACTTTGTTCAGATCTCCACCAAGGATCATACCGGTTTTGGAAGGAGTAACCATAATAAAGGTGTCGATAATCATTTAAGGAAAGAGTTGTATCGCCAAGAATGTATCGGTCATAAAGACTTGGATAGTAAACCGTATTAGTTGAATCCAAAATATTTTTCTCTAATTCATTATAATCTATTTTAGAATATTGGGACACTTGTGATAACGAGACTGAACCAATGACGAAGATAAGAATAGTTATATTTCGCATTTGATATCCCATATAAGGCGCCCTAACGGACGGGCACTAAGCTGCGTGGTGATGTTTTACCGCGGCCGTGCGCGATATTTGTGAATTGGTTAAATCTTGTTGTCTGGTATGTTGTCGATTCGTTTCGTGACAATTGAATCATTTTGAAGCCGCGATCACCACGTCAGCTTGAGTGCCTGGTTAGCCCGCCGGTGATAAATTCACTGACTATTCCGCAACGTTTTCTGATTCTTAGCTGAAGCAACCGTAACAACGACGTTTCAGTCTTCGAATGCAGGCTGCCTTGCGCCGACAGTCGGTGAAATCGCAACTTTTGAATCCCGCACAATTTTTATTTCTTCAAACGCACAATCTTTCTGACTTCGTACGACCGACTGCCGATTCGCGTCTCTCCTTGGCAGCCTGCATGGCTACGCGGGCTAACTAGTTATTGGACGGTTAAGAGCGGATTAATATTCAAATCTGAATGTATTGCTGTGTAAGGCAATCTATCGGATTCGATCACACCCGCTTCCGTCAGTTTGTTGTTTCCATAATATAAGCACATGTCAGCAATAATTAATTGGCGTTTTAGGCAAGTCCGACATTTAATCGCTGAAAATCATACCAAAAGGACTTAATTTACTTCTTAATGCCGGTAATGCACTCTTCCGGAATCCCCGCAGAAATTCCTGCTCTCTGACATCATGGCAAAACTGAATTTCATGTCGAAAAGTATTGAGGAAATTCATCGTCACGTATAAATTGGATCTCATCAACTTTGCCGCAGACTGAATATTTTCTTCCCCGATATGCTTCCGCAGTGTGTCGCACCGTTTCCGGTTATCGTCAATGATCATTATGATAATGTCAAACCGCATCCAGTCGGTGTCAATGCTCATTGTGTCGTTGTCAATTGACTTTATGGACTTGTCACATTCCATTGTACCGGTGTAACGGTTGTTCCGGTCACTGCACGGCTCCTTCCGGTCTGTGTCGGACTCTTTCCGCTCTCTGTCGAATGACATTATGTCATTGTCAGTGTGCATTCTACAGTCGTCTGCATTCATCCTGTCGTTATCTGAGTTCATTCTGCCGATGCACGATCTCATCCCGTCGGTGTTCAAACTCATTCTGCCGCTGTCCGTTCCCGTCGGGTCGTTGTAAGAATGTATCCTGCCGATGGCGCAATTCATTGTTTTCCGCCGTTAGTTCTATTTTCCCCGTTCCCGGCCAATATGAAATCTTCGAGCTTATTCCGGAATCTGTTCGCATCAGTTCCGCCGGTCCCGGTATTCATTATGTCGGACGCGTATGTACTTCCGCGCTGTTCTCTTTCCGATCTGTCACACTGTGGATTCATTCTCCGTTGAGAACAACAGCTGCGGCTCCCCGGCAGGCAATGCTTTTCCCGAGGCAATCGCAAAAGATTATTGTATATAGAGAAAACTTCAGCAAAGGAACATTACGTGAACAACTCACAGCTTCTCGAAAAGGTCAGCACCACCATGCGCGTGCGCCACTACAGCAAACGGACCGAAGAGGCGTACATCGGCTGGATCACCCGCTACATCCGTTTCCACCAAACACAGCATCCGCTAAACCTCACACAGAAACATGCCGAACAATTCCTCACCAGTCTGGCGGTGGACGACAAGGTCTCCGCTTCCACTCAAAACCAGGCGCTGAACGCTCTTCTTTTCCTCTATAAGGATGTGCTCGCCGCTCCGCTGGAACATCTTGCCGATATCACCCGCGCCCACCGCACAACCCGCATCCCTGTCGTCTTCACAGTGGAGGAGGTGAAGCGTGTCCTCTCCAATATGATCGGAACTCCGTATCTGGTCGCGAATCTGCTCTATGGGTCGGGACTCCGCATCCTGGAAGCACTCCGGCTGAGGATCAAGGATGTCGATTTCGCAACTCATACCATCATCGTCCGGGAAGGGAAAGGAAGCAAGGACAGACGGACCGTTCTCGCCGAGGCGATCATCCCGCGGCTGAAGTTCCATTTGGAAAAAGTGAAGGCCATGCACACCATCGATCTTGCGGACGGATTCGGCGAAGTGCATCTTCCGCATCAGCTGGCGCTGAAGTTCCCGAATGCAGCACATTCGTGGGAATGGCAGTATCTCTTCCCCGCCTCACGATTGTCGGTGGATCCTATTTCAAAGAAGAAAATGCGTCATCACATCGAGGAATCACACATCCAGCGCGAGATCAAAAAGGCGATCCGGCTGGCCGAGATCACCAAAGGGGGCTCGGCGCACACATTCCGGCACTCGTTCGCCACTCATCTGCTGGAGAACGGCTACGATATCCGCACGGTGCAGGAATTGCTGGGGCATGCCGATGTCCGCACGACCATGATCTACACACATGTGCTGAACAAAGGGGGCGTGGCAGTGAGGAGTCCGCTGGATTGAAATAATTGAGAGAGACAATTTGACGGCTGTACCACAATCCAGATTTACGAATTCCTCTCATGCGTCATTCCCGCGTGTTTCTAGCGGGAATCTCTTGAAACTCGATAGAAGCGCTCGGGAATGACGAACTAATCTTATGCGTCATTCCCGTCCCAAAGGGATCCCTTTGGGACATGTTTCTAGCGGGAATCTACATTAATCAATTTAAACTATGAGTTCACACATTTATATTCTTACGAATAAACCGCACGGCGTACTTTACATAGGAGTAACTTCAAATTTAAGACGCAGAATCATTGAGCATAGGGAATCCGTAACACCAGGGTTCACGCAGAAATACAACGCAAAAATACTGATCTACTTCGAAGAATACGTAGATATAAGAGATGCCATTGCACGCGAAAAGCAATTAAAGAAATGGAACCGAAATTGGAAAATACACCTGATTGAGAAATCAAATCCTGAATGGAATGATCTTTTTTATGAACTTTAGTAGATCCCCGATAGGAGCATTCGGGGATGACGAGCTAATATCATGCGTCATTCCCGCATGCTTCTAGCGGGAATCTACAATAATGGACCCCCGATAGGAACATTCGGGGATGACGAACTAAGCTCATGCATCATTCTCTCATATTCTTATCGGGAATCTCTTTTGGATCCCCGAAAAACCGCTCGGGGAATACGATCTAAACTTGCGCGTCATTCCCGCATGCTTCTAGCGGGAATCCACAATAATGGACCCTGATAGGAACATTAGAGAGTGACAGAAATATTTTTGAAACCATTCCTACATCCCCAACTGCTTCATACACTCCTCACACAATCCCGCCGATTTTAGATCGATATCTTCCGCCGTGGTTGAGGCATGCATGGAACAATTGTAGTTGCGGCAGTGCAGAAGTCCGTATGTGTGGCCGAGTTCATGCACCATCTCTTTCAGGGAACGCTCAAAGAATGTGGAAGGATCAGGCGGGAGTCCGTAAATGGTATCATCCAGCCGGTAGGTGGAAACGACGCAGGCGGGACCATCCAATTGCGCTTCACCGAACACATACGTCAGCACAGGCACGAACAGGTCCACCGAAGTGATGCCGGCGACTTTGGCGTTCACTGACGGATACATGCGGAGAAGTTCAACGATGATCTCGGTGGAATTGTATTGACCGCGTGATTCGTCCAGAACCCGGTCCACAACGGATTTCATTTCCGGCTCCACCGTCACTTCCGTCTGGAAGATCGCGCGGAGCGGATGGACAATGGAACCGATCAGTTCGGGAGATGTCGGATGCAGCGGCACGATGCGGATGGGTAATAACATTGAATAAAGATTGCTCAATAGGATACAATAGATCCCCGACAAGATCGTTCGGGGATGACGTTTCTTCTTCGTCATTCCCGCGTGTTCCTGGCGGGAATCTACTATAATGGATCCCCGACAGGAGCGTTCGGGGATGACAGCCTTATTAGAACGTCATTCCCGCATGTTTCTGGCGGGAATCTAAAACGATCCCCGACAAGATCGTTCGGCCAACGGCCACGTTGTGGGGATGACAACCTTTTTTAGACCGTCATTCCCACCCGCCTGCACCAAGGGTGTCGCTTTGCGACCGGACGGGCAGGCATGCTTAAAGTGGGAATCACATGCGTTCCCCGACTGGAATGCTCGATCTGAAGCCCGTTGGTTTCAACGAGATTGACGAAAGTTCTTACGGTTTCTTTAATCCGTATTTTGCGATCTTATTATAGAGCGTCACCCGGTCGATATCCAGGATCTCCGCTGCCCGGGTGATGTTCCATTTCGCCGATTCAAGGATCGCCTCGACGTGCAGCTTCTCCATCGCCGCCAACGTGTCATCTTTCGGAAGCTCCAGTTTTGTGACATTCTGGAACGGTAGGTCCGTCGCACGGATGGAAGGGGGCTGCGATAGCACCATCGCCCGCTCGATCACATTCTCCAATTCCCGCACGTTGCCGGGCCAGTCATACCGGACGAGCATATCCATCGCGTCGCCGGAGATCTCCGTGACCGGACGGTTCATTATGACCGAGTATTTCTTCACGAAGAACTGCGCCAGCATCGGTATATCCATCCGCCGTTCGCGAAGCGGCGGTATGAGCACGCTGAACACATTCAGTCTATAATAGAGGTCCTCGCGGAACGAACCTTCCTTGATCGCTGTCTCCAGATTCCGGTTGGTGGCGCAGATGATGCGGAAATCGCTTGAGATCGTCTCATTTCCCCCCACCCGGGTGAATTGTTTTGTCTCGATCACCCGCAGCAGTTCGATCTGCATCTTCGGACTCACCGTTCCGATCTCATCCAGGAAAATTGTCCCGCCGTCCGCCATCTCGAACTTCCCTTTCCGCCGGTACTGCGCACCGGTGAATGCTCCCCGCTCATGGCCGAAGAGTTCGCTCTCCAGCAGTGTCTCCGCCACCGCACCGCAGTTAACGGTGATGATGGGGAAATACCGGCGCGCGCTGTTCGCATGGATGGTGCGGGCAATCAGTTCCTTTCCCGTGCCGCTCTCGCCGCGGATCATCACGGTCGTATCGGTCTTCGCCACCGTAAGTGATAGATCGATCACCCGTTTGATCTGCGGACTCTCGCCGACGATCTCGTTCACGCCGGAGAGCTCGGTGATGTGCTCGCGCAGGATGGAATTCTCATCCTCAAGTTTCCGCTGCTGGATGGCATTGGAAACAAGATGCGACAGATGGTCCGGATCGATCGGTTTGGTGACATAATCGAACGCACCATCCTTCAGCGCCTGCACGGCGCTTTCCACGGAGGCGAAGGCGGTCGCCATGATCACCTGTGCACCGCGGTCGATCTCGCGCAGGCGCTTCAGCAGTTCGAGTCCGCTCATGCCGGGCATTTTGATATCGAGGATGACAACATCCCACGGTCCTTTCTCCATCAGCTTCAGTGCAGCGTTGGCATCCTGCGCGGCTTCCACGCGGAATCCGTCCTGCTTGAACCATTTGGTGAGCGATTCACGGACGATCGGTTCGTCATCAACGATCAATAGGCTGTATTTTTTTGTGTCTGTCATAATTCGTTCTCCTGTTCTACTGCTCAACTCATGCCATGACTTCAAGTCATGGCATGAGTTAGCTATTCTATAGTTGACCGTCACCTTGAAGGCCTATGGCCTCGTAGAGGTGACGGTCAACTTCACCCATCTCTCTTCAGCGGAAGTGTGATGGTGAATGTGGTTCCTTTATTCAATTCTGAAGAGACCGTGATGGTGCCGTGATGGCGTTCGATGATGCCGTACACAACAGCAAGACCGAGTCCTGTCCCTTTTCCTTCTTTCTTGGTGGTGTAGAACGGTTCGAAGATGTGTTCCATATCTTCCGGACGGATACCGACGCCGGTATCCCCCACGGTGATGATACAATCATTCTTCTCCCCTTTTCGTACCGTGATGGAAAGCTCCCCGTCGTGCGCCATCGATTCCACGGCGTTGATCTCCAGCGCCAGCAGCGCCTGCAGGATCTGTTCGCTGTCGCAGACGGCCTGCGGCAGATCCTCCTCCGCCGAATACCGGAGCGAGATATTATTCATCTTCAAATGATGTTCCACCAGTTTGGTGCTTTGTTCGATGATAGCGCGGATATCGTTCTCTTTGAACTCCCCGACCTTCTTCCGGGAGAAAAGGAGCAGGTTCTTGACGATATTCCCACAGCGGGCCGTTTCATCGGCGATCATGGTGAGTTCGTCGATGATCTCCGTTTTCTGTTCCTCGGTGAGATCCTGCTTCTGCATCCGTTTCCGTATCAGCTTGGCGTATGTCAGGATTCCTTCCAGCGGATTGTTCAGTTCGTGAGCGACGGTCGCGGCGAGCGTTCCGAGCGAGACCATCTTTTCCACCTGGATCAGGTTCGTCTGTGCCCGTTTTAATTCTTCGGTCTTCCTCTGCACGCGCTCTTCGAGTGTCTGGTTGAGCTGCTGCAGCTCTTCCTGCGTCTGCTTGAGCGTGCGGGTCATGTGATTGAACGAACCGGTGAGGAATCCGATCTCATCGTTCGTCTGCACATCGATCGAGTGGTCGAGGTTCCCGTTCATGACGGCAACGGTCCCCTCCGTCAGCCGGTGGACCGGGATGTTCACCGTACGCCAGAGGAAGAGACCGACGAAGGAGGTGAGCACGAGAAGCAGTGCAAGACCGCCGCTGTACTGCGTCACCTGCAGGTCCGCCAGCTGCTGCTCCGTATCGGTCAAAGGGATCATCACATCCAGCACTCCGAGGATGGTCTGCGACTTCGAGTGGATGTGACAGTCCGATTCGTAGCACGTACGCTGATTCTTGATGGGCGCGATCACGCCGAGCACATTGTGTCCTTGAGGCGAACGGAAAGTGCGGACCAGTTCGGTGTTGGCGGGAGAAACAACGTCCATCTTCCCCGACGGATGACAGGCAACGCACGCCTGCGATCCCATATCCACGGAGGTGTTCAGTTCGTTTTCGATGGTGGAATAGGAGACTTCCCCCTTCTTGTTATAGATGCGGATCGCTTCAATGCCCGGTTCGCTGCCGATGGTGTTGATGATATGGTAGATATCCTCACGGCGGTTGAGCAGCATGCTGTATTGCGTTGAGCGTTTGATGATATCGCTGACGCGCTGCGCGGTCTCGACGGAATTCTTTGTGTATTGTTCGGTCTGGATCTTCACGAGGACGAATGTCAGAACTCCGACCCCGGCAACCATGACAACAAAAATTCCCGCGAGAAGTCGATACACAAGTAGGCGAGTGTACTTCATGGCGGATGTTGAAAGTTTCTACACTTTCACGGAAAAAAATGCACGGATGAAACCATCCGTGCTGCAGGACTGAAAAAAGGTACCGTGATATTGCCAGAACAGCAACGGCAATTTTGTCAATGCGGACTCAGCAGTCTGGAAAGAATTTTGCTGTAGCGTTTCTCGCCGATGAATTGCTCTATGCTCTCAACGCGCGAACCGCCGTCGTACATTGTTGCACCGACGGCAGCGGAAGAACGGCGTCCGGAGCGGATGAACTGAGCGAGCTGCTCGGTCTCTTTCTGCTGGAAGCGGGAATATTCCTGAGGAGTGAAGTATTTCAGATCGGGATCGGTGATACACGATTCGGCCAGGGTCATCAGCCATCCTTCGCCGTACGGGTCAGAAGTGAGAAGCGTCGGTCTGCCGGCAAGCTGAGGGTTGGATGCGAACGTGATCCCGGAGATGTCGTTATGGATGGCATAGGTCGTGCCGTTGCGGATGAACCATGCGAACGGTTGTCCCTGATTGACATGCGACGGCACATAGACTACCGCCACGGCGGAGACGGGCTGCAGCAGCCGCGCAAGGAATTCATCGATGCCGACTCGCACCGTTCCGTCATTCATCTTCATCATCCAGGTGTGCGAAGGAAGATAGATCCTGTCCTGCGGCACCTGCATGGCGCGGAAGGGCATCAAGAGTTTTTCCGCTGCGTCCGTCCCGGCAGGTTCCGCAGCTGCGGGAACGTACGCAGGACTCGGAACGAACGGCCGTGACTCATCCGACGCCCGTTCGGCGAAGGTCCGGTGCTGTGCGCGCATGACGGAATCGAACGGACAGGTGTCGCATTCGAATCCGCATGTGCACAGTTTATAGTTCACCAGTCCTGCATCCATCCAAACGCAATGGCTCTCATTCTCCGGTATGATCGTATGTCCGTTCGTCGTCATAACTCACCCATCACATCGTTGGTGGAACATTAGTTGCGCGTTACCGACATCGTCGAAACGGATTCAAGGTCACGTTTCCACAATACCGCGGAATCCAGGGCATGCGTTTCTTCGTGATGCTCTTCATGCGTGAAGACCGGGAAGTACTTTGCGATATAATAGAACGCGATGAATCCCGTCGTTACGATCATCGCAGTGATCATGAATTCCGTCCAGGAAGGAACATACATCGTTCCGGACCAGCCTTCCATTGCGGTGATGGCAATGTTCATCCGGTTCATGATGAAACCGATCACCACCATGGACGCGCCGATGAAGAGACCATTCGGGCTCGTGCGGACCTTCTTCTGCGTGAACAGTGCAAAGGGAACGATCACTCCGACGATCATTTCCAGCCAGTACATGTAGGTCTCCACTTTCGGGACCGTTAACAGAGAGAACATGTGGCGTTCGTTCAGGTCCATCAATTTCATAACGGCATAGACGCCGAGCATCACGACGCAGACGCGAGCGATCTCGGTGAGCAGATGCATCTCCAGTCCCCGTTTGAATGCACGGCTGCTGAGGAATGACTCAAAGATGATCATCGCACAGCCTGCGGCGATCGCCGAGACGTAGAAGAAGACCGGCATGTAAGCGGAATACCAGAGCGGATACATCTTTTCCGGCACGATAAGATAGAGCGAACCGAGCGAGGATTGATGCAGCGTGGAGAGCAGAACGCCGAGAATGATGAGCGGAATGCTGATCCGTTTCACCATTTTGATCGTTTTTTCCATCTTGAACCGTTCCAGGATGACCGGCGAGAATTCCAGCGCCAGCACGGTCGTATAGAGCATCACGCACCATGCAACCTCGAACATCACCGAGCGGGGATTCCACATGATGATGGCGTGCCAGATCTGCAGCGGACGACCGAGATCGAACATCAGACCGACGATCACCAGCACATATCCGAGGAATGCCGTGAGAATGGTCGGACGAATGATCGGTTCGAACCGCTTGATATTGAAGATGTAGACGATCGCGGCGAGTGTGAATCCGCCGGCCGCGAGGCCGACGCCGCACATCACGTCGAAACCGATCCAGATCCCCCACGGGAACTGGTCGCTTAAGTTCGTTGAAGCGCCCAGTCCGTGAAAGAAACGGACATACGTTGAATAGAATCCGGCGAGCATGATCGCTGCAGCCGTTACCTTCCAGAAACTGAAAGTTGTGAATAGTTTTTTCATGGCTGCACCTATCGTTTACCGTTCGTGAATTGATCGTTGTTTTTCATCTTCCGTTCGACTTCCCTCACCTCTTCGCGGCGGTTAGTGATCCACCAGATACCGAACAGCAGCGAACCGCCGACGGTCACCACGGACGGGATCTTGGAGAGCGCATTCCACGTCAATTGCGGAAGCGCGGTCTGCTGAAGATTCGTCTTGAATCCGAGATTCTCGAACGGGACGGAAGAGATATACAGAATGGATGTTCCGCCGACCTCGTTCTGTCCGTACACTTTTGCCACATACTTTTCCGGTTCTGCATTGATCCGTTCATACGCTTCCTTCAGCAGCTCATCCCTGTCGCCGAACTTCGTGGCGCCGGTCGGGCATGCTTCGGAGCAGGCAGTGGGGAGTCCTTTTGCCACGCGCTCGTGACAGAAGACGCATTTCTGAACGCGCGGATATGTGCTGGACCATTCGTAGCGCGGAACCTGGAACGGGCACGCCTGCATGCAGTAGCGGCAGCCGATGCATTTTTCCACATCGTACACCACCGGTCCGTTCGCCGTCTTGGTGAATGCGCCGACGGGACAGACCGACGCGCAGGTCGGATCGTCGCAGTGCTGGCACATTCTGCGGACGAAGACGCCGTCATGCTCTTCCAGAGCAGTATAGGCGGTCGGCGAAAGAGCTTTTTCCTCATCCGCCGGAAGTCCGTTCGCTTCTTTGCACGCCGTCTGGCATGCGTTGCATCCTACACAGAGGGTCAGATCGATCAACATTGCTTTTTTCTTGGTCATGACTTCCTCCGTCGGTTACTCGACGCTCAAAAATTGGTTTTCGAAATTCCTGCATTGATCAGGGTTCATTTTGTTCATCACACCGTTGGCGGGAAGTCCGCCGTCCTGCAGCATCACGGGGACCATATCCGGCGTGGTTCCCATGTGGGCGAAGAAGTCGCGCAGTTTTCCGGTCTCATCGCGCAGCCAGGTGCGGGTCTCGCTTCCGAGGAAGAATGTCCGCAGATCGTCCGTTCTTGCCGGAGTGATGGTGTATGCCCAGCCTTCGCTGAAGAGATTCTCGTTCATCAGTTCGGGATTCTTCACCAGCTGTGAATTCACATGTTCCACGGTACCGTTGATGGGGGAACGGACGGTGATCTCGTTCTTCCCTTCACGCATTGTCAGGATCGCTTCGCCTCTCTTCACCTGTTCGCGGTCATTCTTCAGCAATGTGATGCTGGGTGTATTGAACATGCGTGCGACGAAATCATCGATGCCGAGCTGCACTTTTCCCGACGGGAAGAGGCTGAGCCAGGTATGCGACTTTGTGAAGAAGATCCCTGCCGGCGTGCGGAACGGGATCGCTTTGCGGATGACCGGCTGTGCGGCCGCGGCGACGGCGACGGATTTGCTGCGCCGTACGAAATGATCGATCGTTAAGAAGATGATGATCGTCGATATGAATAATAACACTGTCATGGTAGAGCTCCTTTCATTTCAATTGTCGTGGTTTTGTCACACCGATATATATGTCAATCGCCGTGCCACGAATCTCTCTTTCACATAATATTATGTTCGTATAAGTGATGGAGACTGAATGAGTTACAAATGCGGAGAGCAGAGTCCGAAGTGCTGAAAAAATGAACGGGGAGTTATTGATGAGGAATTCAACACTATAATCATGGAACGGGAAAGAAACGGCGGATTTTCTTTACAGCGGGCAGTACGGGAGTGTAAGGATTTTGTACAGCGAGTGTTGAGTTTTTGTACGAAAAAAACTTAGCAATTGACAATTGATAATGGATAATGGAAAATAAAAAGCAAAACACATCCGCCAAAAAGCTGGCGGACAAGTAGATACATAGAAGAGCAATATGCGGGAAGATCAAGAACAGGAGCAAACCACACTTGTCCGCCTTTGGCGGATAAGCACACAGGACACATAGAAAAGCTGGAACCTATTTTATAAATAGGCCGTCATCCCCGAATGCTCCTATCGGGGATCTAAAATGTTAGATTCCCGCTAAAAACATACGGAAATGACGTTACTTATAAATAAAATTAGTATTTGAAATAGGCTCTAGAAAAGAATAGATC
>CALRIY020000063.1:0-21323 GCA_943364975.1 Synechococcus sp. UW140
GTCGTTGCCGGCGATGACGGTATTGCTGCCGTGGACACCAAAAAGGGAAAACGACTCTGGTTCCATGAATGGGATTATAATGAAAAAGAGGTCCATCAGCGTCCGATCATGCTGAAGAACCATCTTTTCTATGCCGTGGATGGGAAAGCAGCTCTGCTGAATCTGGAGAACGGTAAGGTCGTCTGGACTGCCTCGATCGATGAATCCGCACAGATCTATATTATGCCGGACCGTTCATCGGTGATCACCGTCGAGAAGGATGAAGTGCACGGTTACGCTATTCCATAAACCTGATCAAGAAGGAAATCCGCAATGAAAAACATGATGATGCTTGTTGTTCTTCTCTGCTGCGCGACGGTCACCGTCTCAGCGCAGGATACGACGGAAGCAAGCGAGTTCGAAAAATTCATGCATCAGGAACAGAACGGCGTCCAGCAGGAGGAGCAAGCGTTTCAGCAGTACAAGGCGGAAGTGTCGAAACAATTCGATGAGTATGTCGCCGAGCAGGAGCGTCTCTATAAGGAATATACCGGACAGATCGAGAAGAAGTGGGGAAAGAACAATACCAAGACCAGTTCCAAAGAGGAATATGTCGCGTATGATTCCGCTTATTCTTCCCGTAAATCGGTGAACTTCGAAGAAGGCAAGGCGAAGGTCGAGATCCTTGTGACCGAAGCGGAAGCGAAGAATCCCGCGCTCATCCAGCAGAAGCTGCAGGAACAGGTGGCGCAGCTCGCAGTGACCAAAGGAGGGACCGATCCGTTGGAAAAGAAGAACGATGTTCCTCCGGAAAAGAAGCCGATCGTATCGGAACAGCTCGCGATGTCCGATGGGAAACCGGTGACAGAGCGGAATGCCCGGCAATTCGCTGTAGAGGCGGTGAAGCCCGCTGCCATCACGCAAGAGACGGTGACAGGGAAGGACGGAATGAAACGGGTCGTAGTCGGAGTCCAGGTTCCGCTCGTTCCGAACCATGTGAAGAAGCGCGCCGCAGATTTTCGTGAGACGGTGAAGAAGGAGTCAGAACGTTTCGGCATCGACATCACGCTTGTCTACGCCATTATGCATACCGAAAGTTACTTCAATCCCAAGGCGCGTTCTCCCGTTCCTGCGTTCGGATTGATGCAGCTTGTGCCGAAATCGGGGGCTCGCGATGCATTCTTCTTTGCACGGAAGAAGGACAGTCTCGTTACCGGGGAATATCTCTATGTTCCGGATAACAATATTGAACTCGGCACGGCGTACCTCACCAAATTGTTCACAGTGGATTTCCGCGGGATCAAGGATCTGAAGAGCAGGATGTACTGCACCATCTCCGCCTATAACACCGGACCGGGGAATGTGGCGAAAGCGTTCACGGGAAAACGGAACGTGAATCAGGCGCTTCCGAAGATCAATGCGATGAGCTCCGACGAATTGTTCGACTATCTGAAGAAGAATCTGCCGTTCGAAGAGACCCGTCACTATGTTGCAAAGGTGAGCGAACGGATGGGATTGTACCATGAGTGGAGCAATTAGGATGACTCATTTGGGTCATTGTAAGGGGAGCAACAAATACATATCGTTACAACAAAATAATCACGGTTGACCTATGAAGAATTTACGGATACTCCCGCGGCTCCTTTTCGCCGCGGTCATGGTGATCTCATTACTTTCCGCTCAATCACGCAGGGTCGTGGACGGTATCGGCGGCGGGGGGAAATATGCAAAGATTTCAGATGCGATCACTGCTGCTGCTGCGGGAGATACCATCGATGTTATGCAGGGAACGTATTCGGAAACAGCCGTCATTGCTGTCCCGAAAAGACTGATCATTCAGGGTGCCGGCTATAGGTCCAACGGGACGTTCATCAAGAAATTTGGTTTCAGTTTTGCTGATGCGGCGGATAATTCCCGGTTGTACGGATTCCGTTTCGATACCGTGACGGTCACACTGGAAGCAAATGCCGATAATATTCTCGTCGCCGATAATCATTTCCTTGGCGGAAATCTCTATCTCGGCGGGAACACAGGCGACACGATCCGGAATAATATCTTCGTCTATCCGAATACGCTCAATCCGATCTACACACCATACAATACCGGAATGGTCAACCTGGTGATCTGTAATAATATCTTCGACGGACTTGCCTCAACGAACGGAGTCACGGCGATCTACCTCCGTGTCCAGAGTGCCAACATGTCCGGGATAAAGATCTATAATAATTTCTTCGGAGAGACCGGTTATGTGATCTACGGTGATTGGAATGACTGGTCCGGCGTCTCTCTGGTCGGAAATGTCTTCTATAAAGTTGCGCAGGTCACAGCAGCGTCGAATCTTGCACATCTCTACACCGGCAACTGGCTCTTCGCGGTCCCCGGCACACCGAACCAGCCTTCCAACGGATTTGAGAACGGCACGGGCGATCCGCAGTTCACACGGTTCGATCAGACGAAAGGATACGTTTTTGTCGGCGATACAGCGCAGGATACGGATTTCAGGATCAAGTCCACGGCAACAGCCTATCCGAATTCACCGGTGGACGGAAGTTACCGAGCCATCTCTCCGATGCCGCTCAATTATATCGATGTGCAGCAGCAGCCGGGTGTCGGGAATACGAACCGCGCCGATGCCGGTATCTTCGGCGGACCGTTCCCGTTCAAGAGTCCGTTCGTTCCTTCCACTGTGCCGGGAGTCAGTTCCATTACGGCAACATCTTCCACGACAGGGAGTGTGGTCGTCGGTCCTAAAGGAGTCGTGAAAGTTGAAGTGAAAGGATCCTTCGGTGGATCTGCTGAACCCAAATCAAGCGAATAAATTTATTAAAGAAAAATCATTCAGGAGCACTGCCATGAAACACAGTTCAAAGATCGTCATTCTTTTTCTTTTAGGGATCAGCATCGCCTCCGCCACGATCCGTGTTGTGGACGGTTCAGGGATCTCCGGTTCGGGGCGGTTTGCAAAAATCTCAGACGCCATAACGGCCGCGGTGACCGGTGATACGATCGTTGTCCTTCCCGGGATCTACCGTGAGGCAGAAGTTGCGGTGGACAAACGGCTCGTGATCCTCGGATCAGGATACCGCGAGGTAAAGAACGGCGGTACACATCTGCTCGGCTTCGGCTTTACAATTGCGGATGCGGCTGATGCAACAAAGATCCAGGGGTTCCGCTTCCTCAGTTCGGGTGTTTCGCTGAGCGGCAGTGCCGACAATTGTCTGATCGCCAATAACTACTTCTCCAACGGCTACGTCTATCTGGGCGGGAACACCGGCGATACGATCCGAAATAATATTTTTATCCTTACGACCAATCTCAACGCCATCTATACGGCATATAATACCGGTCTTGCAAATATTGTCATTGCCAACAATGTCATTTCAGGTTCAGGTATTTCGAACGGGATCATTGCGATCTACTTCCGTGTGCAGGCCGCAAGTCTCACCAACGTCCAGATCATCAACAACTTCATCGAAAAATATCACTATTTCTACGGGAACGACTGGTCGCATAACAGCGGATTGGTGATCGCCGGAAATATCTTCCACAAATTGACTTCCATCTCTCAATATACAACCAGCCCGGCGCAGCTGTATTCCGGAAATTGGAAATTAGGTCTTGCTGTCGGAATAACCGAACCTGCCAGCGGTACGGACAACGGCAGCGGCGACATCACTGCATTGTTCACCAGATTCGATCAGAATTTTGATTACAAAGATAATCCTTCCACCGATACCGATTTCCGGTTCAAGAGTTCCACCACTCCGTACCCTGATTCTCCGGTGGACGGCAGCGCACCCGGCATCTCGCCGCTCGGCGCATGGTATGTTGATTATCTCCAGCAGCCCGGGACCTCCAACGGAAACAGAGCAGACGGCGGGATCTACGGAGGACCGTATCCTTTCGGTTCATCGTATACAGGATCGCTGCTTCCAACCGTTACAGCTCTCTCCGTCAGTCCGGCGGTGACCGCACCGAGCGGAACCATTCAGATCAATGCGACCGGGACCGTCACGGGATATCCCGGCCGGAACAATTAATCCACCGAATGAATTTTTGGAATTGCTCTCAATCTTTGATCAATCGATGCGAAAAATACTTCAGATCCTGATCGCCGGTCTGGTGATCATCACACCGCTTCTTTCTCAAACGACGGTCTCGGAGAACCGTCTTGTGAAAGGACAATATTGGTTCGATACGGTGTCGCCGACCAATGCCGTGACAGTGAATCAGCTCACCTACGATGCCGATTCACTCAACGCGACGATCTCCATCTCCAATGTGGATGTTTCAGCAATGTCCGTCGGACGGCACACCCTCTATTTCCGGTTCCAGGACAGCAAAGGGAAATGGGGAGAACCGCTCACCACACATTTTTATATCAACAATCCTCCGGTCCAGACAAGGGTCGTGAAAGGACAATACTGGTTCGATGCGGTGAATTCGACCGCCGGGGCTGTCCTTGTGGATACGACGCTTACGGATGAAGAATACCGGACCTTCTTTCAGAATATAACGGCGGATGTCTCGGGATTATCGAACGGGATCCATTCCCTGTATTTCAGAATGCAGGAGAAGAACGGGAAATGGGGCGTTCCGCTGGTGACGCAGTTCAGAAAATCTGCTCCCCCCGTTCAGAAAAGGATCGCGAAAGGGGAATACTGGTTCAACAGTGTGAATCGTCCCGCTTCCGGTGTTACGAATATCACCACAACGATTCGTTCCAATGACTCCACTATTGCGGATGCGGAAAATCTTTCCATAGTCCTTCCCGGTACGCTTGCCAACGGACGACATACACTCTATGTCCGCTTCCAGGATTCAAACGGCGCATGGGGACCGCATGTAACGCAGCAATTCGTCATCGATCAATCATCCGCCCCGCCGCTCATTACACAGATGGAATATTTCTTCGGCACGACCGATCCGGGACAGGGGAATGCCACCGCGCCTCGCGGCGGCACCTTTGCACTGAATAACGGCGGACGGGGTGCTGCCTATACCGATTCATTCTCCGTTCAGACACTCGGACTGCCGCTGGGACAGAACAAGGTCTCTGCCCGCTTCAAATCCGATAAGAATGAATGGGGACCGCTCACAAGCGCATTCTTCGGCGTGCTCACCCGTCCGGTCCTTTCGAGTTCCGTCCCTGATTCTCTCCGTTTCGGGAATCTGTACAGCAATAAGGACAGCGTAACAAAAACATTCTATGTTCGGAACAGCGGTGATGCAGATCTGAAGATCAAAGTAGCGTCAAAACCCTCCACACAATGGAGCGTGAAGATGTACGCACCGCAGGACACTGTTGCGAAAGATTCCGTCACGATCGCGAAAGATTCTTTTGATACCGACAGTGCTTTGATAATGGTCACTTATAAACCGGTCAGAGCAGGTGTTGTCAAAAATGCCATTCAGTTCACAACGAACGACACGGTAAAGTCGGTCTATTCGCTTCCGGTCGCTGCGACAGCCGATACCGCCATCGGTAAACTTGCCACCACTTCCGATACGCTCAGATTCGGTCAGCGGACAGTCGGGACGACAAATTATGCAGCGATCACTGTCAGCAACTCCGGACAGGATACGATCGTGCTCGTCATCTCCAATTCAACGTTCCCGTACACAGTCTTTCAGCCGCTCCGTCTGAAACTCGGTCCGAACAATCCGCTCGATACCGCTCGGATCGTCGTCCGGTTTGCTCCAAGCTCCCAGGGAAATTATAACAATTATACACTGAGTCTTACTGCCAGAACGAAGAGTAATCAGTTCATCGAGAGCCGGGCCATTTATTTGATGGGGACGGCGATCGTCAATCCGAATCCGACGATCAATCCGAGCGACACGCTGCTGAACTTTGGCGCGATCAGCGCGCGCGCTGCCGACAATAGGGATACATCCATCACGCTTCTTCTTGGGAATATCGGCACGCAGGCGCTTTCCATCAAGAGCGTCGTCTCGAGTGATACAAATGTCTTCAAACCGGTCCACTCGGCAATCTTCCCGATCAACGTCAGTTTCAATACATCGTTCTCGATGGCTGTAAAATTCAAACCGACGGCGGATCTGTTTAAGACCTATGAAGGAACTTTGACAGTTCGCAGCACCAGTTTGAATAAGGATTCGATCCTGATCATTCCGCTGAAGGGTGAAGGAACAAATGGAAAACCGCTCAATGCGCTGGTGCTTTCCGACACCACCGTGGATTATGGCAGCGTCACCATCGGATTCAATTCCACAAGAAATATCACCATATCGAACAAAGGTGCCGGTGTGAACAAATCGTTGACCGTGACAGGCTTCTCGATCAACAATGCGCTGTTCACTTCGACGCAGACCGCACCGTTCACCCTGCTGCCCGAAAGCAGCAAGACAATTCAGGTGAAGTTCACTCCGACATCGACCGGTGCTGTGAGCGGTTCGCTCTTCCTGGAGACCGATGCATCTTCGCGTCCCAGCAGAGTGATCGAATTGAAAGGGAACGGCGTGATCACTCCTCAGCCGCTGTTCGAAACGTCGATGAGTCCGCTGGTGTTCAGTCCGACGAAGGTCTCCACGCCGAACGCGGTCTACTTCCGTTTCAAGAATGTGGGAAATGACACACTGCGTGCCGATAGTATTTACATGGTAAAAAAGACCGTGATCTTTACGGTGAATAAGAGCAAGGTGGTGGTTGCCCCGAACAAATCGGATTCCATCCTCGTCACATTCACGCCGCTCTCTGTTGCGAACTATGTCGATTCGCTCATCTTCGTGACGAATCTGTATCAGCCGCGGGTCGGTATTTTCACCACCGGAAGCGGCGCAGTTCTCGCGATCAATATCGACACGAGCATCGCACCGACCAATCCGTCCGTTGTCGGCGGGAATCAGCCGCAGCAGATCGGCGTTGCGCTGACGGCAAGTCTTGGTGCCGGCACGACTGCGTATCTATACTATAAGACTGCCGGTGCCACGAAGTTCGACTCGATCCAGATGGCAACAGTGGACGGGATACGGTTCCAGGGGACGATCCCTGCAAACATCGTTTCAGACAGAGGTGCAGTCTATTATATCCGAATCTCCAACGGCATAGAGACAGTTTCACTCCCGCCGAGTTTTGTTGCCGTGGAATTCCCAGCCGGTATCGTCAAAACGCAGGATCAGCCTGCCGGGACCAAACAGACGAACTACCGGATGATCTCGATCCCGCTTACGATGACCAGCGGAAGCATCGATTCCGTGCTGAAGAATTTCGGAAGTTATGATAAGAATAAATGGCGCCTTTTCCGGTATCAGGGAGGGAGTTATGTGGAACATAACAGTGCGTCGTTCCAATCCTTTACGCCCGGACGCGGTTACTGGTTCATCACTGCCAATCCGCAGAAGATCCGCAGCGGTTCCGGCAAAGCGACTGCAGCCAGCAGTACGTTCAATATCGATCTGCAGAATGAATGGAATCAGATCGGCAATCCGTTCAATTTCCCCATCGCGTGGGACTCCGTCACCGGTAAAGGATCGAATGTTGGCTCGCTGTTCGATTATAACGGCGTCGATTTCGTCCAGTCCACCGTCATGCAGCCGTGGGTCGGATATTTTGTGAAGAATACGAATGTTAATCCGGTCACGATCGGCATCCGTCCTGTAGAACCGGGAACTCCAACTGCTCTGCCGAAAATGACATCGGACGGAACTCCGGTGATCGGAACAGGGGAGTGGATGCTCCAATTGAAAGCATCCGCCGGCGATGTGGAGGATCACTATAATTTTCTTGGTGTAAAGAACGATGCTGCGGATGGCTATGACGGAAATGATACGGAGGAATCCCCGAAACAGCCTGGAGAATTCCTGAAACTCCGGTTCAATCATCACGATTGGACCGATCGACCGGATCACTATGGCGCAGATTTCCGTTCGCCGAATGAATCGGGAACCTATTGGGATGCGGAATTGAATACCAATTCTTCGTCCGAGACCATCACGCTGACCGCCGACCGGTTCACATCCGTTCCGGAGCATTTCAGGATCGTGCTGGTCGATGCCGATGCGCATGCTGCGGTCGATCTGCGGAAGACGAATTCTTTCACACTTCCCGGAACACAGGAAGAGATCACCAGGCGGTTCCGTATCCTCGTCGGAACCGATGCGTTCATCGAGCAGAACGATCTCGGCATCTCCACCGTCCCGGCCGAATTCGCGCTGAGTCAGAATTATCCGAATCCGTTCAACCCGTCTACAACCATCCGTTATGCGCTTCCGCGGACATCGATCGTACGGATGACAGTGTTCGATGTTCTCGGCAAAGAAGTGAAGACCATCGTGAATGAAACAAAAGGGGAGGGATATCACTTCGCTCAATGGAATGCAGAAAATAACAACGGCATGCGTATCTCCAGCGGGGTCTACTTCTGCCGCATCGATGCGCGTCCGCTCGACGGTTCGGCCGGCTTCGTCCGTACCGCAAAAATGATTCTCATGAAATAATCCAGGTGAATTTGTGAAGACATTACTCTCCATTATTATTCTCTGGGCCTGCACTTCGGAATGGGCCCACGCACAGCTGATCGCCGAAATGAAGGTGGTCGGAGATCCGAAAGAAGAGCCGAGCGAACTTGTCGGCAAAGAGATCCGCGACGACAACGGTGTGGTTTGTGCCGGACTGATCATCATGACCGATCTGAAAGGACTCACGTTCCAGGCGAACAACGGTATCGTGAAGATCAATCAGAGTCCCGGAAAATATTTTCTCTTCCTCTCGCCGGATGAGAATGTGATCGATATCTTCAGTTCGGATTACGCACCGAAAAAGATCATCCTGAACGAAGTGGGGATCCGTCTCCGCAGCGGACAGAGCTGGTCCATGAAGATCACCGGTGAGAAGACCATCTCCGTTCCGTTCATCATCTCGCCGAACGGTTCACGTCTGTTCATTGACAATGCACCGGAAGAATCCAAAAAGACGCCGCAGCTCAAGATCGGCAGACACACGATCAAGATCATGAAACAGGGATACATCACTCTGTATGATACGATCATGGTCTCCCCGGAGAATGCGTTGTTCAATTATGAACTGCGGGAAGTGGATATTTATGACAGCAATCCGACCGATGAGAATACTCTGCTGACAAAAGCAGCGGTGGCAACGTTCAAGATCTCCGGCGATCTTACAACGGATGATGCATTCCAGCTTCAGCAGGCGTTCAAGAGCGACCTTGAGGAGACGGGGAAATATAAGATCGTACCGTTGAGCGAAGAAGAACTGAATGCCATCATCCGTCAGTACGAAACAGGCACGGTGGATAAGAATGCGAGAACACTGTTGACGGGTATCGAACGGAAAGCGAATCATGTGTTCAAGGGAAGCATCGGAAAATTTGCCGATGAATGGACCATCTCCATTCAGAAGATCGACTTGAAAGAGAAAAAAATGGACAATTCGGCTGCGTTTATCCGGTTTGAAGGATCTCAGAGTCAGCTGTTCGATCAGATCAGGATCGCCGCACAAAAGATCGCCGGAACATATGTGGAAGAGAGTAATCTCTGGTATTATGTCGGCGGTGCCGTCCTTCTCGGCGGCGGAGCCGCAGTGCTTCTGGGCGGAAAAGAGGAAGGTGCTGCACCGGTCGGTACGGACGGACTTCCGCTTCCCCCGACAAAGCCGAACTGATTTCCTGCACGGTTCACCGGGCTATGTCTCACTGTAAATAGCTATTCTATGTCCTCACACGTTGAAAAACCTGTGAGGTTTGCAGTGAGACGATCAAAATACAGATTGATAATTCAGGAGGTTCAACTTATCTTACCACCCGTTGGAACCCCTTATCACTTGTCCGGCATTTCTATGAAAAATATTCTCATCATTTGCTCTCTCCTTACAATACTCTCCGCTCAGGGAAAGAAACCCGATTGGGTGGAAAAACGTCCCAACATTGCCGGATTCTATCACGGCATCGGCGTCGTCCCGAAAAGCGGAACACCCAATGAATTCATGCAGCGGGCGAAGGATGCAGCGCTGAACGACATTGCTCAGCAGATCGTCGTCTCGATCGATGCTTCTCAGAAGAGTAAGATCTCTGAGAAGCTGGGGGAATTCAGCGAAGAATATCAATCCGCTGTGCAGACCACCACGAAGGCGGATCTGGAAGGTGTGGAAGCGGTCGATACGTGGGACGGCGGGGACCAGTATTGGGTCTATCACCGGCTGTCCATCGCAGAATACAAGCGGATCCAGGCGGAGAAACTGAAGAAAGCGTCTGCGCTCGCGTTGGACTTTTACGGAAAGGCGAAGTCTGCCGAGAAAGCGAACAATATCGGAGAAGCACTCCAGGGATATATGCAGGCGATTGGTTCCGTGGAAAAGTTTCTCGGTGAGACGATGGAAGTGCAATACGGCACGGGGAAGATCTTTTTGGTGAATGAGATCTTCACATCACTCCAATCCATCCTGAACACAGTCGAATTGAAAGCGAAGAATCCCAAAGTGGATGCTCAAGTGGGGAAACCGCTCCGTACCCCGCTGGAAGTGATCGTGACGAATACCGTCACCTCCGCACCCATCCCGAATTTCCCGCTCCACTACTCGTTCATCCGCGGGTCGGGAGATATCGTCTCCGCCGCCCGATCGGACAAGAACGGGGTCGCATCGACACAGATCGCAAAAGTGGCGGCGACGGACAAACTGCAGCTGGTGAAAGCGGAAGCTGATCCTGCCGCGCTGCTCGGCGAAGGGGGCTCCCCGGTGATCGGTGCGCTGGTAAAGAGTTTTAATCTTCCGATGGTCCGGTTCACGATGAATGTCGTCTCACTCTCCATCGCGTTCGAGACGGAGGAATCGCTGCTTGGCAATCCGCTGAAACTTCCGCGGATCGAACCGATGCTCAAGAATACGCTCTCGACGCAGGGATTCTCCTTTGTGGATGATCCTTCCAAAGCGAGCATTCTCATCACGATCAAGGCGAATGGTCGGGACGGAGGAGAATACAGCGGAATGTACTCCATCTATGTGGATGCGAACATCTCGGTGACCGATCTGAATTCCGGCGAGGAGGTCTATAAGACTTCGTTCAATAATGTGAAGGGGGTCTCCATCAATACGGACAAGGCCGGTATGAAAGCATACGATGAGATCGCCGCGGACCTGCAGAAGAAAGTGATCCCGAAGATCCTGGAGCAGCTGAGAAAATAATGGAACTGACCTTATTCGGACTTGCTGTTGCACCGGGCGCTGCCATCGCCATGTATGTCTATTTTCGAGACAAATATGAGAAGGAGCCGCTTTCCCTGCTGCTGAAATCGTTCTTTGCAGGATTCTTTGTGGTGATCCCGGCAGCGATGATCGAAACGATGCTCATGGATATCGTTCCGGCCGATAATTCCCATCTGTTCATCACGGTCGTACACACGTTCCTCTTTGTCGGACTGACGGAGGAATTGTGCAAATATGTCTGTCTGTACACCGTTGCGTATCCGAAAGCGGATTTCAACGAACCGTTCGACGGCATCACGTATGCCGTTATGGTCTCAATGGGTTTCGCCACATCGGAGAATATCATGTATGTGATGGATGGGGGAATGCATGTCGCTGTCCTTCGTATCTTCACCGCCGTTCCGGCGCATGCCACATTCGGGGTGATGATGGGATATTTTGTGGGACTGGCAAAATTCAAGAACAATAATATTTCGCTGCTCTTGATCGGAATTGCCGCTGCGACAATGTTCCACGGCCTGTATGATTTCTTCCTGACCATCGACAGCATCGAACTGATCGCACTCGGTGCGCTTGCTGCGCTCGTGACCGGTATCCGATTCTCCTTCAAGGCGATGAGACTGCTGAATGAACATTCGCCGTTCCGTTATTCTACGATCATTCTCGGACAAAAACCTGTGGATCCCCAATGAAAACACTAGCCATTCTTATTTTCGTTCTTACTGTTTCGGCATTCGCACAGATCACGACAAAATCGACCGATGTCTTTGAAGAACTCGAATCCGGAAATCTGACGCTCCGTTTCTATAACGCAGTGAATGGGACGCCGATCTATGGAGGCGATGTCACGATTCAGGGGATCGGAGAGTTCGTGACCGATGAAGAGGGGAAAGTGGTCTTTGCTCCGCCCGCAGAGGATGGTATCCTTCAGGTCACGTTCAGAGCGGATCGCTACATCCCCACAGAATTCCCGATCGAGATCATGGCCGGGACTCTCTTCTTCAATCGGGTCTCCATTTCACCGATGATAGATATAAAATTCGTCCGTATTGTCGTGGATTGGGAAAAGGAACCGCGCGATCTTGATGCACATTTTGTGAAGAATGGAACCAACGGCTACCACATCTCGTTCCGTAATATGAAAGTACTGGCGGACGGGAGCGGCATGCTTGATATTGATGCCATGCAGGGGTATGGACCGGAAACGATCACCGTCAATTCGGTCGCAACACAATCCACCTACGAATATTCGGTGGTGGATTACACGAATCAAAACAATAGAAATTCTACCGGATTGTCCGATTCCAAAGCGACCGTGAAAGTGTACGGCGACGGGAGACTGTTGAAAGTGATCCAGGTGCCGAGGAAGAAAGAGGGAAATGTCTGGAAAGTGTTCAAAATTGAGCAGGGGCAAGTACGTGAGATAAATCATATCACCGGGAATTAACAGAGGGTTCACTTTCTTTTTTCTGTGAAACTCTCTATATTCGCATACCCCATTCAGTCAATAATTCATTGTTCGTCAGTTCTCACACACAATCACACATAGGAGGTAATATGCAGATTCTGAAATCATTCTTTGCAGCAGGGCTTGTTGCACTGGTACTTGTCGGCTGCGGCGGCGGTGCAAGCGAACCGTTACAAAAGACCGATACCGGTGATGTTCCGGAATGGTATGCAATGCCCCCCACGGATCCGAACTATCTGCATGCCGTGAATACTTCCACTTCCAAAGATATGCAGACCGCTGTGGACAAAGCGACACAGGCAGCACGGACTGAGATCGGCCGTCAGGTTGAAGTAAAGATCAATGGTCTTCAGAAACGCTTCACCGAAGAGACCGGTATCGGCGATGATGCACAGCTGCTCGATCAATTTACCCAGGCTTCCAAAACGATCGTCTCCACCAGCCTGAGCGGTTCCAAAGAGAAACAGAAGAAGATCGTGAAGGACGGTAACAACTGGCGCGCATATGTTCTGGTCGAATATCCGCTCGGCGCAGCTCAGGAAGCGCTCCGCGAACAGATCAAAAAGAACGAACAGCTCTATACAAAGTTCCGCGCATCCCAGACCTACAAAGAATTGGATGACGAGGTCCAGAAATACGAACAATCCAAAAAACCACAATAATTCTTGAATGCAGCACACGATAACGCCGTCGGGATTCATCTCTCGATGGCGTTCATCGTTTAGGGGGCTCCATGAAATCAATTCTGCTCTTGATCTTCCTCGTAATTCCTGCCGCATCGCAGGTCTATCCTCGCTGGTTCCTTCAACAGGATCAAGTACCGTGCAAACGAAAGGTCGTGATGGTGATGAAAGCGCCGTCGCTCTATGCCGATTCCGCCATCGCGCTCGCCTTCCGGTCCGGCTGCGATCTGCTTGCGAAATATACCAATGTCAACGTGAAAGGGGGGCAGGCTTTCTGGACGACGGAAGCGGGGGTCCATTCCATGGGAGCCAGTTACACGGAGGAATATGATGTTGACCTCGGTGATTTCTTCCAGTCCAAACTCAAAGTGATCGATGCGTTTTATGACACGAAGAAAACGATCGTGCTGACAGGAGATTCTTCCTCATGCTCATTGAGCGAACAGATGAAGCAGCAGGTAAGGATCGATACGGTGAAACGGCCGATGTGGGTGGAAAGTCTTCCGTCGGATCAGAAGAGCGTCTACGGCGTGGGGTCATCGGAAGAATACTATTACGAGTCCAGTTCCTGGCAGCGTGCCGAACATAATGCCGTCATGTCCCTGGCCCGTTCCACCAGGAGTAAATTGGTCTCGATGCAGAAACGAAATGCCATCGAAGCGCAGGAACTGTTCAATGAGGATGTGGATGTGGACCTGGAGAATATCCAGATCATCGCCCGCTGGAGGGATATGAAGAATAAGGTCTTCTACGTGCTTGCGAGGACAACGTTATAACTGCCGCTGAACGGACGATCAGTTCAGCGGTCCGACCGGCTTTTTCTCCGAAAGAATGATCGCGCCCGACACCAGAGCGATCCCCGCAGCAACTCCGATCGTGATCCATGGATTGATATTTCCGCTGAACAGACTCGGCGCCGGCGGACGCACTTTGGCCGCGGCCGGTTTATCCGGCTGCACCACTTTGATCGCCGTGACCTTGAACTTGAACAGATAATCCATCCTGTATCCGCCGACCTTGATCGGCAGCAGCAGTTCCAGTTTCTTCCCGATGTTCTTCGTGATATTCTTCCTTCCGCTTACCGTTCCGCTGTCCAGCGTCGAGAACAGATCCTTTTCAACCCATCCGTCTTCGGTCCAAAAAATATTGTCCCGCGGAATGATCATATCCTCCACATAACCGCGACCGGGCAGCAGAAGCGGTCCGAATCCTTTAGCACTGTCCGAATATAAACTGACGCGGTTGCGGACAGGGACGTACACGCTGTCGATCCCGATCATCGCACTGCCCGATTCCAAAATAAGCGGTTTGTTGACGAGGTTCAGAACCGTGTACGAGATCGCGGCATCGTCGATATCAAATGTGATGCTGACCTGTGAATCTTTGAACTCCATCTTCGGAGAGATGACCGGATCGGTCAGTTGATACACGTAGCTGTATTTCTTCCCCTCGACGCCGGGCGCCGGATAACTGCCCCCGCAGCCGATGAACAGCTGAAGTGAGAAAGAGAACAGGATGACGAGGACCGTCCCTTTCTTCATCCGCTGAATGTGTGTACTGCCGTTGATGCTCATTTCGTTCTCCCGTGTACTACTTGATATAGACCATTTTTTTGGAACTGACGAAATCCTTCCCGACGAGCTGATAGAAATACATGCCGGTGGAGACATTCTGTCCGTTCTCATCCGTCCCGTCCCAATAGACGGTATGCCGTTTCGCTTCATGTTCGCCCGACGCAAGGGTCTTCACGCGCCGTCCGAGGATATCATAGACGAACAGATAGGCGATCTTCAATTTGCCCTCCACATCCGGAATATCGTAATCGATCTTTGTTCCGCCGTTGAACGGATTCGGATAGTTCTGATACAATGCGAAGGACGATGGATACTGCGTCGGCGACGCCATGGTTCTCGTGGTCAACGGCTGGAGCGATCTGCCGCTGTCCGTACTCACCACGACATAGACCGATTCGATGTCTGCGAGACTGTTCAGGATCACCGGTAGTCTGAAGAGGGAACCCGATCCTGAATCGATCGGAATATTCTTCAGATTATACGCCACCATCCGCAGCTCGTTGTTGACGCTCCGGAATTTGAAGTCCATCTGATTGCTTCTGCCGTATACCACATCCGTCCGCTGAGAATTCACATTGCTCCTGAACCGGATATATGCCTGCAGTCCGGCGATACTCTTTGTATTCACCATATTCACGCGGAGACCCGCTTTTGTGATCTCTATATTCACCCGTGCCGTGACCGAATCCAGTTGGGCAAGTGCGGTTGTGGATCCGTACGCCGTAAAGTTCTTTCCTAAATCCGCCCCGGGTATATTCCCGGTAGAATCGATACCGGTATACCCGTTCAGGATATTGTTCCTCACAGAATCGATGTCACTAACGGTTACCAAACCATCCTGATTGATATCGGCATACGCCAATTTATCACCCGTCAGGAGGATCTTACCGTTGAGATGTGCGATGATGGAGGTCAGATCCGCCACGTCGGTGGCAAAATCATCATTCGCATCGCCGGAGACGACCGCTGCGGTTGCCTGTAACTGAATCCCGATCAGCGAGGGGGATGTAGCACTCAATACATATCGTCCGGCTTTATTGCCGAGGATCAGTCGCGTGCGTGCCTCGCCGAGCGAGTCGGTCATGACCGTATCTGCCGTCAGCCGCTGTCCGACCGCATCGGAAGGAGCGGAGACGACTGCAAAGATCACTTTCTCATTCCGCAATGGATTGTTGAACGCATCCACAAGCGATGCGACAAGCGTGCGGGATGTATCCTTCGCTTTTACCAATTGATTATTGCCGGAACGTTCGGCGACCGCATACGGCATCCATTCATACTCCGGTTTGCCGAGCAGATGCGATGTATCGGAGACCGTCCACCTGCTGAACGATACGATGCCTGATTTCGTCACACTCCGGGCGGCGGTATCGACGGTGCCCCCTTGTCTTCGCCACGAGGAATCGAGAGGACTGAATCTCCAGAGCTGGAGCGTCGAAGGATCATGTCCGTTCAGTTCGTGGTCCGTATATTTGAACACCAATGTCGCATTCACCCTCGAATTATTGGCGGGTGAGATATCATAATACCGCAGGATGGGACTCTTGCCGTTCTTTGCAATGAGCGTATCACCGCTGGTGCGGATGACAGTGGTTGTGCCGAGTTGGACACTGCCGGCGGTGATCACCGGACCGAGATTGCCGAATCCTGACTGAGACAATGCCGGGAGGTTCTCGGTCTTTTGAATACTTCCGAAGATAGTTCCGTTCTCAAATAATGAATCTCCTAATGTGATGATATTTCCTTTGCTGATGGATAATGAAACTGCCGGAGCGACCTCCAGCCTGCCGTTCACGTTGAAATTGGACGACGACGCACTCTTCACCGCAGATCCGGCAAGACGCAGGTTCTGATAATTCACCGGCTGCACGTTCTGGGCAGCGCCGGAATATTCAAATGTTCCGCCGACGGACGATGGAAGTCCCGTGACGGCACGCTTGACAATGAATGTGCCGTTGTTGTTCAACTGGCCGGTATTGACGAAGTCCTGCGCATGCAGCGCGGGAGGGACAAGGGAAAGTCCTCCTGCCAGCACAAGCCATCGGCTGAGTTTCTTTATTCTATGCAGCATAATCACACCTTAAGGGTGAACGAATTGAAAATGGAACTGGATCGCTTGGATCTGAAACTATTCGGTACGGACGGTGAGCAGCCGTCCGCTGCCGAAGCAACGCGCTGTAATAATGAAAACAGAGACGATATGTCGCAAAACATATCATGCGTATAGCATTGATGTTATTTCTCTCCCAGTGAACATATGGATCTTAGTTGCCGACCTGCACGGTTCCGTCGTTCGTTACTGTGCCTGCGTTGGTGAATGTTCCGGTACCGGAGTTCGCTGCTTTCAGCGTTGTGCCGGTGCCGACCGCAATATTTCCATTGTTGGTCGTTGTGCCGTTCACCGTCAGGATCGTGCCGTTGGTGCCGATCGTCAGTGTTCTGGAGCTGTTCACGAGCAGTGTAGAAGCTGAACCTGCTGCGTTGATGCTGACATTGGTCGCGATCTCAACGTCATCATTCACGGTCGGAACGTATCCTTCATCCCATGTGGATGCTGTATTCCAGTCCGCTGCTGCGATGGAGATCAACGCCGCACCGGAGTTGCTCATCAGCAGCTCTGTCCCTGTCGGGAGCTGGGCATTTGCCGCAGTGCTCACACCGGCGGTGATGCCGGAGAGTGCGATCACACCCCATGATGAAGCGCTGGATGCTGTACGGACTGCCGCTGAACCGGTCGCCAGTTTCACGCCGGCTCCTTTGAAGAAGCGGAGTTTGTTCTCGTCCTGCGACGGTTTTTCGGAATTCAAATAACCGACGGTGAGTGCTGCACTTCCTGCGGACCAGCCGGTGTAGGATGTTGTTACTTTTCTGTTCACATGTGTTGCGGCTGCATATCCTGTCGGATTCACACCCGGTTCAACTTTGATGGAGAAATCCGTAATAGTGGCGCCGGTAAAGGTGACGCTCGTCGCGGAATCGTTGAAGGCATATGCCGTTCCGTTCGAAGCGATCGCGCGTTTCATCGTTCCCTTGATCATCTCAAGCGTACCGAATGTTCCGACCGCATTTGCCGCTGTGTTGGTGATATTCATGACGGCTGACGAACCCATGTCGATACCGCGGGTGGGAGTAAGTGTTCCGGCCACATTCATTGTCAGTCCGGAGGTCTTCGCCGCTGTACCGCTCAAAGTCAAATTGGTGAAGCTGAGTGATGATGCGCCGCCGGAGATCGTCTGCGCTCCGCCGTTGAAGATGGTCGTTGCACCGGTGCCGTTTCCGGTATAGGTCCCGTTCACGGTCAGATCACCCGCAAAACTTGCGGTGGAGTTGTTCCCCAGCTGCAGGGTGGTCGCAATGGGTACGATCACCGAAGAGGATGAGCTCATATATGTTCCGACGACAACAGTTCCGCTGACGGTCTTGTCGCCCGCTCCGGTGATGGTCAGACTGTCATACGTATCGCCGACGATCGTCTGAGTGCCGGTGGAGGAGTAGGCAAAATTTCCGTCGTAGGTCCGTGCACCGTTTGCTACGCTGTAGGTGCCGGTCAAATTGACGTTCCCGACATTCTTCGTTGCAGCGCCGGAGAGTGAGAGTGTTCCGGAATAGGTAGCATCAGCCACGGTCTGTGATCCGGCTGCAGCGTTGTAGGAGAATGTTCCGTTCACGGTGGTCGCGGAACCGAGTGTGACCGTTCCGGCGGACTGGAGTGTGCCCGTATTGGCGAACGTCGCATCGGTACCGATGAATGCATTCGATCCGAAATCGAGCGTGACACTGTTCGTGAGTGTCTTGCCGCTGCTGACAGTTACGCTGCCGCTGGTGGTCTTATTCCCGCCGGAGGCGATCAGATTGCCGTATGTTGTTCCGTAGATGACCTGTGCACCGTTGGAATACTTCGTTGTTCCGGCGGAGACATTGAACGATCCGCTGGTGACTGTTACCGGGACGGTCGTCAATTTGGTAAGTGTCAGTGTATCCGTTGCGTTGGCAAGGACGAATCCGCCGCCGCCGGACTGATTCACTGTGATATCGCCCGAGACCACTGTGCTGCCGGCAAAGGTCTTGCTGCCGCTGGCGCCGGTGGTCGATAGATTTGTATAAGTCAATGCCGGGACAGTTTGCGTGGTCCCGGTGAACTCCACAGTGCCCCCGAAACTCGTCTGCGTGGTGGAAGAGAATGTTCCTTTGATCTTCAGCGTACCGCCGCTGTTATTGGTGAACGTGCCGCTGTTCACGATGTTCTGCCCGAAGATGATCCCGGATGATACGAGTGCAAGCATCATCACAGAGAGAGCTCTCCGATAAATTGATTTGTTGGTTGTGCGTAACATTGATGTTCTCCTTTGAGAGTAAATAGTTCTTTCTGTTTTCATTATTTGTGAATTGTGCTTCGTGTTCATCCGTCCCTTGCTCAGAGAGAGGATGTCGTTCTGTACTGTCCTTACGGCGGTCTGTTCATAGTTCCTCCTGAATGATTAATTTCCTGCGATGACTGTTCCATCATTAATGATCGTGCCGGCATTGTTCACACTGCCGTTGATTTGTACTGTTACTCCGCCGCTGACCGATACCTGCGATCCTGCCCTGTTCACCAGATCGTTCGAACTGGTGAGGGAAGCGCCGATCGTCTTCGTGCCGGTGCCGGAGAAGACAAGGGTATTATAGGTGAACGCGGGAATGCTCTGGGATGATGTCCCGTTAAAATTGAAGACTGTGCCGGACTGCGAATAGGAAACAGAGGACGCCGTCGGAGCGAATGTTCCGGCGATGTGGATCGAATCCGATGCCAGCGTAACGGTGCTGCTGCCGCGTGCACCGGAGATCGTCAGATTCTCGTAGGAGAATGCCGGTACCGACTGAGCGCCGGTTCCGTTAAAGTCCAATGTGCTGCCGGTGACGGAATAGCGGACAGACGTCGCGCTCATGGTCAGCGTACCGGCGATGCCGACAGTGCCGGATGATGCGAACGAAACCGTATCGTTGCCGCGGCTTCCGCTGATCAGAAGATCGCGGTAATTGAATGCCGGAATGGACTGCGCCGCCGTACCGTTGAACTCCATCGTATTGCCGGTGGTAACGAACGCGCCGGAGGTGAACGAAGCGGAGGAGGTGAATGTTCCCGCAACGCGGATGGTGTCCGCCTCGAGCGTGATATTGTTGGCGGCCCGTGATCCGCTGATCGTCAGATTCCGATAATTGAGCGCCGGGATTGTCTGGCTGCCTGTGCCGGTAAAGCCGGCAGTTCCGCCGCTGAATGTGGTCGTGCCGGAAACAGACGGGAAGGTGGTCTCCGTATTGAACGTTCCCGACGTGACAGTAAAATTACCGGAGATGGTGAGCGAATTTCCTGTCTGCAGCGTGACCGTTGCACCGGAATGTCCGACCGTGAGATCTGCAGTGACCGCCGCGGTATTGATATTGATCGTCGATGCGATCCCAATGGTCACGGCATCCGATGAGCCAGGAACTCCGCTCGGCGTCCAGTTCGCCGCATCGTTCCAGAATGAACTGAAACTGCCGTTCCAGATCTTTCCCGATTCTCCGATGATGAAATCCCCGAACGAAGAGATCGCCGTTGCCTGCGTTGTCGTCGCAGTCCGTGTGCCGGCCGTTTGAACGGACCAGGAGTTGGAAGAATATTTCGAGACATTGAAGTTCGACGTGGAAGCTCCGGCGTCGATATCGCCGCTGACGAATGTGAACGTAGCGCTGAATGTTGTGAATACAATACCGGAATTTGCCATCGACCAAAAACGGTTCACGTTCTTGTTCGGATTGATGCCGGAATTGAGGACGCTGTCATGTTCTGTTGTTGTTGTCGAAACGGTCAGGTTTCCCGCGGTTGTTACACTGGCAAATACCAGCGAGACAGGGGAATAATTGGATGCATCGCCGATCTCGAAAGTCCGTGTCGGCGTCCCGGTCGCAACATTCTTCTGCAGATTCCCGACGATATGTCCGCTTGTTCTGGAAACGGAACCGGAGGAACTGATAATGAGCGAATGAGATCCGGTGACGATATTCCCGCTCGTCAGAGTCAGTACTCCGCCGACGGTGACGGACGAGGATAAGGAGAGCGTGCCGCTGCTCTTATTCATGGTAAGATTATTGAATGCGCCGGATGAAGAGATCGTCTGCCCGCCGCTGCCGTTCACGGTTATGGTGGAAGTGCCGGTCAGTGAGCCGGAACTCATCGTCCAATTTCCCTGAAGAGTATGTGTGCTCGCACCTGCAGCGAATGTACCGACGGCGAGGGAGAAATTACCGGCGATGGTCAATGCACCGCCCGCGGTCTTTGTCCCGGAAGTGGAGATCGTCAGATTTCCGTACGTCGGAGTGGATTGGATCGTCTGAGTCGTTCCAGCAAATTCCACTGTAGCGGATGAAGCGATGGTATATCCGTTCGTAAAGAGTGCCAGTCCGTTCGTTCCGCC
>CALRIY020000064.1:0-21021 GCA_943364975.1 Synechococcus sp. UW140
TAATTTTATCGGTTATTGTAATATTTGCAGACTTTGGACAAAAGACATTCGTGGCATTTGGGATCGGTCGGTCTGCATGTCTCACGTCCCAGATAGGTGAGGGACATGCCGAGGAGATGCCAGTTCTTTCTATCGACCTTCTCCATCAACTGCAGCTCGACCTTTTTCGGATCATCACCGTCAGCGATCCCAATTCTCGGTGAGACACGCAGAGTGTGAAGATCAACAATGACCCCTTCGGCTTTCAAACCGACCTGACTCATATACACATTGGCGGATTTTCGTCCGAACCCTTTCAATGAAGTGAGTTCGGCGATCGTTTCCGGAATGTCTCCGAGTTCATTGACCCTTTTTGCAATACCAATGATCCATTCAGCTTTATTCCTGAAACCCGGTGCTTTTATCAATGGATATAATTCTGTGGGAAGTGCTTTTGCAAGATGCTTGAATGACGGATACTTTTTGAACAATGCCGGAGCGAGATTATTCACGATCACATCGGAAGCTCTTGCAGACAGGACGATCATCACGATCAATTGATACGGGTCTTGGTATTCCAGCGGGTGTTTCTTACCCTTATATTTTTTGAACAGTCCTTTTAATGCATCGTTCCAATCGATCGGTCTACCGGCTGAATTAATAATCTTGTTCATACCATACCTGCGGATGGAGTCCGAAATGGCAACGGACCCCTCTCTATTAATTTTTGGAAATTAGTTTTCTGGCCTTCACAGCCGTTTTTGTCACATTGTTCGTCTGCTCGCCGACCTGCTGACGCCACATGGCATAATAGAGCCCTTTTGCTTTCACCAATTTTGAATGCGAACCGGATTCGACGATCCGTCCTTTTTCCAGCACGTAGATGGTATCTGCATGCATCACGGTGGAGAGTCTGTGAGCGATCAGAATCGCGATAAGATCCTTCTTATCAGTGATCTGCCGGACAGTCTCGCTGATCTCCTCTTCTGTGAGTGAATCCAATGCAGAGGTCGCCTCGTCGAAGACCAGCAGCTGCGGACGACGGAGGAGGGCTCGGGCGATGGAGAGACGCTGTTTCTCGCCGCCGGAGACTTTGACACCCCCTTCACCGATGACGCTATCCAATCCTTTGTCGGCACGGGCAAGCAGGGATTGGCAGGCGGCCTGGTTCAACACTTCCAGACATTCTGCATCGGTCGCTTTTGGATTGACGAACAGAAGATTCTCCCGGATGGAACCGGAGAAGAGCTGTGTGTCCTGCGTGACAAATCCGATCCGTTCACGAAGCGCATCGAAATCGACCTCGTCAAAGTTCTTTCCGTTATACAGGACTTTCCCTTGCTGTGGACGATACAGACCGACCAGCAATTTAACCAGAGTTGTTTTTCCGGCTCCGGACGGTCCGACGAATGCGATCGTCTCACCGATCTTCGTCTTGAACGAGATCTCATTCAGCGCGGAGGTGTTGGCGGATTGATGCCGGAAGGAGACCTTATTGAATGCAAGTGTCTCCACATGATCGATGACCGTAGGCGAATCGGGTTTCGGTTCTTTGGGAGTGTTGAGGATCGTCTCAAAATTATTCAAGGAGACTTCGGCCTCGCGGTAGATATTGATGACATCACCGAGCTGCTGCAGCGGTCCAAAAATAAAGAATGAGTAGATCCAGAGTGAGAAGAACTGACCAACAGTGATCTGCTGGGTGAAGATTAGATAGAGCATGGTAAAGAGAATTGCTGTCCGCAGAAAATTGACCGACGTTCCCTGGATGAAACTCAATCCGCGGATGTATTTCACTTTCTTCAATTCCAATGCGAGGATCTTTTGGGTGGTATTGTTCAGGCGGCTGATCTCCTGATTTGCGAGTCCGAGACTTTTCACCAATTCGATATTCCGCAGGGATTCCGTCGTCGATCCGGCCAGGGCGGTAGTTTCACCGACGATCGTCTTCTGAATGACCTTGATCTTTTTACTCAGGGTGGAACTGAGGATCGCCAGGATCGGAACGGTGGAGAAATAGAGAGGTGCGATCAGCCAATGGACGGAGAAGGAATAGACCATCACGAAGATAATGCCGACGAGTGTCGTAAAAAGGATATTGATGGCGGCGGAAATGAGCCGTTCGACATCGGTCCGCACCTTTTGGAGTTTGCCGAGCGTTTCGCCGCTTCTCTGGTCTTCAAAAACGGAATACGGCAGTTCGAGTGAGTGCTTCAGTCCGTCGGCATAGATCTGGGCTCCCAGACGCTGCACGATGACATTGATGAAATAGTCCTGAAAGTTCTTTGCCACCCGGGAGACAAATGCTACGCCCATGGCAACCAGCAATAAGCCGACGACGCCGCGCAGGAATTGATCAGTGGTATATTCCTGGAATTTCATCGCATAGTTATCGATCACGTATCGAAAGACAAGAGGATCGAGGAGCGAAAATGTCTGATTGATCGTTGCCAGGAACAATGCCAGCAGTACAAGCGTCCAATACTGTTTAAGATAAGAATACAACAGCTTCATGTTTCATCCTTCATTTTGGTGTGGAAGAAAGTAAGAAATCTACAGGTAAAATGCGAAAGAACGTTGTAATTGAAGGAAGATTCATTTACAATTCACATATGAGAAAAGTCCCTGATTATAGAACGTTCTTCCTGCTGTTATATTGTATCACGATGCCTCTCTTTGGAATCCAGGAGCGTCAAAGCAAAGCGTTTAAACCGAAAAGCACAGCGTTCCGGTATCTGGAGGTCCGCCAATCAGATGCGACATATCAATTGTGGGAGGGATTTCAACTGATGCGCAATGCCAACGCCGGCGATGCACCCTCCCAGCATGAGTTGAGCATACGTTATCTGACCGGGAGGGGATTTCCGTCGGATACAGTGAAAGCAGCGGTTTGGATGAAGAAGGCCGCTGATCAGAACTACATTCTCGCTCAGTTCAATTATGGGATATTCCTGAACAACGGGTGGGGTGTGGAATGGAATCCTTTTGAATCGTACGGTTATGTCGAAACGGCAGCGAAGAAAGAGATGCGGGAAGCGCAGTATGTGATGGGATTGTTCTATACCGATAATCTGATCGTTCAGAGGAATTATCCTGTTGCTTACCGATGGATAAAGCGGTCTGCCGAGCAGGGCTACGAACCGGCCAAAGAAGTTCTTGTGGAGTTTGAGAAACGCGGAATCGATGTTGCAGATGGTTCATCGAAAGACTCCATTCGTCAAAAGAGCGGAGGACCGGCACCGTTGGCAGTGCAGAAGAGCGGTCCCCAGCCGATCCAGCCGGTGCTCCTGGAGTTCGACGATGATAAAACGACAGAGGTCGATGATCTCACCTTGTTGAAGGATCTCTTCAATGAAGGGAATGAAGAATTACGGACCACACTCGGGGTGTCCAAGATCCTCGGCGACAGCGTGCAGACCGATTCAACCGGATTTGCGCTGATCAAACGGTCGTCCGAAGTTGGGAATCCGGAAGCGATGACGATCGTGGCCCGGTGTTACGAACGGGGGATCGGAGTCAAAAAAGATAAACTGAGTGCCGCTGTCCATTATATCCGGGCGATCCGGCTGGACTCCCGCAGAGCACCGGCGCTGCTGTGGAGACTCATCAACGAAAAGAATGTCCAAACGATGTTCGCACAACAGGCAGGGAAGAACAATCCCGAAGCCTTGTATGTGATCTCATCACTGAACTCATTGGGACTGATCTCCACATTGACGAACGAACAGTCGCTTCAATTCCTGCAGTTGGCCGTTTCTTCGACATTCATCCCGGCGGTGCTCGACCTGGGGAACTGTTACTCACAGGGACTATGGGTAAAGGCGGATAAGAAAAAGGCGAAGGAATTCTGGAAATATGCAGCGGATAAAGGTAATACCGAAGGAAAGATCCGTGCAGCAGTGGCGGAAGTATTTGAAGGGACTGTGGCCGATGGGAAACAGGCATTCAGCGAACTTGAACGGTATTCGGCCGATGGATCCGTTTTAGCACAGACCGCTTTGGGGTATTGTTATGAACAAGGGATACTGATCCCGATCAACCACGCACAGGCTGTCTATTATTATCGGAAGTCGGCACAGCGGGGGAATCAGGCGGCGCTTACGGCGTTGACCCGTATGTATGATGAGCGAAGGCCGAAGGATAAATTATTCCAGATCACAGAAGAATGATTCCGATGAATGCGAATACATGATCGATCAGCATGATTTCTGAACCATAAATCAGGCGGTTACATTCGGATTGGGCACAGTCTATTTCGCGATCACTTTTTTATTCCGCGTTAACGGATTCGGTCCCTTTTGAAAAGAATTTCTCCCTTCCGTAGTACACAACGACCCCGAGAAGAGTCATTCCCAATCCTGAAAGGGCGAACTTCCAGCCGGTGGAGAGCATAATTGAGAACCAGAGAATAATCGCGGTCACAGCCGGCAACGGATAGAGCCACATTTTGAACGGAAGATGTTCTTTCCCCAATCTGCTGCGCAGAAGCATCACACCGACAGCCCCTCCGATGAACTGCACCAAAATTCTCATCGCAAGGATTGCGCTGATCACATCGCTGAGTCTAAACAGAAGACTGAAAATGAATGCCATTCCTCCCAGCCATAAAAGGGAGATGTGTGGGAAATTCTTGGTCGGATGTACCTTTCCCATGATCGAAAAAAAATTTCCGTCCAGCGCTGCAGCATAGGGGATCCTCGAATAGCCGAGCATCACGGCGAACAGCGATGCGAAGGCGATCCACAGGACAAGGACCGTTGCGACGGTCGCGGCAGCCGTTCCATAGAGACGTTCAATGAGCGTGCTGACGATGAACTGTGAATCCTTCGCTTCCTGCCACGGGATGACACCGATGACCGCGAACTGCATCGCGAGATAGAGGATCGCAATACCGATGATGGAAATGAAGATCGCCCTCGGGATATTCTTCTCAGGATCCTTGATCTCACCGCCCAGATGGTTCACATTATAATATCCCAGATAGGAATACATCGTCTTCACCGTCCCTTGTCCGAGCGCGACCCAAAATGCCCAGGTGAAATCCCATGCACCGTCCGGATAACTAAATGCGAGAGCCGGATCGAAATGGGAGAGACCGCCGATGATGAACCATGCCATCGTTCCCAGGACGCCGATCCAGAGAGCAACGGAGATCTTTCCGACTGTGGAGATCTTCCGGTAGAGGATGAACGTCAATACGATGACCAGTGATCCGGAGGCGATCCTCCGGGTGACATCATCCAGAGGCAGGAGGTAGGAGAGATACTGTGCGAATCCGATCGCGCCGGATGCGACGACAAGCGGAGCCTGGATCATGGTCTGCCAGATGAAGAGGAAGGACATCAGTCTTCCCCACCGTTTGCCGAATGATTCCCGCAGAAAAACATAACTGCCGCCTGCGCGCGGCATTGCAGCGCCGAATTCTGCCCAGATGAAGCCGTCAATCAGTGCGAGAATAGCACCGGCGATCCAAGCCGAGATATGCTGCGGTCCACCCATGATGCCGATAACAAGCGGTAGGACGACAAACGGTCCGATGCCGACCATATCGATCATATTGAGTGCTACTGCCTGTGTAAAAGAGAGATCGCGTTTCAGTGTTTCCTGCTTCATTATTCCTCTCGAATAAAGTCTGAATATGCGCGTTCACCGAAGAATGAATACTTTTGTTCATCGTACGGAGAGTTGAACAGGACGGAATGGATCAGACCGTTCCGTTCCACCAGCACGGTGTGAAGGATGAGCGTATCCGGATTTGTATGGATGGTGAACCGAGCCCGTCCATTGAATGCGCTGTACTGCTGGATGGTCGAATCCTGACGGAAAGAGATCTCGGTCTCCTGCGTGAAACGATGGATCATCCGTTGTGTCGCGCGAAATGTTCCGCCGTCGGGACCGATCACTTTCTTTCCGTTGAATGTGATCTCCCGGTCATCGTACGCGATAACGGAGAGTCTGTGTGTTGTGTCGGACCGCAGCCAGCGGATCATTTTTTTTCCGTGGTCCAGCGAATCCGTATAACTGTAATTCGCATCGAGATAGACGATGGTGCGGAGGTATGCCGGTATGGAATCGTACGCATTGATCATTCCGTTAATGAAACTTCCGCCGCCGCTGTGACCGCTGAGAATGACCTCCTGGGGATTTCCGGTCTCAAAGCGGACATACTCGACGATCCGCGCTACTTCACTGTCCTGGTACTCCCGTTTCTTCCTCCATGCGGGCCAGCTTTTTTGTGATGCTTCAAGATACGCGGCATAGACAGTATATTGGGTCAAGACAGTCCGTAGGAAGCGGACCTGCGCAGCGATGTGCTGGATATCGTAATGCCAGTCGTCACCATCCTTCATTCGCTTTCCTGCGGTCCATTCTATTGAATTACCATTCGGGAGAGCGAAGAGGATGAGGAGAGGGGGTTTCGACGGATCGATCAGGGACGGAGCATTGATCAGCACGCGGGTTTCGGGCTGGAAAGAGTAGAATGTATTTGTCTCGGAGGATGACAGGTCACGGCTGCCTGTGCATGAGATCAACATCAATAAAAAAGCGCAACAGGATACCGTTACGCCTTTGATGGTCCTAAAATAATTCAGCATAGATTCCTGCGAAGATTACTTCATCGATTCCGGATTACCGGCCGGTTCACTCGGAGCCGCGACGGTCATCACTGTCCCAGGATCTCGAACAGTTCGGAAAGTTTCGGGATCAGAATGATCTCCGTTCTTCGGTTCTTCGCACGAGCAGAGGGAGTCTCGGCGGTATCGACCGGATTGTATTCGCTTCGTCCGGATGCAGAGACACGTTTCGGATCGACCTTTCCGTCGATGACGAGATACCGAATCACTTCAGTAGCGCGCAGCACGCTGAGATCCCAATTGTCCTTGATCGCTCCGAGGTTGGAGACCGCCTGATTGTCCGTGTGACCTTCAACGAGGATCGTCAGGTCCTCTTGCGTGTTCAGAACGAGCGCCAGTCCGAGCAGAGCTTCTTTTCCCCGTTTGTCGATATCCGTTTTGCCGGTAGAGAAGAGGAGCTGGTTCGAAAGGGAGACATAGACGCGTCCGTTGACAATGTTGATGGAGAGTCCGCTGTTGGTGAATCCGAGAAGTGCATCATTCAATTTTGTTTTGAGTGCATTCAATGCGGAGTCGCGGGCCGCAAGACGGCGTTCAAGATCCCCGACTCGCTGTTCACGGCCGATCAGGTCGCGCTGGATCGCGGCGAGAGTCGAATCGCGCAGCGCAAGAGCCTCTTCATAATCCTTCAGTTTTTGTTCACGGGTTGCGACATCCTTCTGCAGGGCTTCAAGGTTCGTCAGCAGTTTTTTGATCTCCGCAGAATTCTTCGCTTTGGATTGTTCATAATTTTGTCCGGAGATCGTCAGATCGTTCTCCAGAGAGCGGATGCGGTCCTTCAGTGTATCGGTCTGGTGCTGCAGATCGGCGATCTGTTTCAGAAAACCTGCATTCTGTTCCTTCAATGAGAAATTCTCCGATGTCAAATTATCCATTCGGGACTGCATCGAGGAGACGACGTTCTTCAATGAGTCAACGGAGACCTGCAGAGCATCGCGGTGTGACTGCATTTCCTCGAATTTGCCGAGTGAGACGCAGGCTGAAAGGAACAGCGGGAGGGTGACAAGTAAAACAAATCGGAGATTCTTCATACACACCTCATTGTGTCGATACAATATACGATAAGAAAGGGGAAGGGGAATAAAAAAGGGACGTCAAAAACGTCCCCTGTTTTATTGTTGTCGGGGTGAGAGGATTCGAACCTCCGACCTTGGCGCCTTCGGCGCCACGCTCTCACCGGGAAGTAGTTGCAACATTTCCCAAGGTATATCATTGAATATTAAAAAAAGAACAAAAATTGTCGGGGTGAGAGGATTCGAACCTCCGACCTCCTGGTCCCGAACCAGGCGCTCTAACCGGGCTGAGCCACACCCCGAACAAATATTTCTTCTAAAAATCTTTTTGCACCGCGTTTCTTAATTCTATTTTCAAGGGCAATTGCTTCGCTGCGGGATGCAAAATCAATCGACCATTGTAGCTCCCATGGGACACCACGCTTGGTAAACTTACCTTCGCCAGCATTGTGTCTTTTGAGTCTGTCTTTTAAATCTTCCGTGTGACCGACGTAATATCTATTTATTGATGTGCTAAATAAAATATACGTAGAGAAAATATCGAACCTCCGACCTTGGCGCCTTCGGCGCCACGCTCTAACCGGGCTGAGCCACACCCCGAACATTGTGCATTTATTTCAACAATCTGAGCGGAGAGGGAGGGATTTGAACCCTCGGTACACCTTGACAGCGTACGGCGGTTTAGCAAACCGCTGGTTTAAGCCACTCACCCACCTCTCCGTGGATTTTCGCTTAAATGCAGTCCAAATATACGAATGAAACCGTAATTTTCAAAGATGTTTTTACAACTATCGCGAGACGGAGCGCAGCTCAACCAAAGCATCCATTGTGCGGCGAGCATTCGAAAAATAGTTTTAAAAAGTACTTGACAAAGCGTTGTTGATACTGTAAATTTATACAGTGTAAATATATACAGTAAAATATTATTGTGATCGTCTATGACAAGCGGTGATTATACAATTGAAGAGCGGGAAAAGATCAATTCCTATCTGAACAAGATACTTGATATTCTCAGCGTGCGATCTCCGGATGACCATTACGGCGGAGTGCAGATCAATTTTTCGCGTGAAGCGGGAAAAGTGGTGGGGGATATTGAAGTATCATTCCGTTCAAAACATAAGTTGAGGAAAGCGGGATAAAGGACTGTGCGATCTTGTAGTAGTTAGTTGAATACACCAGGGTGTTGAGACCTTCAAGCCCGATAACGAGAGAAGCGGAGAGCTTCTGCGTTGTCGGGCTTGGTATTTTAGAACGTACATATCACTGAACAACAATATCATTACGAAGGAGTTCCGTTTTGCGGGACGACCGAAGCAATCTTCTTCATCGATCATCGAAGGAGATTGCTTCACCCCGCTGATGCGGGGCTCGCAATGACGGTATTACCAATGATGGAAACAGTCATTCAAACATATAAGACGGTGCAGCTGGCGATGGAAACATCGCCGCCGGTGATCAGCTTTCTGCACGGCACGTACGGTGTGTATCAGACGGCGATGCTTGCGGCGGCGGAATTCCTGCGGAAGAAAGAGCCGGTGGTGATCGTGGATGCGGCCAATGTGACCGATCCGTTCTTCATGGCCGGACTCTTCAAAATGGCGGACCGGGAACCGGAGGAACTGCTGCGGAACGGATACATCAGCCGCTGCTACACATTCTATCAGACGGACGTAACGATCACGGAGGGGCTGGAGGAATTCATCCGTTCGGTGAAGGCGAAGAACCTCTTCATCTTCGGACTGCTCGATCTGATCGACGATGATCAGGTGGTCATATCCGATCTCCATGACATTTTGGAACGGATCAAACAAACGCTCGATCAGTTGAAAGCGCAGCATATCTCCACGCTGCTGGTCTCCGCACCGCTCCGCTTTCAATTGAAGGAGCGGGAACAGTATTTCAATGCATTCAAAGGGATCGCCGATGTCACGTACAGGATCGACAGAGACTACAGCCGCACACCCGCCAGACGAGGAAGAAATGGGAAGACTGATCGCGACCGCCACGCGCCTGATCGACAAAGAACGGGAGCGCTGGGGAAACTTCCGCCGCGCGCTCCGAAAAGAACAGCAGGAGCACTTCGATGAAGTATTTCGCATTGCTAAAAGGAATCTGCCGTCGATCGCGTTCCAGACGACACCGATCACGATGGATAAGATCACGTTATCCGTCCTGGTCAAACTCGTTGGAGAGCTCCACGAACTGAAAGAACGCTTACGGAATTACGGGGAGGAGATATGACACTGCAAGGATGGCTGTTCGATGCATACACGAACGATACCGGTATGACCGTCTGGATCATCGATGCGGACGGGAAACGGCATAAGACCGTATTCACATTCGCACCGTGTTTCTATCTGAAACTGTCCGATAAGGAGGCAGAGACGCTGCGCGATCTGCTGCTCCATCTGCCGTATCATGTTACCGCGGTGCCGGCAGTGAAGAGGGACCTTCTCTCCAACAGGGAAGTGGATGTCTATGCGGTGCATGTCCACAATCCGAATCTGTTCCAGAAGACGGTGCGGACACTCTCCAAACATTTTACGTTCTATCAATTCTATAATGCCGATATCAAGGCGGTTCAGATGTTCTATTATACGACGGAGTTGTTCCCGCTGGCCTACGGCGAATATACCATCGAGAACGGCGTGCTCAAATCGTGGAATCTGCTGGAGCGGAAGGATGCAGAGACATATCACATCCCGCCGCTGACGATCATGACGATCTCTCCTTCGGCAAAGCTGCTCGCACCGAAGTATCAGCGGTTTTTGGAGATCGAGATCGATGTGGAGGGAAGAAAGACCGTTCTTCAGCAGGAGTCTCCCCGGGAGCTGATCCGGCAGATCAATTATTATCTCTTCAAATATGATCCGGATGTGATCCTGACCGATTTCGGCGATGCAACACTGCTGCCGATGCTCCAGCAGATGGCCTCCGAACTGAACATGCCGCTCAATCTTAACAGGGATCCGAATGCGGGATTCATCCTCTCCAAAGCGATCTCCTATTTTTCTTATGGTCAGGTGAAGCAGCGCGATGCAACATTTGCACTCTCCGGACGATGGCATCTGGATAAGGAGAATTCCTTCATCATGAAGGAGGGTGACCTGGACGGACTGTATGATCTTTCCCGGATGTCGCAGATCGGCGTGCAGCAGCAGGCACGGACGAGCATCGGTTCCGCGCTCTCTTCCATGCAGATATCGTGGACGTACAGCAATAACGTCCTCGTACCGTACAAGCGGCCGCTGAAGGAAGCGTTCAAATCACTCACGACACTGCTCAAGTCCGATCGGGGTGGACTGCACTTTATGCCGGAGACCGGTTATCATGAGCAGGTGGCAGAACTCGATTTTGCTTCGATGTATCCGACCATCATGAGGAATCATAACATCTCCACTGAAACGCTGGACTGCGAATGCTGTCCGGACGCAAAGAATTTTGTTCCGGAGATCGGTTTCAGGATCTGCGAAAAGCGGAAAGGACTCGTCCCGACAACGCTCGAAGCGATCATCACCAAACGGGCGCATTATAAGCAAAAGAGAGCCGACGCTCCCACGGAGGAGCTCAGAAAAAAATATGACAATAAACAGATCGCATTGAAATGGATCCTTGTCACCTGTTTCGGTTATCTCGGTTTCAAGAAGTCCCGCCTCGGCAGGATCGAAGCGCATGAGTCCGTGAATGCCTTTGCACGCGACCTGCTGCTCCGTGCGAAGGAGGTCGCCGAGGAGGAGGGATTCGAACTGATCCATGCCATTGTTGATTGTGTATGGCTGAAGAAAGCAGGCGCAACGCATGAGGAGTATCAGCGTTTGGCGGAAAAGATCGAAGCGGCGACCGGGATCAAGATCTCGGTAGAGGGGATCTATAAATGGATACTGTTTCCCGTCTCAAAAATGGATGAGGAGATACCGACGGCGACCCGGTATGTGGGGGTGTATGATACGGACAAATTCAAAGTCCGCGGCATTGAGGTCCGGCGCAGGGATGTTCCGAAATACGTCCAGCGGGCGCAGGAAGCGATGCTCGATGTGATGCGGGAGGCGGATGATGTTGCCGGAGTGAAAGCACTGGTGCCGACCGTGCTGCAGACGGCAGGCCGGTTCATAGATGATCTGAAACAAGGGAATGTGTCGCCGTTCGAACTGATCATCCGGCGGAGCATTTCAAAGGATCCGTACGAATACGAGAACAGGAGCGTCAGTGCTGTTGTCTCACAGACGCTGGCGGAAGCGGGAGTGCATCTGATGGCGGGAGAGAGTATCCAGTACATCATTACCGATGCATCCGGTAAGCGTGATCCGATGAAGGCGAAACCGCTCGCGCTCTATGCACTGGATGACGGGTACGATGCCGAGAAATATTCGGAGATGGTATTGGAAGCGGCGGAGACACTGCTGCAGCCGTTGGGATATTCCATGGAGCAATTGAAGGAAGAACTCGGCCTGCAGAGCGCTTCCGAGAAGAGGAAAGCGAAAAAGAAGAAGCAACCGATACAGACGGAAATGGTGTTGGTATGAAAAATATCCACGCTTGTCCGACTTCTTTCCGGCGGAAGTAACACGAATGTTCACGACACAAACCGGAATGTGTTGCCAGTAAATTCCCAAAAATACAAATGCAGGACGAATCGTTAATTTGTCCCTTTATCAAATATGCAAAGATGTAGTCCAATTATATGGCGAACTACATCGTCTATTCCCATTTTCTGAAATTATTTGGCAACGACCATTTTTTTCGTCTCAACAAACTCTCCGGAGGTCAGGCGGTAAAAATAGATGCCGCTAGCGATATTGGATGAATCCCAGGTGATGGAATGCTTTCCCGCTTCGATATTCTGATTGATGACGGTCGATATGTTCCGTCCCAGTATGTCATAGACGGTCAGCGTTGTCCGCGCGGTCTTTGGGATCTCGAACTGGATGGTGGTGACAGGATTGAACGGATTCGGAAAATTCTGATTCAGCTGAAACGCTGTCGGAGAAAACTCTGCGTTTCCTGTGCCTGTAAGTTTGAAATTGATCAGCGGTGTAACGGTCTGGCCGCCGTCGTTGGTTATTTGACGGATGCGGTATATTGCTGACGTCATGTTCCCTAGATTGTCAAAAAAAGAATATCGTGCCGTGGTGTCGGTATTTCCTTTGGCAGAAACGAAACCGATCTCGGAAAAATTAGTCCCATCGGCACTTCGTTCAACGGTATACCGATTCACGCTGATCTCGGAATTCACACCCCACAAAACTTTCACCTGATTTCCTGTGGAATCCCACACTGCACCAAAATCTAGGAAGCCGGAGGGAACGGTCAAAGCGCTGGTCACCATCTTATCAACATAGAAGGAGATCGTTTTTCCGGTAACATCGCTATTCAGCGCTTCCACATGGAATCCGTTGAATTTATTTCCGGTGTCGACGATCTTTCCTGATGTAATGTACGTTGAGAATAGACCTTCATCCAATCGTGTGCCGATCAATTTCCAGCCGATATGATTCACGGGAAATGCCGGACCCTGACATAATCCGCTGGCACCGCCGCGAATGACGGTCCTGAGCGTAATGGGAAGTTTTCCGTCCGACCAGACCCATGCACCGATATAACTTCCGCGGAGCATATCTGCCAGTTCAGCGCTGGTGGTGCGCGCAATTCGTATGTTCCAGTTCGCCGAGGATGCGGCGTCATCGATCAGAGTCCATTTGCCGCTTCCGCTCCCTTCATATTTTTGTTCGGTGGAATAGGCCAACGATGACGCAGTGGTGATGCCGACAGTCTGTCCGCTCCCGACGCCGAACGGCTGAAGCCATCCGGTGATGCCGGAATTGAAATCATAAAGAACGGACGGTGCCACTGTGCGATTTGGATAATGCAGACGGATGTCATCAACAAAGATCGTTCCGACTGCTTTCCCACCGGAGGCATTCATCTTTCCCAGTGTGACTTGGATCTGTTTCAGTGTGATGGGAAAATCGAGATTCCCGGAAGTGACCGGTTTTGCATTCACCAATGCGAATCCGACATTCTGCCAGAGATTGTTCCATTGGACGACCGTGGGGGAGGTGATACTGAACAGTTCGCCATTCTTATCCGTAAAGATCAATTTCAAGGAATGGCCGCCGCCATTTCCAAACACTTTCACGAGAATACTGTCCGGTCTGCTGGCAAACGGCAGAACCGTATTCAGGTATGCTACCGGTACATCGGCAGTTGGGAAACTGTAAAAGATCCGGAATGCGCCGGGAGATGAAAATACGGTATCCGGACTGAGCCCGAAAAAAATATTGTCCGGATCGGTGCCGGTCACATCCTGAGTCCAATACAGCAGATCATCGAATGTTTCTGTGTTCAGGGAAGTATCATTTCCGGTAAAATCGTAGTTGATCTTTTTTTTGACGGTGTCGAGCGCAACTTCGATCGTTCCTTTCCCAAAACCGGATGCGGTGATCGTCCGTGTCTGTGCCGAGTAATGGATCCCCGGTCCGGCGATAGAGGTGAAGACCTGATTCCCTTCGAGCAGCACCGTATTATTGCCGGTATCGATACCGCGAATGGAAAGGTCCACCTGTTCACCGGGGATCATGGAAAGGGCTGATGGAACAAGCCTGATCTCTTTCACGATGCGGACGAATACTCGGGCGGAATCCGCAATGGTATTGTACCGCACGCGGACCCAGCCGCTGTCGTTCACATTCTTCGCACTGAAAAGACCGTTTGCATCGATCGTTCCGATCTGCGGATCACAACTCCAGATAACTTCAGGAGGGAGCGGCAGAGGATTATAGTACTGATCTTTTCCCGAGGCATGGAATTGAAAACTCAATCCTTGAAACACATCCGACCGTTCTTCATGCATGTCCAAAAAGTTCAGTGAACCGACCGGTGCGATACTGATCACTTGCAGCGTATTTGCAACCGATCGTTCACCGCCAGGGTCGGAAGGAGAGTTCACCACACTACCGCGCACCACCATCGTCGTCGATCCGCCGCCGTCCAGATTGAATGCATCCTTGATCCCGAGACCGACAAGAAAATTCGCCATTTCTGTGAATGTCATCCCAAGACTTGATGATTGACGTCCATCCACTGTGCACAGGAATACCTTAGTGCTGTCGTCACTCAATCCGACAAATGTGCGGGGATGGCGGACATCATTGAATCCCGATCCCGACTGATCGTAATCACCGAGAGCGGGATAGGGGACACCGTCTTTGATCAAATGTCCGTTGCCTGTGATCAATTGCGTCAGGCGTTTCATAGACGGAGCATTGAGTCCGTTATACGCTAAATACAGTTTCACAGTGTCATTCACTGAAAGTTCATTGGTGATGAATGCTGCCGGAGTTCCGCTGCTGCCGGATAGGACATATCCGTCTGCCGGAATAGAATTGTTCCCGGAAGCTTTTTGTTTTACCACAACGAGCACAGTATCATTGGTTACCGGAGATGATGTCAGGATCTCCAGCACTGCCTCCGATCCGCTTGCATCGGTCCCCGTCGCCGCACCTTTGTATGAACTGTATAGGACAGTTTTTCCTGCACCGCGATTGGTGTTGCTTTCATTGATGATCAGACTCGACCCGTTCTTTGCAAAAATCTTCCCGGTGAAATTGAACCGGTCGATATGCACCTTCTTATTCTCAGTGAATCCGATTGCCGATTTGGTCGTGGAAATCCCCAACACCGGCCGTCCGTTTGCCAGTTGATTATGGATCGGCCATCCTGTTTCAAAACTAAAGAACCCTCCGTTGACGGCGCCGATCACGCGGTGTCCTGCCTTATCGTTCGAAGCGGACTGCACTGTAGTTTTTGTTAACCCTCCTGAAGGCTTGAATGTTTCCAGCGTGATGTGCGGATTCGTTACATCGACCTGAAGAACATCCAGGGTGAACGGACCGGGAAGCGTATATTGTGTATGAACCACACCCGGTGCTACGATCTCCGATGAGGTCGTATCGGACGCGGAGAATGAGATAGAGGAATAGAACAGAATGAGTGTCAGGATGTTTTTCATGGTCGGCATTGGTTGGTGTAATGATATCAACATAGAAGTTCCATGTGATATACCGGAAAGAGAAGATCTAAGTAGGGGTTGGGGACTGAGAGCGGGTTCCTTACAAAGACGGGTAGGGAATTGCGCTCATGCTTTTTTGCTGAAATGAAGCGATAATCTAATCGATTGATGGTGGACCGTAGCGGGATCGAACCGCTGACCTCTACAATGCCATTGTAGCGCTCTCCCAGCTGAGCTAACGGCCCCTCGTTGAACTAACTAAATATAGGAAAGAAATTGAACAAAGAAAATAATTTCTTTATACTAAGGTGAACTTCTTGGGAACCCAATGTTGCGCTCACTGCAGGTCATTACCGTCTCCTCCTCCGCATTCGAATATCACGCGCTGCTTAACCCGACCGTCATTTTTGAATTTCATATCAATCGATCCTCCCGCGAACGATACAAGATCTCGGAAGCACTGCTTGAATCCAGCGGAAATGTCATCCTGCCGAATTTCAGGATCGTCCGGGAACTCGCCCATGCCATCAATACGGAGCGTGGGACATTGGGGAACCGGGAAAAGGAGGTCCGTGCCGGATTCCTGAATGCCGTCGGACTGATGGATGAGATCGGTCATTTTTTGATCAGAATGTATGACGAGCAGGAGAATCCGGGTGTTGTGAAACGGGCATTCAAATTCGTGGAAACCTCCCTCGGTGCAGACGTACTGGAAAAGACGCTTCTGCAATTCCTGAAAGATTTTCCTCCCAAAACTGTGTATAACGGACTGCAGACGGAAAAGGCATACTACGAATCCGTCACGACAGGTCGTCCTCATAAAGAGATCGCGCTTGAAGAATTGGTGATGATGCATCTTTCGAACATCAATCCCGCCAACAGCCGTATCAAAGAGTTATTCGACGACACCACTCTGATCGCCCGGACAAAATATATCAGTGTCATGAAGGAACTGGAACGATTCTTCGCTGGAGAAAAACCGTTCGGACCGGACAATCAGCCTCTGTTCGACGCGCTGAAGAAACCGATCCTCGAACATCCGGAGAACATTGAAGCTCAATTGGGATACCTCAAAGAGAAATGGGGGATCATTCTCTCAGTGAAGTTCATCGAACGGATCAGCAGCAGCGTTGAGTTCGCCAAAGAGGAAGAGAAATTCATCTGGCATACGTTCAATCGACAGGGAGGAGCACCGAATGTCGAGACATTCGTTCCGGAATATCCAGTGGGCGACCGTCATCTGACTCCGGAAGAACGCCGCGAAATGTTGCGCCGGGGCGGGATCAAACCTGAGGATTATGTCTATGCTGAACCGGAACAGTTCACGCCGGATACGGAGTGGATGCCGAACGTCGTTCTGATCGCAAAGAATACCTATGTATGGCTCGATCAGCTCTCCAAGAAATATCAACGGGAGATCAAGCGGCTGGACCAGATCCCGGATGAAGAATTGGATCAGCTTGCTCGTTGGAGTTTCACAAGTCTCTGGCTGATCGGTGTCTGGGAAAGGAGTTCCGCCTCGAAGCGGATCAAACAGATCACCGGGAATCTTGATGCGGTCTCCTCTGCGTACTCACTGTATGACTATGAGATCGCTCATGACCTTGGCGGTGAGGAGGCATTCCAGCACCTTAACCGGCGCTGCTGGCAGCGCGGGATCAGGCTTGCGGGGGATATGGTGCCAAATCATATGGGACTCTTTTCAAAATGGGTGATCGAGCATCCCGAGTTCTTCATCCAGTCTGAATATCCTCCTTATCCCAATTACCGGTTCACCGGTGAGAATCTTTCCCACGATCCGAATATCGAAGTGCGCATTGAGGACGGGTACTGGAGCCGAAGTGATGCTGCTGTGGTCTTTCAGCGGGTAGACCGGCGCACCGGAGAGGTCCGCTACGTCTATCACGGCAATGACGGCACGAGCATGCCGTGGAATGACACGGCACAGCTGAATCTGCTCCGCGCCGATGTCCGTGAAGCGGTGATCCAGAATATTTTTCATGTCGCCAGAAAATTCTCGGTCATCCGATTCGATGCGGCGATGACCCTGGCAAAGAAACATTTTCAGCGGCTGTGGTATCCCATGCCGGGAACATCGGGCGTTCCGTCGCGTCAGGATCACAGTCTCTCCAGAGCGGAATTCGATGCGATGTTCCCGAATGAGTTCTGGCGCGAAGTGGTGGACCGATTCAACGCAGAGATGCCGCAGACACTCCTGCTGGCTGAAGCATTCTGGCTGATGGAAGGATATTTCGTCCGCACGCTCGGTATGCATCGTGTCTATAATAGTGCATTCATGCATATGCTGATGAAGGAGGAAAATCAGAAATTCCGGGCGATGATCAAGAATACGCTCGAATTCAATCCGGAGATCCTCAAACGGTATGTCAATTTCATGAGCAATCCCGATGAACAGACTGCGGTGGAGCAATACGGCAAGGATGACAAGTATTTCGGCGTGGCGACGTTGATGATCACACTTCCAGGACTCCCGATGTTCGCTCACGGACAGATCGAAGGATTCAAAGAAAAATATGGTATGGAATATCAGCGGGCATATTACAACGAGTCTCCTGATGAGTGGCTCATCCGCCGGCATGAACATGAGATATTTCCTCTGACTAAAAAGCGTTATCTGTTCAGTCAGGTACAGAATTTCGAGTTTTACGATTTCATGGATGACCGCGGATATGTGAACGAGGATGTGATCGTCTATTCCAACAGAGCTGGAAACGAACGGGCAGTCATATTTTTCCACAACAAGTTCGCTGAGTGCAAGGGGAGGATCCATCATTCGCTTCCGAAAGCTGTGACCGCAGAAGGGAATATCCGGTCTGTCTCCCTGGCCCACTCACTCGATATCCGGAATTCGGAGACCATCCTTTACCGATTCCGGGACCGCAAGAGCAACCTGGAATATCTCAGAACCGGGAAACAATTGCATGAAGAGGGACTCCGCGCGGAGCTTCGTGCTTTTGAATATGCCGTCTTTACGGATTTCCGTGAGATCATCGATGAATCCGGCGCATACTCATCCATTTTACAGAAATTGAACGGTAAAGGTACGGCGGTCCTTGATTCCATATTGAAAGAGATCCAGCTGCGTCCATTCCATACTGTCCTCCATGATGAATTGGTGAAGGGCGTCATGAACGGATCTGCACAAGCACCGGTTAATTTCGAACCGATCTTTGCAGAACTATCGCGTCATTACAATACGGCGACGGCAAGTGCGGAATTCACCTCGACCTCAAAAGAACTCGCCGTGAGAGTGTTCGATCGGATTGGGAAGAGCCCTGAGAAAGTAAAGGAACAAAAGAGTGTTCGTGCATCGTCAAAGAAAAAGCGGGTCCCGAAGACGGAGTCAAACCTTCTGAAACCGTTCCAGGCTATCGTCTATGTCACACTGGAACAATGCCGAAAATTCTTGACCAGGGATGCCGATACGGTCCCTGCAGCGGACTTTTTTCATCATTTGCACCTGGACCGTGTGGTGAAAGATGTTCTTCTTGCACACGGATCGTCTTTGTCAGAGGCAGAGAATACCATTCCGATCTTGAAGTGCATTTTGAAACAGCATGCGGAATTGATTGAATCAGCATCGGCAGTTCCGGCGATCGTGGAGCATTTGCTGAGCGATTTTGATACGGCAGACCTGCTAGGCGTGAATCAGCACAACGATATTTGGTATTTCCGAAAGGAGCAGTTCGAATCGATCATACTGTGGGTGTTGACGCTGAGGAGTATCTATCGAATGAAGGAGGAACCGAATCAACAGCTCTTCTCAGAACGGCTAGCATTCGTCCGACATGCATCAGATATGTCTGAATACAAGGTTGAATCACTCAAAGAGTTGCTTTTAGTCGAAGGAAACGAGAAAAAAGCTTCAAAAATAATTACGAAGACAGTTAACAACCCGGTTCGGAAGAAGGTGCAAGTAAGGACCGAGATCGGACGGAAGGCTGCGGGTGTTAAGAAAGTGAAGACCGGGAAAAAGACCGAACCGAGCACCAAGAAAAAATCTGACGGTTCAAAGCTCAAAGATGTGAAGAATATCACAAAGCGAACAAAGGGGAAGTCTGCACGTTGATTTTTAGAATTTTCTAATTATATTGTGTTCGACCTTTGCAATACTTCTTCCCCTGAGTGTTGCAAATTACAGGTCGAGCCAGACGGACCCCCCAACGTCTGGCTTTTTTATGACCATACCGAAACGGGGCAGGAGACCAAACCATGGCAAAGCAAATTCAAAAAGAGAAATTAGCAAAGAAGAAAGTGAACAGGATCGAATCCCTGAGTTTGGAAGCGATCAATTATCAGATCATTCTTGCCGGTGTTGCGGTGATCATTGCCGGATATTTTGCATTGAGCGCAAAACCGTGGGACAATCCGATCGCGTTGAACGTTGCGCCGATACTGCTGGTGCTTGGATATTGCGTCATTATTCCTTTCGGCATCATCTATCGGAAGAAGAAGACGGACAATGCTGCGGATGACATCTCAACTGGTCAAGCGCAGACCAATTGAAAAGTAAAGGACCTGATCATTTTCCGTTGCAAAACGCGGTTTATTTTCTTATATTTGTAACACTTTAAGAATGATGATCGCGTAGCTCAGCGGTAGAGCATCTGCCTTTTAAGCAGAGGGTCGATGGTTCGAGACCATCCGCGATCACTGAAATTGCCCAGTTTTGGGCAATTTTTATTTTAAAGCCTGCCGAAAAGTACCATGTGTAGAAAATATGTTGGAAGGATTTTTTTCGATGTGCATATAATATTGCATAACCAATTCCTACTTGATAATGATTCAAGCTAAAAGTAGATTTATTGGAGAAATCAATTTGAGGGTGATTGTCAGTTCAATTATAGAAACTTTATCATTACGAAAGAATGTACCAACATGCAAAAAACTCTACAATGGATAATTGCACAAAAAGCGGAACAAGAGTGGTGGAAAATATATCTAAGAGACAAAGATGTAAATGAATATCGTGTATGGAAAATGGCATATTGGAAACGTAGTCTTGATTTGATACACAATGAATGCCCCGTGATGAATGGGATGCATGTTCTTGATGCCGGATGCGGGCCTGCTGGGATTTATATGAATCTTGGCCATTGTATCATTGATGCTGTAGATCCATTGATCTCCGTTTATGAGCAATCATTAAAACACTTTCAACGTGATATGTATCCTTATGTGACGTTCCATGATATGCCTTTTGAAAAATTCAAAGTGGGAACAAAATACGATACGATATTTTGCATGAATGCAGTAAATCATTTTTCAGACATTGATTTTAGTTATCATCAGTTGGTGAACTTCATAAAACCTGGCGGGAAAATAGTGATTTCAATTGATGCTCATAATCATCAATTCTTGAAAC
>CALRIY020000065.1:0-20916 GCA_943364975.1 Synechococcus sp. UW140
TAAAGATCGATGATCTGCTGAGGAAGAATATCTACCTGATCTTCAAAGAGGCGATGAACAATATCGTGAAACACTCCGAAGCGACCTCGGTCCAATTGACGTCGTGGTTCCATGAAGGATATTTCTATCTGTCGGTCCGTGACAACGGAATAGGTCTTCGTCATCAGAAAAAACAACTGAAGACGATCGGAGGGAACGGATTGACGAATATGAAAGAACGAGCGGCGGGCATCGGCGCCGAACTGACCATTGCATCCGCGAAGGATGACGGAACGGTGATTGCATTGAAGGTCGGAATAACGCAATTGCGTCATTGAAACACACACCGAAAATGGGGATGTTGTCAGCGATGAAGAAGAATACACCGAAAAAAAATATCCGTGTCGTCCTTGTCGAGGACCATCCGACATACCGCGAAGTGGTCAGCGAAGTGATTCGTTCGTCACCCGGCTTCTTGCTGAGCGCTGTCTTCGAGACCGTCAACGAAGCACTCTCCGAAATGCCGGCCGCAGATGTGGTGCTGATGGACATCGGACTTCCAGGCCGTTCAGGGATCGAAGGAGTGCTGGAACTGAAAAAGCGTCCGAATCCTCCCAGGATCATCATGCTGACCAATTATGCAGATGACGACAAGATCATGCAGGCGATCTTTGCCGGTGCGGACGGGTATCTATTGAAGCAGACACAAGGGGTAAAACTTCTGGAGGCGGTGCGCGAGACCATGGACGGCGGGACCTCCATGACACCGTTCGTTGCACGGCGTGTGCTCGAAGCATTCAAGTCCCGCGGCGAGGTGAAGGAACAGACACTTCAGCAGATATCCGAACGGGAGCGGGAAGTGCTCGGACTGCTGGTGCAGGGACTCAATTATAAACAGATCGCAGAAAAGCTCTTCATCTCTCCCGAGACTGTCCGCAATCATATCCGCAATATCTACGAAAAACTCCACGTTCACTCCCGCAGCGAAGCGGTCGCAAAAGCGATCAAGCAGGGATTATTGTAGCACTCATTTCAGGACAAGAACATCTTTTTTCTCCTCTAAAATGACGCATATGCGTCATTGAAGGAGTTTTTGTTCCTTGATAGATTTGAAGTGCAGATCATTTTCTGTTCACAATCAATCTTTCGGGGGAATAATGCTCACTTCGCTTCTGTTTCGAAACCATCGGTCAATTTCTATCCTTCCATATCTCTCAATTCTGATCATTGTCAGTTCAGCATCCGCTCAGTTCTCCTGGGTGCAGACAAAAGGTCCTTCCGGAGGTTCGCTCTATTCCGTTGTGGTAAAACCGGGGATGAATATCTTTGCGGCATCGTATTCTTCCACATCGGCAAAACGAGGGATATTCCGTTCCACCGATTACGGGGAAACGTGGACGAACACCTATCCAGCGATTTCTTTCTGGTCATTGAGCAAAACATCGACCGGAACACTTATTGCAGGAATTGATGGCGGGGGATTCACCGTTTCAACCAACGATGGCGCGGCGTGGGCTGCCAAAGGACCGAATAACAAAACTTTTCGGTATATGTATGTCACCGCTGGCGATACGATCCTTGCGTGCGGAAATTCCGGGGCGTTGTATCATTCGGTGAATCAGGGATCGACGTGGAGTTCCATCGGCACCGGATTGCCGGCTGCCGATATTTTAGCAGTGACCGATCATCCTTCCGGCGATCTTTATGCCGGTATTTGGAACGCCGGTGTATATCGATCGACAAATCGAGGAACATCCTGGGCGAAAAGCGACACAGGAATCACTGATAAGCGAATCCGCTCAATGGTCGCCAATGCACAAGGAACCCTTTTTGCAGCGTCCGATGGAGGCGGTGTCTTTCGTTCGACGAACAAAGGAGAGACGTGGACAGCTGTGAATTCCGGTCTGACGTGGGCTTATACATATTCAATCAGAGTGACTTCGAACGGAACGCTTTTTGTCGGAACATACGGCGGGATGTTCCGTTCGACCAACAACGGCGATTCGTGGACGGAGATCAATACAGGACTGGGAGTGAAATTCATCCGGTCGTTAGTCTTTGATACCGATGGAACTTTGCTTGTGGGAACAGATGATGGTCTGGTCTTCCGTTCGGCAACATCAACTGCGGTCTCTGAACACTCCGGTGCTGCAGCTGTTCAATTTTCACTCGGTCAGAATTATCCCAATCCGTTCAATCCTTCAACACAGATACAGTTCCACTTGTCACAAAACAGCAATGTAACTCTTTCAGTGTTCGATGCATTAGGGAGACTTGTCTCAACGTTGGTGAATGGTGAGGTGTCAGCGGGAGTTCATACTGTTGCATTTGAGGGGAGAGGGCTCGCCAGCGGCATGTACCTTTATCGTTTGTCGGCCGGGGAGAGTGTAGTGATGAAGCGAATGATGCTCGTGAAATGAGCGGCAGCGCCCACCGGTGAACAGAACACATCCATGCTGCTGAGATCGATGATGCATGGATCGTAAAAAAACGCCGCTCTCCTGGGGAGGAAGAGCGGCGTTGATATTTCAGTGCAGTGCGGTCGGACCGATTACGATTTCTTCATTTCCGCTTTTTTGGATTTCTTCATCTTCATTCCGCCTTCATCATCACAGCAGTCGCCGCTGCATTCTTCTCCGTCGGTCTTTTTCTTGGTTTCCATCTTCTTCACGGTTGTTCCTGTGCTTGCGGTGAATCCTGCATCACTGACCGCTTTGATCAGCACATCGGTGGTGGTTGTGCCGGCGAAAGTGACCGTCGCTTTGCTGCTTTTCAGATCGACCTTTGCTTCTTTCACTCCGTTCACTTTCTGAAGAGCTTTCTGCACGGTACCGACACATGATTCGCAGGTCATTCCGGTGATGTTCAATGAGATCGTTTTTGTCTTGTCCGCTGCGGTGAGCGAGAGCGTAAAGATAGCCGCCATGGTGAGTATCAGCATGAACTGTTTCATTGGTTCTCCTTGTTAGTTTGGTTACGTTAAAATAACGCTTCGTTCGACAAAATTCAATTGGGATAAATTTATTGTTTCTGTAAATTCAATCATGATCCGTAACGATTTGAACAGATATCTCCCTTTCGGAGTTCCTGCGTGGAGCATGACGGTCCTCCTGATCGGCATGTTCTTCACCGGAGGCTGTTCCGTGCGTGACGACCGGTCGGCGATCATACCGCAGAATTCCGAACAACCGGTCCGATGGTACCGGCAGGCAATAGTCGATCTGGGGAGCCGGATCCGGATGTTCTCAACGCAGGAGGGGATCGCGGTCAGCCGTGGAATGGGGAGGGATGTCCGCGGAAAAGCATATCGTTTCCGGAACGGGGAATGGTTTCCGATCCTCGACTATCCATATTCCGATTATCCATTGATCTCGCAGATCGATTCAACCGATCTCTGGATCGTGAACCATTTGACACATGAAGGTGCGTATCGCCCTGTGCTGACGGAATTCCGGCGCGGAGTGCAGAGGAACATCATGCTCCCGAAAGTGATGTGGGATGAAATCGATCATGCAATGATGAAAGGCATCCACCGTTTCCCGGATGGAACAGCGTGGATGGTGGGACAGCAGGGGCATATCCTCTATTATGACGGCGCAAAATGGATAGAGACAGAAAGTCCTCTTATCCACAAAGAACGCGTGAATGTGTATGACGGCGATCTGAACGATATCGCAATGACCTCGGTGCGGAGCGGCTGGGCGGTCGGACGGAACGGTATCATCATCCGGTATCAGTTCGGCCGGTGGACAAAAGTGGAATCACCGACCGGTCAAACGCTGCAGAAGATCGCCATGCTGAATGATTCCACGGGCTGGGCAGTGGGGAACAGCGGAACGATCCTCCGTTGTACGAATTTCCGTTGGGAGAACTTCCGGACCGACGTGAGAGAACAATTCTCTTCCGTTACGGTGATCGATGATCAGCAAGCGTGGATCGTCGGGAATAATTCCACTCTTCTCTCGTTCGACGGCATCCGCTGGAATCAGGATGAATCGATCAAACAATACGATGATTTCTTTGCCGATATCTCTGTCGTGAAGGACACGTCGGGTGTGCTTCACATGTGGATCATCGGCAATCAGGGGATCTACACGACCTCTCAATCGCTCGGATTCTCTTTTACCGACATCACCAATCAATCAGGATTGCGGCGGACAGGCAAACTCGGGATATTTTTGAATTCGGATAATAATTCACTTCCTGATCTTCTTGTGGCGAACGACGGCGGTTCATCGATGATCTATTCGAATGCCGGCGGAGGCCGCTTCACCGATATCACGACCGATGCCGGTCTGGTACAATCACCGAAAGATGCCGTCGCTTTTGCCGTCGGTGATGTGAATGAGGATGGCGAAGAGGATATCTTCCAGTTGATCGATCATCGCAGTTTTGCTCTCTATCTCGGCTCATCGTTCGGAGCATACAGGGATTTTACGGAACGCTCCCAATTGCAGTTCGATGAGATCCCGCCGCTGACTCCGATCAGCGCCAAATTCATCGATCTGAATTATGACGGTCATTTGGATCTCTATATTTCGAACTATGATCACGCCGATCAGGTTTTTTCCGGCGACGGTACCGGCCGGTTCCAACGTGTGACTGCGGAAACCGGCATCGCGAAGATACTCAATCATGCTTCGTACGGTGCATCATTCGGTGATCTGAATGCAGACGGACGAATCGATATCCTCCTCCCGTATTATGTGAGCAGTAAAGGAAAATTCTTCAGCCTCTTTTTGAATGAAGGGAATTTCCGTTTTTCGGGAAAGGACCAGCCGCTGTTCTATTCTGCCGCCGATCTTTCTCCGACTGCCGTCACTCTGAGCGATCTGAATAATGACGGGCATCTGGATGTGTATATCCACAGTCAAAAAGTTCCGCCGATGCTGTGGATAAATGACGGCAATGCGAATTTTTCGGACCGCTCAACCGCCGCTGGATTCGTCACTGTCAATGTCCATCCGGAACCGATCAATGGAATTGTCGGAAGCGCCGATGTGAATAACGACGGCAGGATGGATATCTTTGACGGTTCACGGCTGTTCCTGAATTCGCCCGGACTTCAATTCACCGAAGTTTCCGAACGGATCGGAATTCAATTCATCGGCACGCCCAGCTTCAGTGATGTGGATGAAGACGGCGATGTTGATCTGTTCATCGGAAGTTCCCGCTCTTCGCTCGGGAAAGGGGATAGAGCAGCCCTCTTCCGGAACAACCTGGACGAACATAATTTCATCAAGATCCGTTTGGATGCATCCGGCATCTCCGGCTCGGTCATTGGAGCAAAAGTGATCCTTCGCGGATCGGACAGCACTCTTGTCTCGATGACGGTCGGTACAGGGGGTAACCAGATGACGAACGGCACGCAGAACGATCTCCTCTTCGGAGCACGGCCAGGTGTCGTTTACACAGCGGAAGCACTGTTCCCCTCAGGCATTGTTGTTAATGCTTCAAACATCATTTCAGGTGACCGCATAACGATCGCAGAATCGAATTTCTTCTCTTCTCTCGTGAACACATTCATCCGTTCGGGACGAAGGACTGTCCGGTTGCTTGGCGGAGTGATGATCGCACTATATTCCGTCATTCTTCTGCTCATTGCATCCCTGCTGGTCACTGCAGCGAAATTCCTTCAAGCACAAAAGATCGTACGGCATTGGATCTTCTGGTGCGCAGTGCTCTCTATCTTTCTCACCGCAGTACACTTCACTGTCTATGCAGACCGTACTTTATCTATACTTTTCACATTCTTCGGAACATTCACTGCTGCCTCGGCCGGACTCGTCTCGGCCCGGCATATCGTGAATAAACGGGAAGCCCGGTATATCTCCCATTTCAGGATCATGGAACTTCTCGGAGCAGGAGGGATGGGAAAAGTATATAAAGCGGTCGATTCAGAAACGAAGAGGACCGTCGCATTGAAAGTGCTGAATCCGGAATTGCTGAAGGACCCGGAGAACCGCCGGAGACTCTCTGCCGAAGGGCATCTGCTGGCTTCGTTCTCGCATCCGAATATCGTAAAGGTTTTCGAGATCGGTGAATCCAACGAGCGTGGATTCATTGCCATGGAATATCTTGAAGGTGGAACACTAGGGGAACTGCTCGAACGGCAAAAGGAACTGTCTCTCCCCTCGGTAAAGGAATATCTTCTTCAGATCTGTTCCGGTCTCGAGGAGGTCCATTCGAAAGGGATCGTGCATAGGGACCTGAAAACCGCGAATGTGATGCTCGGTTCGGATGGGAATGTGCGCATCATGGATTTCGGACTTTCCAAATCCCCGCTGGTCACGACCATGACCTCGCTCGGGACGGTACTCGGAACGCTTGGATATGTCGCTCCCGAACAGGTGACCAGTTTGGATGTTGACCGCAGAACTGATATATTTTCACTCGGCGTGATCATGTATGAATTGCTGACGGGTCAACTACCGTTCAAAGGGGAGAATGAGATCGCATTGATCCACTCAATCTTTAATACAACTCCGGCGCTTCCGTCCACACTACGCGATGATGTCCCGGCGCAATGGGATTCAATAGTGATGAAATGCCTTTCAAAGGATATGAATGAGAGGTATTCAACAGCCGAGGATGTGCGTCAAGCTCTAACAGGTTTGAAAATGTAAATATTCATCATAATTCATCTTTTTATTTTTTTGAATTTTTCATTTTCAATTTTCAATTATCAATTGTCAATTGCTCTCCATGTCTGAACTCCGTCAAAATTATCAAAAATTATTAAGCGACTCAATGAGTCAGTTCTCCTCGGAATTCATGGAACTGTCCTCACTCCTGAAACAATCCTCCGCAACAGCGGAAGCGACAAAGAAAGTGGACAGATTGTTCAAGCTTCTGATGGAAGCGAACAGAAAGCAGAGCAGTGAAGCGAATGCGCTCTTTGAACAGATCGAACGTCTCGAACGGTCGCTGGAGCAGGTCGCGGAAGCAAAGAGGCAGTTCGAAGTGCTGTACTCATCCGGCATCCTATTCTCCTCTGAGACAGAGATGCGTTCGCTGATGGAGAAGGCCGTCACCACGGTCGTGAAGGAGCTGAATGCCGACCAGGGATTCATCGTTCTTTCGAATGAACAAGGAGAGACAGAGTCGGTTGTGGCGTGCAATATGGATCCGGATGCGAATCCGGAAGCGAAACAGATGAGTACCACCGTCATCCGGAATACGATCACCCGATCCGAACCGACACAATTCCCTCAGTTCGATGACCGGTTCGCCTTGCAGCAGAGCGTCATCAGGCTCGGTATCACCGCAGCAATGTGCGTTCCGCTCGTCGCGAAGGAGAAGGTCTTCGGCGCAGTCTATCTGGACCGCCGCAACAAAGAGAAAGCGTTTGTCGAGAACGATCTTGTTTATCTTCTTTCCTTTGCCCGACAGATCGTCCGCGGATTCGAGATCTCGCTGGAGATCACATCGCTGGAAAAGAAACTCGTCGCTGAGACGGTGATGAAATTCGAGGATCTGCGCCGGGAACTGAAGTGCGGTGAGATCATCGGTACCGGAAAGAAATTGTTCGAAGTGCTGAAGGTCGCGTCGAAGATCGCTCCGACGGAAGCGAGTGTGATGATCTACGGCGAGAACGGGACTGGCAAGGACCTGCTTGCACACGTCATTCACAACAACAGCAGGCGTTCCGGCGGACCGTTCGTCACCATCAACTGCGGCGCCATCCCCAATGAACTGCTCGAATCAGAATTGTTCGGATACGACAGCGGTGCGTTCACCGGCGCGACCAAATCCAAACCGGGGAAGATCGAAATGGCGAACGGCGGGACCCTGTTCCTCGACGAGATCGGGGAAATGAGCGTGAATCTTCAGGCAAAACTTCTCCGCATCATCCAGACCAAAGAGATCGAACGGCTCGGCAGTGTCCATTCCAAGAAGATCGACATCCGGATCATCGCCGCCACGAATAGGAATATCCCGGAAATGGTCGCCTCCGGCAGTTTCCGTGAGGATCTGTATTACCGGTTGAAAGTGATCGAACTGACCATGCCGCCGCTCCGCGAACGGCGAGAGGATGTGGCGGAACTCGCCGCATTCTTTGTTGCAAAACATTCCTCCGGACGGAACATACCGATCTCTCCCGATGCATTGAACGTGCTGGAGAGCTATGTCTATCCCGGCAATGTACGTGAATTGGACAATATCATTCAACGTGCCGTTGTTCTGATGAAAGGGGATTCGATCGAAGTGTCTGATCTTCCTCCGGAGATCATCGAAGAGGAGAATTCTGAACCGGTCATTGCGGGGGGCAGAACATTGGAAGAAGCTGAGACGGAATTCCGTCGCCTCTATATCCTTCGTGTTTTGCGCACTGCCCGTTCTAAATCCGAAGCGGCGCAGCTGCTCGGTGTCAACCGAACCCATTTTTATAAGTTGCTGGCACAACTCGATATCGAATCCTGATCCTGCTTTTCCCGGACCCGTTGTCGCTTTCATGCGACACCGGTGAGATATTGAACTGTTTCATTTAAGAGACACCTTCCACTATCACAGCTCCAATCCTCGAAATTCCTCCAAAATTCATCCTGTTAAACTGAAAAATATGGAACACTGTTTGCAGTGATAACATGCAAATAGTTCACCCTACATTTCGGGATCTCCATGCAGGATAACATACTCATCATCGATAAGAATACAATTGAACTCCGCAGACTGCGTGAAGTCCTGACAAAAGAGGGTTATGGTGTGATGACGGCAACGGACAGCAGCACAGCAAAACAGATCTGTGATCAGATACCGATCAAATTTATTTTGGGGGAAGCCGATGTGCTGGGATATGGTCGTAAACTCAAATAGTATTTCGAGAGAACAAAGATATTCAGCACTGCGGTAACATCAATCAGGTCAATCCAAAAGGGAGAGAGAGCATTACATGAGAATGGCCATCGTGATTTTTTTGACAATACAATCAGCGGTGTTTTCACAGAACTTTTGGCAGCGGACCGAGCCCTACAGTGTCGGATTGAACCAGATCGTATTGGGCGGAGGTGATACGCTGTATGGTTCTCTCAACTCCGGGTTCACACGGTCGACGAATAATGGCACGACCTGGTCAACTCCTATTGTTGTGAATTACGTTAGGGAATTTGACGTTGCACCCAACGGAACCATATTCGTCGCACAGAATCAGAATACACTTTCCCGATCCACGAATAAAGGAACGAGCTTCACACAGAGTTCGATCGGTATCACCGAAACGTCATGCTCTTCTGTGCTCGCTCTTGCTTCCGGGACCGTTCTCGCCGGTACCCGGGCAGGGATCTATCGCTCTTCCAACAATGGATTGAATTGGACGAAGACTGCTGGATTTGCACAACTGGCGGAGGATACGAACATCGTGGATCTTGCACGGCACGGCGCGACACTGTACGCAATTGCAACGATGCCGTCAAACAATCCGGAATGGACAGTCGCATATCGTTCCACCGACGATGGAGTGACGTGGACCAAAGGTTCCAACAAACTTACCGGAGCGACCGGCTATTCACTCTTTGTCAGTCCTGCAGGACATCTATTCCTTCGTTCATCGCAAGGTCTCAGGAGATCGACGGACGGAGGCAACTCCTGGTCGACTTTTGCCTTCGGAACGAGTTCTATCGATGATGTTGCTTTCGATTCCAGCGGTTCAGTGTATGTGGTGATCGACGACAACGATTCGTCTCATTTCGTGTATCGGAGCAGTGATAATGGATCTTCCTGGGCTCCAGTAACGGTTCCTTTCGCATCGTTCACCCGTCTGACGGTTGGACGTCAGGGATCGCTCTTCCTCAGTCAAGACCAAACCTACCGCTCCATGAATAATGGGACCACGTGGCAACCATTGCCCGTGATGTTCCCGAACGTGACTATCTTCAAAGAAAGTCAGAAATTCGGTCTCTTCGTCACCGCTGGCGGATCTGCCTACCAGAACCTATATCGCTCCACCGACTTTGGCAGCAGCTGGAAGCCGATGGTGACCGGAGTCGTTGGAGTACCGATCGTAGGATTTTACGGCGATACGATCCTTGTTGCGGACAATTATTATAACGCCAAGCTGTTCCGTTCCGTTGATAACGGCGCAACATTCAAAACCATTTCCGGTATCTCGGTCCTTAGCGGATATGTGAATGCTTTGATCGGAACAAGTTTTCGATCCATCATCGCCGGAACATCAACCGGTATCTATCGAAGCGTCGATCATGGAAAAGTGTGGACAAAAGTATCGAATACCCCTGCGTCCTTCCTTCATCAGGTCCCGAACGGCACTCTGTACGCATACCGGTCATTCTCCGGTTCCGGGGTGTTTCGATCGACGGACAGCGGCAGCACTTGGCTCGAACTAAAGAACGGTATGGGGAACACGATTGTTCACTCACTTGCCTTTGCACCCAACGGCGATCTGTTCACCGGGTCGGATGCCGGTCTGTTCCGCTCAACGGATGCGGGGAATAATTGGGTCCGCATCGATACGCAAAAAGTAAAACCGTACGGTATCTATACAGCGGTCAGCAATCAAGGGAGGTTATTCTTCGGCGGTGCAAAGAGCGGCGTGAATGCTCAATGCTATCAATCTACGGACAATGGTGCATCGTGGAGTCAAGTGCAGAACAATATCTCCACCATCGACAACAATGCATCGCTGAGGACATTATTCACATCCTCCAACGGATATCTCTTTGCCGGAACATCATCGGGACTCTTCAAAAGTACCAGTTCGATCACGGCGGTGCATGATGCGGAGAGTACTCAGCCGCGGAAATTTAACCTGGAACAGAATTATCCGAACCCGTTCAATCCGTCAACGCACATCCGGTTTTCGGTACCGTACGCAGGCCATGTTACACTGAAAGTATTTGATCAGCTGGGAAGGGAAGTCGCATCTCCGGTTGACAAAGTGATGCCCGCCGGTGAGCACGAATATGAGTTTGATGCTTCGCATCTTTCCAGCGGCATCTATTATTATACACTTAGATCCGCTGGACTCGTCCAAACAAAGAAAATGACCCTGATCCGATAGATTTTATAGCTTCCCCAATAACTAATCAAAACACATCATCACCAATATCTAGGAAAAAAATGAAAAAAGTATTTATTGCCGCACTTTTGGTCTTCACATTCTCCAGCGTCTCAATGGGTCAGCGCGTTCTGATCAATAAGGGAGATCAATATGCAGGTGCGAAACTTGCGCTCGGCGCAGTGGCAGGGTCATCATGGGGACTGATCGGAACATATGAAATGGGATATCAGGAAAATATCGGAATCGGCGGTTCGATCGGATATTCGGGATACAGCGAAGAGGTCAATGCCGGATTCTACACCGGTGAATGGAGCTATTCCAATATTCTGATCTTGGCGACCGGAACATATCACATGGATCTGTTGAAAGATGAGAAACTCGATACATGGGGCGCGCTGAATATCGGTTATAATGTTGCATCGGTCAGCTGGGCTTTCAAGAATAATTCAGCGAATTTACCGGCACCGGCAACTGTTTCCGCAGGGGGTGTCGTGGTTGGACTTTCGGCAAATGCACGCTACAAACTTTCCGAGCAGCTGTTTGCAAGTGCAAGCGTCGGATTCGGTCTCGGTATCCTGAACATCGGTATCGATTACAAATTGTAAAGTTGCTGTTGATGTTCAACGACTTTCAGCCGGAGCCTGCAACATTACTTTCGGTGTGAAACATCGTGGAACATTGACCGAAGAGTTGAACTCACGTTCCTCTTTTCATCTGGGGAGGTGGAGAATTGGATGTGAGTTCTGATTCAACGGCGGGATGCTGAAGGCGCATCCCGCTTTTTTTTGTACCGGGGGAAAAATATCCAAAATCGTTCTTGCGCTCTATTTTTATCTTTTCTATATTTTCCAGCCAATATTCGGATTTCTTCACCCATTCACATGTCCAAAGTCTACTGCACATCATTCGATTCCAAGATCGGTACGATCTACATCGCTTCCACGGAAAGAGGTGTGTGCAAGATCTGTATCCCGAAAGAGACGAAGAAGGATTTCTTTTCCTGGCTGCGGACTAATTTTGACGACGATGATGTTGTCGATAATAAAAGCCGTAATAAGGAAGCGATCGAACAACTGACACGGTATTTCAACGGCAAGCTGGCAAAATTTTCCGCTCCCATCGATCTGCTCGGCACCTCATTTCAACTCCGCGTGTGGAAAGAACTCCGAAACATTCCGTACGGAACGACCATTTCCTACAAACAGCTTGCACGCCGCGCCGGAGTTCCGAGAGGATTTCAGGCCGTCGGTCTTGCCAACAGCTGCAACCCGATTCCCATCATCGTCCCATGTCACCGCGTGATCGGGTCCGACGGTTCGCTCACCGGTTATGCCGCCGGGATCAAAACAAAAGAATTCCTCCTTCGCGCCGAAGGCGCCATCCTCATCTGAATTCCGATCCATTCCTCATTGTTCCATGGATATGCGTCCAAACCAGCGGACGATGTAGCAATGCTCCAGGAATATTTTATTGCGGGAAATTGCCCAATTAACGCGCAGTGTGTGTGTTGCCCGTCATCGGTCATTTGAAATCCGATCAAAATTTCAGTACTTAGTGGATAGAATCACTTGGGAGGAATTATGGCAAAGATATTGGTCGTTGATGATGAAGCATCCATTCGCAATATGATCTCAATGGTCCTGACGTCGCAGGGACACACCGTTCTCGAAGCGGATAACGGAGTGACGGCACTCGACATGATAAAGGCGCAGTTCCCGCAGCTGATCATCAGTGATGTGATGATGTCCAACATGAACGGATTCATGCTGCGCGAGATCCTCCAGCAGGATCCGCTCACCGCACGAATTCCGATGATCATGATGACGGGGAACTCAAGGACCGCCGGCGCATGGCAGTCCGATCCGGAGATAGATTATCTAGCCAAACCGTTCACCGTTCCTGAACTCACAGGTTTGGTTAAGAATCGTTTACAAGCGGGTGCAGTGTAATACCGGCGACCGCCGCCGGTTCTTGTTCATTGCATCGCCCCTCTAATTTCCGTATTTTCTTTCAGTTCGTTCGCAAAGCAAATCCATTTCCCATTGTTGTCATAGAGAAGAATTCCCGAAGCATGTCCCTTTTGAATCAGTTGAATCCCGTTCAGCGCGATGCTGCGTCCGTCATTCATGGACCGGAGATGATCGTCGCCGGAGCGGGGAGCGGCAAGACCCGTGTCCTCACATTCCGAATCGCCCACCTGCTGGCCTCGGGGATCCCGCCGTATGAGATCCTCGCATTGACCTTTACTAATAAGGCGGCGAAGGAGATGAAGGAACGGATCGAACGGCTGATCGGACATCAGGCGCATCAGGTGTGGGCAGGGACATTCCATTCCATCTTTGCACGGATCCTCCGCGCCGAATGCGAACCGCTCGGATACTCGCGTTCGTTCACCATCTACGATACCGATGATTCACTCGGTGTGATAAAGAATATCATGAACGGGATGAACATCTCGCAGCAGCAGTTCAATCCCCGCGCCGTTCTTTCCCGCATCAGCGGAGCAAAGAACCAGATGATCTCCCCGAAGGAGTATGCCGACGTGGCGAAGGAATTCTTCGAAGCGAAGGTGGCGGAGATCTATCCGGAATATGTGCAGAAACTGCACAAGAGCAATTCCATGGACTTCGACGATCTTCTGCTGAAGCCGATCGAGCTTTTTTCGAAGCATGAACGAGTGCTGGAGAAATATCAATACCGATTCAAGTATCTGCTGGTGGATGAATATCAGGATACCAACCGCGCTCAATACACGCTCATCAACATGATCGCGCAGAAGTTCAAGAATATCTGTGTGGTCGGGGATGATGCGCAGAGCATCTACGCATTCCGCGGTGCCGACATCAAAAATATTCTGGATTTTGAACGCGATTATCCGGATGCAAAAGTGTTCCGGCTGGAGCAGAATTACCGGTCCACAAAGACGATCCTTGCCGCCGCCGACTCCGTCATCAAGAACAACCGCAATCAGATCCAAAAGACCCTGTGGACCGATAATCCTCCGGGTGAAAAGATCACCGTGATCGAAGCGGATGATGATAAGGCGGAAGGGGTGCAGATCGCGCAGAAGATCCAGGAGAACATCACCAAGAACAAACTCGATCTGAAACACTTTGCGATCCTGTACCGGACGAATGCTCAGTCCCGCTCCATCGAGGATGCCATGCGCCGTGCCGGCATACCGTACGTCATCATCGGCGGCGTCGCATTCTATCAGAGGAAAGAGATCAAGGACGTGCTTGCCTATCTGCGGCTCATCGTCAATCCGAAGGACGAGGAGAGTCTGCTGCGCGTGATCAATTTTCCGGCCCGCGGCATCGGCGATACGACCGTGGAAAAACTGACCCAGCATGCTGCATCGATGAATCTCTCGCTGTTCGATGTGGTGATGAATCCCGGTTCCGTCGCAGCGCTTGCAGACCGCGCAAAGAATTCGGTCCACGTGTTCGGAAAGCTCGTCATCAAATACGCCGAATTGAAATCGCAGATGTCCGCCAGTGAACTCGCACGCGCGATCGTGGACGAGCTCGGTATTCTCCGGTTGTATAAGGATGAACAGACGCCCGAATCGCTCGGCCGGTGGGAGAACGTGCAGGAATTGCTTTCCGCCATCACGGAATTCACCGATCAGAACAAAGAGACGGCAACACTGGAGAATTTCCTGGAAGAGGTCGCGCTGGTCGCCGCGGTGGATTCGATGGTGGATGAGAAGAATGCTGTCACGCTGATGACACTCCATGCGGCAAAAGGACTTGAGTTTCCCGTGGTCTTCATCGGCGGGATGGAAGAAGGATTGTTCCCGCTCTATCAAGTAACACCCGATCCGGGAGAATTGGAAGAGGAACGGCGGCTCTGTTACGTCGGCATCACCCGTGCCATGAAGAAATTATACATCACGTACGCGCGCATCCGGTACCGGTTCGGTGATGTCACTTATCCGGTCGTCTCCCGTTTTGTTTCGGAGATCGGCGAGAACCATCTGGAGCGCGAATCGGCACGGCGTCCTGCTTATACGGCGCAAGTCGTCTCATCGCTTCAAGGCTCACGGGAACGGTATCTGAATTCCATCAAACAGAAACCTGCTGCCAGATCCGATGCATTCACTCCGGATGAAGAAGTGGATTATGACAATGATTCGCAGGATGAGATCAAATTGAAAGTGGGAGCGACCGTGGAACATGAAGTCTTCGGCAGGGGCAAAGTGACGAATTTGAGCGGACGCGGAGACGGTGCAAAAGCGATCGTGAATTTTCAAAGTGTCGGTTCAAAGAATTTGATGATCAAATTCGCGCGGCTGCGCGTATTAGGCTGATCCATGGGAAGTCCGCAGACTCCATCCTCCATAGAGAACCGATTCCTCGCCCTGGCGGGCGTCATTGCGACGTGTTATGCGATCCTTTGGGCATCACCCATAACTTTCCTTTCACGGCTGACATCGCTGGAACATTCTCATTTTGTCCTTCAGTTCGAACGGCATTTCTGGCAATACCTCTTTTCCTTCATCATTATCACCGTATTGTCGCGTGGACATCTGTGGAGTTACGGGATCAACAGTCAGAATTTGAAGACCTCCATGATCTGGCTCTCCTGGCTGTATATCGTTGCCGTCACCGGAACATTCATCGCATTGTGGAGCGGTACCGAGTTTCTCCCGGCGGATGCTGCCGCAGTTCAACGGAGCGAAAGATCTGCCGTTATGGCGATGCTGGTCTATTGGATGTCCTCTCCGGTCGCGAACCAAATACTCTTCTTCAGTTTCGGACAGACAGTGCTGATGAAACAGTGGGGGGACGGACTGAGGATCGGACGCTTCCCTGTAGTCGTCATTTTCAGCGCGCTGCTGTTCACCTACGGCGCAACGACATCGCAGTTCGCGTACGGTGAGATTTCCATGCTGTTCACATTCATGCTCGGGATCTTCTGCGGCATGGTCTATTGGAAGACGAACAGTCTTATCGCACCGATGCTCGGTCAGGCATTCTATTTTGGATTCCCGTTCTTTGTCCATCTTCTCCGCATGCTGATCGTATGAAAAAATATCTTCTCATACTCCTTGTTCCACTCGTTCTTTCCGCGCAACGGAATGATGATGCGCCGCTGGTGACGGTCGGTTCAATCGTCATCACCAAGAAAGAATTCATTTCACGCTATGAAATGCTGCCGGGGATCAACCGCCGGAAGAATGATCCGGAAACGAATAAAGCCGAATTCCTCCTCTCGCTCATCGCTGAAAAACTCCTCATCCTCCGCTCACAGAATGAAGGGTGGGACAATGACTCCGTGGTGAATAATGCCGTGAAGGAAGTGGAGCGTGCATTGGTGAGGGACGAGCTCTATCGGAAGGAAGTTCAGAAAAGGATCACGATCTCTGAACAGGAGATCGCCGTTGCCATGAAACGGGCCACCAATGATCTGAAGATCTATTTCCTGTTTGCCAAAACCCAAGAAGGTGCGGAGTTCCTTCACCGGCAGATCATCCGGGGTAAAGCATTGGAGTACTTTTCATTTGTTGCCGACGCGGAGGGAGAATTTGAGGGACCGGATTCCGCTATTGCCCGGTTCGGCGATGTGGACGAGAGGATGGAACAGGTGGTCTATTCGTTGAAATTGAATGAAACTTCGAACCCGGTTCAATTGGATGACGGGTGGTACATCACCAAACTGATGGGGAAATCCGTGACCGTTGTGGTAGGGGAGAAAGAGAAGAAAGCGGTCCGCGAACGGGTGGAATCGATCCTCCGGACCCGGAAAGAAAAAAAACGCATGACCGAGTTCATGAACACATCGCTGAAAGGGATCCGGACCGATTTGAATGCACGCTTGTTGAAGAGCGCCATCCTCGCCGTCTGGAAGACTGCTCAGGCGAAACATCCGCAGATCAGCGATACGACGATGTTCAATGTGGATCACAGTGTCGTGGATTCTCTTCGGAAGGAATTGAAAGATTCTCTTTCTCATGTTTTGATCACTTTTCCGCATGCCGTATGGACGCTGGAGCGCGCAATGGAAAAGATCGTTGAATCCAAACTGGCTACAGTGAAACCGACTCTGCAAAAGGTCAGGGCGGACATCGAACAGCGGCTGCATGATCTGATCGATCAGGAATATGTGGTGCAGATCGGATATCAGCAGGGGCTCCATCGGTCGGACGCCGTCCGAAACGACCTGAAAGTGTGGCGCGATTCGTATCTGTCTCAGTTTGTCCGGAATAAAACAGAGGACACCATTACCGCAACTCAGAACGAGATCGAGGAACTGCGGCGCATCTATCGGAACGATACATCCATCGTGAATAATTCAGCCGCCGCCAGCGAAAAACTGCTGCAGCTGAAAAGGATCAATGCGCTCGACCGGCTCGTCGGTTCTGTAGCCAACGGCACGGAGATCACGTTCTTTGAAAAGAATTTCAACGAGGTGAAGGTCAGTTCGGCACCATCTCTGGTCTACCGTTATCTGGGATTCGGCGGAAGAATGTTCGCCGTACCATTTGTTGTGCCGCAGACAGGGTGGATCAACTACTGGAACAATAAGAACGTGAAGCTTCCCTGAAAAAGAATCTCACACAAAGACACATGGAAGGCACGACGGTATGGAGAACGTGAAAGAAAGATTCGATTCTATCGATGCCCGTATCACGGAGTGGATGGGGAAGTTCGGGATCCCGCTGCTGAGGATCAGTCTCGGGATCATCTTTTTCTGGTTCGGTGTGCTGAAGTTCTTTCCCGGATTGAGTCCGGCTCAGGGACTGGCGACGCGCACGATCGATCTGCTCTCGTTCGGCCTGATCAGTCCGGAAGTGGCGATCAATGTTTTGGCAGTGTGGGAATGTGCGATCGGTATCGGATTGATCTCGGGAACACTGCTGAGGACGACTCTGCTGCTGTTGTTCCTGCAGATGATGGGGACAGTGACGCCGGTATTCCTTTTTCCGTCGGAGGTTTTTACACAGATCCCGTATGCACCGACACTCGAAGGGCAATACATTATTAAGAATCTGGTACTTATCAGCGCGGGGATCGTGATCGGCTCAACCGTTCAACGAAAAAATTCAGTAATGAATCAAGGTTCTTAGGATTTGGATCTTTTTTAGCAATTAATTGTTAATTGTCCATTGACAATTTTCAATTGACAATAGTTTTATTCGATCTTCGGCGAGTTCATCACCTTCTCGTAATGCCGTTCATATTCATCCACGATCTTGTTCAGATTGAACTGCTCCACTGCACGCTTCCTTCCTTCTTTTGCGAACATCACCCTTTTTGTTTCGTTCGTCAGCAGTTCAATGGCATAGCGCGCCATTCTGTCTGTATCACCGATCTCAGCGATATATCCGGTCTGATTGTGGACCACCAGTTCCGGCAGTCCGCCGACGCTGGATGAGATAACCGGCACTTCGCATGCCATGGCTTCCAGTGCGGAGAGTCCGAAACTCTCGGACTGGCTCGGCATCAGGAACAGATCCGCGGCGGAGAGGATCTCCGGCAGTTCGTTCTGTTTCCCAAGGAATTTCACCGATTGCTGCAGTCCCAGTTCGCGAACGAGCATCTCGCAGTTGGAACGGTCCGGCCCATCGCCGACAAGGATCAGAGCAGAGGGGACCTTCTGCTGAACTAGATTGAAGATGCGGATGACATCCGTGACCCGTTTCACCGGTCGGAAGTTCGAGACATGGACCAGGATCCTCTTGTCATCCAGTGAGAATTTCTTCCGGATGCAGCTGTCATCGACATGCTTATACTCATCCACATCGACAAAGTTTGGGATGACGTCGATCTCTTTGTCGATCGCATAATTTGTCAACGTCTTCTCTTTCAGATGCCGGGAGACCGCTGTTACGCCGTCGCTCTTTTCAATACTGAACTTCATTACGGAAAGGAAACTCGGTTCCAGTCCCACCAGCGTGATATCCGTACCGTGCAGCGTCGTCACCACTCGGAATTTATCATTTTGGATCATCTTCTTCGCCAGATATGCGCTGGTAGCATGAGGAATGGCGTAGTGGACATGAAGAAGGTCGAGTCCTTCAAAATTTGCCACTTCCACCATCTTACTGGCGAGCGCAGGAGTATAGAGAGGGAATTCGAAGACCGGATAGGTGGTCATCTCCACTTCGTGATAGAAGATATTATTGTCGAATCCGCCGTTCAGGCGCATCGGCATGGCATAACTGATGAAATGGATCTGATGACCGCGTTTTGCGAGGGCTTTTCCCAATTCAGTAGCAAGAACACCGCTGCCGCCGTAAGTGGGATAACACGTGATGCCGATTTTCATTGTAATTCCATTAATTTTCTACAGTAACTTACGATTATTAGAGCGAAGAACCAAACCATTATACAGTTGCTTGACGATGGAAAAAAGATTACTTTTTCATTGATCTTCACTCTCATCGAAAGGATTTCCCATGAAGAAAAGTTCCCTGATCCTTCTTTTACTTTCTTTCACAACCCTGATCTTTGCTCAACAACGACCAATCACGAAAACCCAGACTGTAAAACCTGCAGAACGCGCTGCGGAATCTTCTGCCGGTAAGATCACTCTATCGTTATTCAATGATTTTACCTACATGCTGCAGGAACCTCAGCCGTCGAATACGACCAAAGGAATCTCAGGAGCGAACGCATTCGTTTTTCGCAGGGCATCTGTCGGTTATGAGTATTCCTTTAATAAGAATGTGATTGCAAGGGTCGATTATGATGCAGGTTCCAATTCGCTGCTTCAGGCCTATGTCGATATGAAGAACATCATATCGATGGTGGATCTGAAGATCGGAGCGATGCAGACACTTTCATCCGAGACCGTTGAGAAAATATGGGAATACCGGTCGCTGGAAGGGAATGTGCTGGACCGGAAAGGCTATACCCATGAATTTGATAAAGGATTATCGATCGGCGGCAGATCAAATGTTCAAGGATCCATCTATGGAAATCTTGCGTTTTACAACGGGAATGGTGTAGCAGCAGAAAATGATAAGTTAAAGAAAATAGCATTTTCCGCAGGCAGTTGGCTCGATAAATCTTCCGTGATTGAAGTGTATGCGGATTATGAGAACAGAAACGGCGGAAAGAGCACAATCAATACAAAAGTATTCTACGGAATGTCCTCTGCCACAATGGGACTGGGTGTTGAAGGATTCTACAGATTGGAAAGAAAGATGAATACCACCACCGGTTCGGCTCGTAACCCGCTCGGGGCCTCTCTATATACATGGATGGAAATGATGAAATCATTCAGAGGTTTGCTCCGTGTGGATGCAGTTGATAATGATTTTGCCGACACGAAGATCGGTCATCAGGAATTATATGTCAATGTCGGTTTCGATTACCTGCCCGTTCCGGAGGTCCATCTGATCCCGAATCTGATCTATGTGAAGAATTTGAAAAAAGGGGTCACCCCGGAGATCGTTGACCGTATGGAGGTCCGGCTGACCACTGCTGTTACTCTCAAATAATGAATGAGATCTATCCAACCGTTGGTGCGGGATCATCGGAATTGATCAAAGTTGAAGGTTCGCGGTTCATCGCGGACCTTTTTCCTGTAACGGATGAGGAAGAGGCGCGGTCACAGCTTCTTTCCGTCCGGAAAAAATATTTCGACGCAACGCATCATTGTTATGCATACGTCATCGGATGGGACCGGAACATCGTCCGCTATTCTGATGACGGTGAACCTTCCGGCACTGCCGGAGTGAAGATCCACTCAGCGCTTCACGCGAAGAACTGCTCCGATGTGCTGCTTGTTGTCACCCGGTATTTCGGCGGAACAAAACTCGGTGTAGGGGGATTAGGCAGGGCGTATAGTGACGCAGCTGAAGCGGTCCTCTCACACGCTCAATTCATCTCCAAAGCGTTCGTCAAAGAAATGATCGTATCCTTTCCGTTCTCCGAGACCAACCCTGTCATGAACTTGATCAACACACA
>CALRIY020000066.1:0-19978 GCA_943364975.1 Synechococcus sp. UW140
TCCCACGCATTTTCAAACAGATTACACTGCTATGATTGGGTCCACTTTTTCACTACCAAATATATTCTACCAATTTCAGATACTTTGACCAGTTTCGTTGCGAATTGATTTCTGTTATGGACTGCAGTGAAGTTCCATCATTGTGTTCATTTTGGCACCGGCGTCAATGTGAGACCGAACAGCTTGTTGAAATCCAATGTGAAGACAACCCCTGCTCCGGTCTTCGTGATATCGCCATCGATCGCCCCTTCGTACGTGTTTTTTCTGAAGACCTGCAGTTTCCACCGCCCGTCGTCCGTCAGTTTGTACAATACTTTGAGATCGCCGGCGAAATTATTGAGGGAGTTCTTTTGACTCCGCTCCCCTTCCAGATCAACATTTCCGCCCGCCTGAACCGTCACCCGGTCATTGAAGAGCTGCTTGGAAAGAGCGAGCTGCAGCTGGGTCCTTCCTTCTGCGCTGCCGGTCGAATAATCCTTATAGGATTCCACTCCCATATTCAGCTGCACCCCTTTGATGTATTGTTCCGATAATCGGTTCAGCTGAGCGGAGAGGATCTGACTCGCGCTTGAACGGGCAAAATCGGACAGACCGTCATTATCACCGGCGGATGCGAACGGCGTCTCGGAGATGAACCGGCCGAGGACAAGGAGTGCAAAGACCTGTTTATTGAGCTCGGATTCCTGTCCGTTCAGTTCATTCAGTTTTGCGTAGATGGAACCGTTCAGCACTCCGCGTGATTCCGGCGGAAGATCGAGTTTGAATCGGATCTCCGGCGTCAGAAGTTTTCCTTTCATCATCAAATGGACCTGCACCGGGATCTCCTGCTGATACTTGTTCCGTTCCTGCGCACTCAATCCCCCAAGCTGATCCTGGATCAGGTCAAGCACATTCGTTTTTACCGTATAGACGGCCGTGATATCCGCATCGGCATTGAACGGAGACCCGAGCCATGTCAGACTGCTCCCCTGCACGATGGCAAACTCCCGTTTAATGAAATCACCGAAGGAGAGCAGATACGATCCCTCCACGATCTCGTACCGGCCGGTGAGCGTGATCTTACCGCTCGGATCGACCGTGAAACTCAGCGTCGCTTCACCGCGAATGACGAGCGAATCACCTGCCACCGGATCGATCAGGATGCGGAGTTTTGAATCTTTGTTGACCGTGATATTGGATGTGAGTGCGATCGTGGATCGGACCGTTTCCACCGTATCAACATTTGTTCCTCCCGCCGTTCGGGTCATGATCGGATTTCCCGTCACTTTAGCCTTGGTGAAACGGACGATACCGCGCCGCTCCTCCGCAGCCGTTTCTGATTCGGGAAGGATCAGCGACAGATTCGTCCCTTTGTCCAGTTCTGCACGGATGATAACGGTCTGTTGTTTCTGATCACCGGTAATGGAAATATCGCTGTCCAGGATCACCGTTCCGTACACAAGCGCATCGCGGCTTGCCGGCGTGTTCAGTACAAGAAAATCATTCGTCCGCAGACGCACGTCATATTGATAGGTGCGGTAATCATCCGTCAGCACTCTGCCGCTGAGCGACGCTTTTTTTCCCCGCGAATCGGTCAGCTCGAACGTACGGAATTCGATCCCCCGTTTGCTGATGACGACCGTTCCGCGATCCAGCCGCAGATATGATTCAAGCGCGGACGGATTGAACGCGGTGTTGGAAAAATTCACTTCGCCGATCACCGAAGGGTGCTGAGTGGACCCCGTGATGCTGAATCCTCCGCTCAACGTGCCGGATAAACGTGTAACATGTCCGGCCATGAACGGTTCGAACGCGGCAAGATTCACTTTGGTCATATCGAGTTTCAGATCGAGATCTGTTCCGCCGGCAGTACTGCGGAGTTGGCCGTTCAATGCGATCCGGTTACTGTTCCCGTTCAATTCGAATTTTATTTTTGTGCTACCGGCGGTGTGATTATCCGCCTGCAGCATTGCATTCCCCAGTACGACCGTACGAAAGCGCACATCGGTAACGGCAAGATCAGCTGTGAATGACGTCTGTTTCCCGGCGGTATGCAGCACAGCATCACCTTGAAGGATGCCGCCGAACAATCCCTCCTGCCGTTCCACCGCCTGCGACAGTAACGCAAGATCGAAGTTCCGGAATTCGAACTTCATCGAAGGGGGTTCGTCCGTTCCGGTTTCGCTTTGGATCGATAATGTCCGATCGGTGCCGTTGATCCTGATACGTCCTGCTTTGGATCGTTTGCCGAACCGCAGAACATTTTCCGTCGGAACACTCCATGGAATATTCCGGAACATCACTCCGTCCCTTTTCAAACGGAATGAATACCCTTCCGGATCGCTGCTGAGTACGCCGGCCAGGAGGAGTGTCAAAAATCCGTCATCACGGCTGCTTTGTATGGAGACATTGACACTTTCCTGAGATGCTTTTCCGGTGATCAGAAGATTCGTAACGAGGAACATTGAATCGGAAATGGAATGGACCTTGAATTCCGCATTCATACTGTCCGCATCAGAAACAACTGAAATACTGAGACTATCGATATCGATATCGCTGTACCGCATTGCGGGAAGGGATGCGGAAATATTCAGCCGCTGCGCCTTACTGTCAAAACTCCCTGAGACCATTCCGCCGGACAGTTCATGCAGATCCGGAAAGAAGATGGCGCTGAGTACGGAAGGATCACGAAGCGCCAGTTCGAATGCGAATGCCTGCGGGGGCTGATCTTTCTGATGTGGCTGTGAGGCTGATCCGAAATATTTCGAAAAATGGCTCTTCATGACTCCGGGAAGATCTCCGGGTGTGACCGTTCCGTCAAAATTCGCACGGAAGATCGATGATTCCAGCGCGATATGCGTCCCTTCATCGACGGCGACTGATGCAACCATCAACGTATCAATGATATACCGCTGATCGTTCTTGACGATCACCACGGAACGAATGCCGGCGGTACCATTGAGGTCGTTCATTCCGCTTCCGGAGATGTCGGAGAAGATGAATCCTGAGACCCGAATATCTTCGTCCGTGATATTCAATCGATAAAGATCGATTCCCTGCAGATCCACCGTAAAACGCGCCGCCGGATGGAGAGTGTCGATATCGATCAATCCCTCCGCAATGAAGACGATATTGGAATCCTTCATTTCCGCTTTCCCTTCGAACGTTGTTGCCGATGCATTCCCTGCCACGGTCAAATGTTTGTAAGGATATCCGTTCACCACTGCGCGGATGACGAAGACATTCACACGGGCGGAAAGATCATCCGCCGTCATTCCCGTTCCCGCGGCAGAAGCATCAAGCGAGAAAGGACCGAACATCAGCGTGTCCTTGAGCAGAACACCGAGATCGAACTCGGCAATATTGAGGCTGGTTTTCCATCGGGCGGTAGCGGAAGAGCGCATGCCGGCCGCGTCGAGATGCGCCTTCATGCTGCCGATGGAAGAACGGAGCGCTGCGGAAGCCGAAAAGTTTTCCATCGTTCCGTTGAATCGCCCGGTAACAACAAGAGCTGCAGGGATTTCAATGGATCGAGGTATCAGTGAATCGTCCACGACAGTGCGGAGATCAGGAGCGGTCATCGAGAGTTGATGGAGAGTGATATTCCATTGCGCCGAATCCATATCCGGCAACCCTGTGACCGTTCCGCTCAGGTCAAGTACGCTTGATTCTCCCGCCTGAACATTCAGTTCCGTTATTTCCAACGCGTTCACATGACCGCGGAGGTCCGCAGCGAGAGTAAATATTGTTCCCTCGGCGGGATGGTAATGTTTTTTGAGAGGAAGCGACGGCTGAAACAACAAAAGATCGGAGGCGGAGAGATATGATTCATCAACGGTCATTCGGATCGATGCCGTTCCCGGAGAATCGAGAAGTGCTGAGAATTGCTCATAGGCCAGCAGGAGATTCATATGCAGCCGGCTGGACGGGGTCTTCAGCGTAAGATCGGTGATCTTTGTATGAACGGAATCAACCTCGACACTTCCGGAGAATTCCCGGAGATCAAATCCCGACCTCTCACGGAATGATGTCCTCCCAACAACCATCGTTATCCGGTCCTTGGAATAATTGATATCATCTGCCCGGACCGTCAATTCATCCACGCGAAGATGATTCATATCGAACTCATGAACGCGGGGAGAATGCAGCACGTCATATTGAACGGAAATGTTGGTGAAACCGAGCCGGTCAAGAGTGAACTGCCACGGCAGAGTGTCTGCCTTCAATTGTACTGCCTTCTGCTGCTTAGCGGAAGAAGAGACAAGGGCAATGCTGCTGTTCTCAAGCAGAATGCTGTTCAATGCAATGCGGCGAGAAGGAAGATCGACCAATTCTGCTGCGATCGCTGCCGCTCCGATGTCTGCATAATACTGATCGCCGGATGCGGTATTCTGAAACAAAAATTGGATGTTGGAAACGGAGAGATCGTTGAAACCAATTCCAATATCCTGCGAGGCGGATGTATCAGGGGCTGATTCTTTGGTCAGAATGACGGAAGCATTCGTGTTCTTAAGGGAGACTCCGGTGAAATGGAATCTCATTCTTTCTATATCGCTGGTATCGAGGGATGCCTCCAGCGAACCGAGCCGGAGCCGGGCATTCATGCCGCTCACTTCATCATCGAATGAACCGTCAATTCCGGAGAGGTGGATGTCGTGTATCGCTACCGTCCACGGCGATTGCGATGCAGTGGAATCCGGAAGTTTATCTGTTTCCGACGCCTCCGGATTGAGAGAAGTAATGATATCGGAGAAATTGTAACTGCTGTCCGGCACGCCGGACGAAGTGCTGTGCACGCTCCGGCTGATGCGCGTTACCAGAGAATCGATCCGAAGTTTTCTGATGATGATCTCATTGGAAAATAGACCGAAGAGATTCACATCCGCGGCAAGGGTACCGATGAACAGCAGGGTATCGTTCGTCCCCTCTGCAATGAAGATCCTTTCCAGCACGATCGAATGAGTGAATGCAATGCTCACGGAACCGATCTCGATCCGTCTCCCTGTCTTTTCAGAGAGGGCAGCTGCCGCCTTCTGAACGATCATCCGCTGGACGCCGGAGAACTGCAGGGCCAATAGGATTCCAGCCGAAAGAAAAAGTATCCCGGAGAGGATCCAAAGAATACTCTTTCCGGCGCGGCGGAACAACGTCCATATGATTTTCGAAGTCAAAACGTTCTCAGATTATGTTCCCGCAACGGAAACGGACGGAAACAGTGGATCGGTTACGGTGAACGGATGATGATCCGCAATCAGCGGGGAGCACCGCAGGAAGCGTTCCTTGTTCGGAACAATCGATGTACATCATGAACGGACAGCCCGAACTCCGTTCGCGCTCGGAACGATCTCGGAACCGAACCGCAACGCATACAACCGGGTAAATTCTGCTCCATACAGGACGATCTGTGACGAATAATAGGTCCACATCATCACGACCACCAGTGAACTTGCAGCGCCGAACGTTGTCCCCATTGTTCCATTCCCGAGATAGAGACCGATCACATATTTCCCGAAAGAGAACAGCAGCGACGTGAACGCCGCACCGACCCAGGCATCTCTCCATTTCAGGATCACCGCCGGGAGAAACTTGAACAGGAGCGCGATGATCACCGTTACTCCGGAGAATGACACAACGATATCGATCAGCGGAACAAGTCCGCCCAGCACCGGAAAACGTTCGACCACAAAGACACTCGCCGCTGACAGCGCGGCGCTGATCATCAGCGAGACCAGCAGCAGAAAGCCGATACCGAGGATCAGGGCGAACGACAGAAGGCGGATACGGAGAAAACCATGGATCACTCCGCGGGACCGCTGCCGGACGCGCCAGATCATATTGAGCGAATCCCGCAATTGGATGAAAACGCCGGCCGCACCGAGAAGGAGCAGCACAGCGCTGAGGAACGCCGCCGAAAAATTTGCATCGGCCTTGTACGCATTGGCAATGAGCCCCTGGACGAATTTCGCCCCTTCCGTTCCGATCAATCCGCGGATCTGAGCAACAAGGTGACCGTTCGCCGCATCTCGGCCGAAACCGATGCTGGACAGTACGACAACGATGATGAGCAGCGGCGAAAGCGAAAGGATCGTGTAGAATGACAATGCGGCGCCGTGTTCGGCGACATTATCATCATCCCACGCAATTGCAGCGTCCTTCAACAACAACCAGATATTCTTTCCGGAAAGGACTTTCATATGCCGGACCGTCGGGCATGCCGATTTTCATTGTAACATTTTTGAAACGGCATCATTCACTCGCTGGAAATGCTTTGAAAATGGCTGCGGGAACCGACGCGGAAACGCGCGCGGTCCTCTACCCTGCTGAGATTCTTTTCGATGGAACGGACCATCTTTCCGACCGCACCTTTGATCGCATCGTCCAGTATTTCGGCATGGTCCATGACGACGATCGGATGTTTCCCTCTCAGCCGCACTTCCACCAAACATTCCTTGTCGTCCTCACCGTTCTTATATCCGTTGTTGTCGCTCAAATGGAGCTCAACGCGGGTGATCTGATCGCTGAAACGGATGAATTCCGTTTCAACCGTTCTGCTGATGTCGGAAGTGAATGATTCATGTCCTTTGATATGTCTATCCGTATTGATCTGTATCTGCATGACGCAGCCTTTCCCTTCCGGCCGATGGAGAATTATACCGGCTCATGATGTGCCACCGTATCTTCCGGTGTGCGTTGAATATCTTCCTTCGTGAGAGTGATGAAGACTGTTGATTCCTCATAACTGATCCGGTCCACTTTGGAGACAGGAACCAGGATCTCTTTTCCTGAGAGCCAGGAACCTGTTTCGATCACAAGATCACGGATCGCCCAGCTTTTCTCATCCACCATAAATCCGCTGACGTGACCGATCTCTCCGTCTGCCGCGTGAATGGCATATCCCCGCACCGCCTGCGTGCTCTGAAGATGTTTATCTTCGCGATGATGGAACTGTGTATGCTTCTCAGCAAGAATGTCCGTCGGCAGGATCATCGGAAATCCGCCTGCGCCCCACATTCCGCCTCCGTCCCAATACGCCGGATATCCGTAGTAACTGTAATACTCCTTTTCGTACTGTCGGGAAACCGGCAGATGTGAGTCGATGGAAGGACTCTTTTCGATCTGCGATCTCGTCAGTTGGATGTTGAGTCGTTTCTGCAGCTGGTCCAGGTCCCCGAACGAGTGAGGCGCCAGAAGCACCATTCGTCCCGTCAGCCAATTCCCGGTATCCGCGATCAGATACCGTACGACCCAATTGTTGTCATCAAAATAGAAATCTTTTGCCGTTCCGATCTCTCCGTCCTGTGCAAAGAGTGTGTCACCGTATATTTCACTGATGTTATGCAGCATCTTCGTATCCTTCCATTACAATGGCGGTGGATAAAACTTCCCTCCAGCAATTCATGAACATGCCGAGAACGGCGGGAGGGAACGTTGATATTCTTCTTTAAAATAAAACCGGGGGATAAGAATGCATATCCCCCAAAGGCATGAAAGAATAGCTAATCCTTTTCGGACGTGAAATGTCGCATCCACACCGGTCCTGCTGCGCGGATCGTTATGATCCGGAATCCTCTTTCAGGATCTGTTCGTTCGTTTCGATCTTGGACTTTAATTCGGCCAATTCGACGTATTCTTTGGCAAGTTCGATGATCTCCACCTCCGTCTTTTCCTCCGCATTCAGGACGGCATTGTTGGCCGGTTCGTGAGATGAGACCAGTTCGTTCACTTTCAAATGCAGTGAACCGGAGAACCGGTTGAATGCCTTCTGAATGATGAACATGCTTAAGAACGTGATGCTCAGTATGATCTCACCGATACTCGTATGTATCTCCTGCTCATGGAACTGCTGATCGCTGAGCCAATAGACCACCAGCCCCAGAGCGAGGATGAATGTGATGGAATTCCCCATGACGTTCGTTGCTATGGATGTCATCCGTTCAAAACTGAGCTCGATCTGACGATAGATGGTCTTCATTGATGTTCCGAAAAAAGAGTGATGTCAAAGCTGGATGATCCCGTCCGATTGTTCGGAACGGTCACGCGGCCGGCGGAGCGGCTGTCTCAGGACGAAGGACCTTCAGGTGTTTAAGGATCTCCAGAACGATCAGCGGGATCGACCCGATGAGGAACAGGAACAGAAGCTCGATCAGCGGTACGGATGTTGTTTTCAGGATCGTCATCAGCATCTCATTGTGAAGACCGACGATCTGGATCGCAATGGAGAACAGGACCACTGACACGAGAGGGAGATTGGAAAAGAACGGGATCTTCCAGAGCGGCTTGTGAGCACTTCTCGCACCGAAGGAACGGAGCAGTTCGGCGAAGACGAGAACGGTGAACGCGGCGGTCCGTGCTTCGGATACCGTGCCGATCTCCAGAACATAGAGATAGACGGAGAGGGAGACGAATGCGGTCAGCGCTCCGGTAATAAGGACCGAGCGGAAAAATGTTTTGCCGGCGATCCGTTCAGCATGTTTCCTCGGGGCCCGGTCCATCACATCCGGATCGATCGGATCCGCAGCAAGACAGAGCGCGGGAAGTCCATCCGTCACCAGATTAACCCACAGCAGATGGATCGGCAGGAGCGGCATCGGAAGGCCGACAGCCACGCAGACTCCCATCAGCATAATTTCGGCTGTGTTACCGGCAAGAAGATACTGGAGCGTCTTGATGATATTGTCATAGATGCCTCGCCCCTCCTCCACCGCCGCTTTGATCGTCGTAAAATTATCGTCCGTTATGATCATATCCGACGCCTGTTTTGTCACTTCGGTGCCGGTTCGTCCCATGGCAATACCGATATCGGCACCTTTGATGGCTGCGGCATCGTTCACACCGTCTCCGGTCATCGCCACAACGGCATCGTTCGACCGCCACGCTCGGATGATGCGCAGTTTATGTTCTGCCGTCACGCGGGCATAGACGGAGATCGCGGGGACCTTTTTGATGAGTTCATCGTCCGACAACTTCTCCAGTTCCTCACCGGTGACCGTCTCTTCCTTCTCGGTCTCGATCCCGATCTCGCGCGCAATGGCCGCCGCGGTCTCGGCATGATCGCCGGTGATCATCACAACACGGATCCCCGCCTTGCGGCATTGGGCGACGGAATCTTTCGCTTCATTTCTCGGCGGATCATACATTCCGCAGAGACCGGAAAAGACCATTTCCTTCTCGACCGATTCGACCGTCATTGCCGCGGTCTCCGTTTTTTCCATCGTTCGGTACGAGGATGCAAGGACTCTCAGTGCACGCTTTGCCATATCCGATGTGTTCGCGAGGATCTCCGTACGGTCCTGTTCGGTGATGGAACGGATCCCTTCCTTTGTCAGTATCTGCGAGCAGCACTCCAGCAGCGGTCCCGGTGCACCGTTCATCATCACACGGAATTTTCCGTCGGCATCTGAACGGACAGTCGAACTCCGTTTTCTGTCCGAATCGAACGGGAGTTCATGGATCTTCGGCATGAGTTTTTCGAGAGCATCCCGGTCCGCACCTGCTTTCATACCCGCGGTGAGCATCGCTCCTTCGGTCGGATCTCCGATGACGCTCCACACCCCATCGAGTTCTTTCCGTTGCGAAGTATTGCATCCGACAAGGATCGTGGAGAGTTCATGGAGTTGTCCATCCTTTGCGGCATCGATCGTTGCCCCCTTCAACTGCACTTCACCCTCCGGACCGTATCCTTCTCCCGTTACTTCATACATTGTTCCGGGTACATAGAGTGAGCGGACCGTCATTTCACCGAGCGTCAGGGTACCGGTCTTGTCCGTACAGATGACGGAGGTCGATCCGAGTGTTTCCACTGCGGATAATTTTCTGATGAGCGCACCCCGTCGGGACATCCGGCGCACACCAAGAGCAAGTGCCACAGTCACGACTGCCGGCAGACTTTCCGGCACGGCGGCAACGGCTAAACTGACGGAGGTCATGAACAATTCAAACAGATCCGTCCCCCTGAGGAATCCGAGACCGAAAAGCAGCAGTACGATCCCCAGAGTGGACCAGATAAGGATATTGCCGAACGATCCTAATTTCTTCTCCAGCGGTGTCCCTTCCTCCTCTGAGGATTCAATCAGCGCTGCGATCCTTCCCAATTCCGTCCGCATACCGACAGCCACCACAACGGCGAGGGCCGTTCCGCCGGCAACGCTCGTCCCCATAAAGACCATATTCGTTCTGTCGCCGAGCTGCGCCTGCGGTTTCGGTTCATCCAGTTTCTTCTCCGCCGGCACCGATTCTCCTGTCAACGGAGATTCCACACAAGTGAGAGAAGCGACCTTGAAGAGCCGCGCATCGGCAGAGACCATATCGCCTGCAGCAAGGACAAGGACATCCCCCCGCACGACCTGCGATGCCGCAATGGAAATTGTCTGTCCGCCGCGCAGAACATTCGCCTGCGGAGCGGTCATTTTTTTCAGCGCAGCAATGGAGCGTTCGGAATTGAATTCCTGCACGAAGCCGATCACCGCATTCAGCATCACAATGGCGAGGATGGCGAAAGCATCGACCCTCTCCCCAAGGAAGAATGATAATGCTCCGGCACCGATCAGGATCCAGATGATGAGACTCTTGAACTGGCGGAGGAAGATCATCAACGGATTGATCCTCTTCCCTTCGTGCAGTACATTCGGTCCGTCCGCTGCCAGGCGGATACCGGCTTCGGATGCCGATAATCCCGCCTCTGCAGTGCCGAGTTCTTTCAGGACAGACTCAACGGAGCGCTGATGCCATTGAGGTTCATCTGAGGTGACCGCAGGAAGTTTCTCATTATTCTTCATACGGCCGCCGCAATACCATTATCCATATGCCATTCGGAGCTCATACTTACATCTTCCCTTTGAAGATATTTTCACCCCTGATCACACGAAGTAATACGGTGATAATTGCGATGACCAGCAGAACATGAATGAATCCGTTCATGGTGTAGGATGTGACAATTCCCAAGAGCCAAAGAATGATGAGTATGACGGCAATAGTATAGAGCATGAGATCCTCCTGTTGAGTACGTAACGGTGTGATGTGGACTATGATAAAGCAATACGAACGTGATACATTTGTTGAATGATCTTCATCGGACGATGCGGAGCGCACCTGGTCAGGACAGATATGCCCTGAGCATCCACGCCATTTTTTCATGTTCTTCCATCAGTCCTGTCATAAAATCGGCCGTACCGAGATCACGGTGGAGGTCCGATGCGGCGGTGATCTCCTTCCGCAATGAACGGATCACGGACTCGTGATCGTCCATCAGTGTCTGGATGATGTGTTTCGGATCGGAAAAATCATGATTGTGTTCGCTCAGACGGGTCAACGAGATGAAATCCTTGAGTGTCCCCACCGCAAAATGACCGACGGCTCTCACCCGTTCAGCGATATCATCGATCATGATATCCATCTCATTGTACTGGGATTCGAAGAATTTGTGCAGTTCGTTGAAATTTGCCCCTTGGATGTTCCAGTGAGCATTGCGTGTTTTGGTGTACAGAATGTATTCGTCGGCAAGAATAGTATTCAGCGACAGAGCGACTGCTTTGATGTTGGTCTCGGAGATGTCGATATTCGGTTTCATTGGTCCCTCGATTGTTGTACGGTGAATAATGATGTGAACGGACTATGATCAGCCCTGAAGCTGCGGACCGCGTTCTTCGCGCATTGCCGACAGCATTTTGAACAATTCCAATTCTTTCAATGAAAGGTCCTGCGGCAGCACGACTGAAACGGACACCAGCAGATCACCGAATTGATCCTTTTCGGAATAGATCGGCATCCCTAATCCTGAGAGCCGCAATTCTTTCCCGTTATGGGTCCCCGGCGCGATATTCACGGTGATATTTCCCTTCAGGATCCTGATGTGGGTCTTACCCCCGAGGATCGCCGTATAGAGATCGACCGGCAATCCGCAATGAAGATCATTTCCCGTCCTGGTAAACTGCGGATGTGCGGCGATGACGACCGTCAGATACAGATCGCCGTTCCGTCCGCCGTTGGCACCGGCTGTACCTTTGGCGGGGATGCGCATCTTCAATCCGTCCGGTGCACCCCGTTTGATCGACACTTTGATGGTTTGTCCGTTCACGTGAATAAGGCGTGTTGTTCCATGGTACGCTTCATCCAGTGTGATCACCGCTGATGTCTCCAGATCACGGCCGGCCGCTGCAGCGGCCCTGCGCCCGCCGCGCTGACCGCTCCGTTGACCGAACAGCATCTCGAACAGGTCATTCACTCCGGCGTCATTGAACGATGTATCGCTCTCCTGATACTGCTGCTGCGGCTGATGTCCGGCGGAATATTTTCCCCAATCAAACCCCCCGGGGTTCGCCCCTTTCTGTTCGTACGATTTCCAGTCCGTGCCGAACTGATCGTATTTCGTCCGTTTCACCGGATCGCTGAGCACTTCATTTGCTTCATTGATCTCTTTGAATTTCTCCTCGGCCGGCTTCGATCCTTTTGATTTGTCCGGATGATATTTTTTGGCAAGAGATCGGAATGCTTTTTTGATCTCTGCCGGCGATGCGGTGGAGGCGATGCCGAGCGTTTTATAATAATCTTTATACACCATGATCTTCTTTTCGATTGTGACCGAAAGAGCAGGAGAATGCCGGTTATTCTGACGCCGCTGTTTTCCGGACGCGCCCCGGAACAATTTCCGGACCGAGCAGCAGCGCGATCCATTTCAGATCTTTCCTGAGTCCGCACCCGAACTTCAGTGTCATGGTCAGTGGAATGCACAGGACCATCCCCATCGGACCGAGCAGACTTCCCCACAGGATCAGGGAACTGAAGACGACCAGATCGGAGAGACCAAGACGCGAACCCATGATCTTCGTTTCGATCACATTGTCCAAAATGAAGTTGACGGTCATATAACCGGCCATCGCAAAGAGCGCGCTCTCCACACCGAGCTGGATATAGGCCAGCAGCACCGCCGGAACTGCGGCAACAGAGGATCCGATATTCGGCACATAATTGAGCAGGAATGCGAGGAATCCCCACAATACCGGGGAATCCACCCCGATCAGCGAAAGCCACAGGAAGATGAGGATACCGGTGAGTGCGCTGATGAATGTTTTGATCAGCAGATACTGTTCGACCGTATCGACGAACCGGGTGAATACGGAAAAATCCATCCGAGGAGTGTCGAAAGCGGCACGGAACTTTGACGGAAAGCGGGACGATTCAAGGAGCATGAAGAGGACCAGCACAAGGATCAGCACAACGTTGGACATCGCCGTGATCAATCCTTTCACCGCATCGACCGCTGCGCCCATGATCACTCCGGGATTGAAATATTGTGCAAGGAACGAATCGCTGAGGATAATATTTTTTTCGGCAAGCCACGGTCTGAGTTCAATGATCTGCTCCTGGATCCGCTTCTGATAGAACGGCAGGACCTCCGAAAAAGCGCTCAATGAACCGGCAACGACACCGCCGACCATCGCCAACAGTCCGATCAGACCGAACATCACCACTGCGACGGCAACAGTGAACGGAATGCGATGCCGGACCAGCCACCGCACAGGAGGTGTTCCGATGAGCGCGGCAAAGAGGGACATGATCAGCAGAGAGACAACCGACTGCGCCATATGAATGCCGAGCGCAATCACAACAGCGGCCCCTGCGAATATCGCGATCTGTGAAACCCGGTGTGGAACCAATCGAGCGGTCATGCGGAACGGTACTTTCTTGATTGAGCACATTAAACACACTGAACACACTGAACAACAGGATCGACGTGACTGAATCGGACAGAACATCCGGTATCGTCACAGATCCTTCTCCGGCGGATGGATCAATATCCCGAAACACGCACCTGCGCCGAGCGGAGCAGTTCGTTCTTCCAGTAGTATCCTTTGCGCAGTTCATCCACCACTACACCGGATGTTCCGCCTGGATGCTGTTCGATCGCGACCGCTTCGTGGATGGAATGATCGAAGTTCATGCCAAGACTTTCGAACGGGACTGCACCGCATGCGCCGAGCATCGTCACGAATTTCTGATGGATCATCTGGAGTCCTTTGACCGTTGAATGTCCCTCACCGTTTCCACATTGCAGTGCCTTCTCCAGATCATCCACGATCTCCAGCAGCGGAAGGATGACCTCCCGCTTCGCATCTTCGGCAGCACGGTTCCCTTCTTTCTCGATCCTTCGCCGGTAATTCTTAAAATCGGCCAGCGTACGGAGATTCCGTTCCCGTTCGATCTGAATGTCTTCCTTTAATCGTGTAAATTCTCCGGCCCAGTCCGCCGGCGGAAGAAGATTTTTGCCTCGTTCCATATCTGCCGTTTCCATGTCTGTCCTCATGCATGTATGTTGTCGTTGAAACCCTGAAATCTCTTCAGCGGTATGATGATCATTGGGACTATCGGATCCGGTTCATTTTGCCAATTGACCGTTCTCCATGTTTCCGATATCATATTCGAACACCACTTTGGGATCGGGCTGAACCAGTTTTTTATCCTTCCCTTCATACTCCAATCGGTGAAGAATATCCTTGATCATGTTAATCCGTGCAGAACGTTTGTCGTTCGCACGGACCAACGTCCATGGGGAGTTAGGATTGTGGGTACGCGCGAGCATTTCATTACGTGCGTTGCTGTATGCTTTCCATTTTTTCAGTGCAACAATGTCGATGGGACTGACCTTCCATTGTTTGAGCGGATCGGCCGCGCGGTCCCGCAGTCTTCTTTTTTGTTCATCTTTGCTGATATCCAGATAATATTTGAACAGTTTTACTCCGGACCTGGTGATCATATGTTCAAAATTCAGGACCGAACCCATGAATTCCTCGTATTCATCTTCCGTGCAAAACTCCATCACCCGTTCCACTCCCGCACGGTTGTACCAGCTTCGATTGAACAAAACAAGTTCCTGCGCTGCCGGAAGGAATTGGACAAATCGCTGGAAATACCAGGACGAGCGGTCCCGGTCCGATGGTCTCCCAAGCGCAACAACCCGAGTCTCTCGCGGGCTTAAATTCTGGACGATACGTTTGATTGTGCCGTCCTTCCCTGAAGCGTCTCTTCCCTCCAAAATGATCAGGATCTTATTATTGTGTTCTATGAAATGCCGCTGCAGTTTGACGAGTTCAGACTGCAGACGACGGAGTGTATCTTTGTATTCTTTTTTTTCACTGCCGGAGGGGGTGTCGGGCGAATCGGGCAGTAGATGTATCTTTTTCATGGTTCCTCTTTTTGACATTAGTTTCGATTCCGCTTGTTCTTTCGGTTGCTTCCGTTCCCCTCTTCGCGCTGCTGTTCACGCTTCCAGTTCTTGTACTCGGGATGATGCTTATTCCTGAAATATCTCGAGTCGCGGCTGTCGCGGATGACCTGTTGACTGTGATTTCCGCGGAATGAATAATACTTTTCTTTATACATTCGATGGTTCCGGTACGGCTCCCGTTCGTTCACGACGACTTTATAGGAAGTATAGAAATCATAATTCCGGTACCGGTACGGAAGTGACGCCCTGCTGATCCACACATCCCCTTCGTAATAATAGAACCGCTGCTGCGGCACATTATAATAGACCTCAATGTCAGGGAGATAGTAATAATCAACATGGTCATAACCGGCCGGTCCCCAGACCGGCTGACTCTCAAAATTGAATCCAAGATTGATACTGATCTGCGAATCCGCCGCGGTGAAGACGAACAGTGCGGCGATGGAAATGAGTAGAGTGCGCATAACGATCCTCCTGATAACGTACGTGAGAGAGTATGAGGCCGGCGCCGGATGACCGGTACGGATCATCTCCTATTGATCATCCTGCAGAAACAGGATAATCGGTATACCCTTTTGCTCCGGGTGAATAGAATGTCGTTGTATCCAGCACGGTGGAAAGCTCTCTTCCATACTTGAACCGTTCCACAAGATCCGGATTGTTGATGAACGGTCTTCCGAAAGAGATCAGATCCGCATGACCCTCCGCCAATTCGCTCCCTGCACTCTCTTTGGTGTGTCCACCGCCGAGAATGAGCGTGCCGTGGAACCGGGAACGGATCTCCTGCTTGATCGATACAGGAACTTCCGGCGCCCCCATGCTGTGATGATCCACAAGATGGATGTAGAGGATATTTTTCCGGTCGATCTCTTCCGCAAGATATCGGTAGGTTTGAACGACATCGGCATAAAGCGACATGTCTCCGGCTGTTCCGTACGGCGACAACCGGATACCGACGCTCGCTTTCCCGACCACATCGCACACCGCCTGGATCACTTCCAATACGAAGAGGCATCGGTTCTCAATGGAACCGCCGTACCGGTCCGTTCGGAGATTGCTGACCGGCGAAAGGAACTGTTCCAGCAGATATCCGTTCGCACCGTGAAGTTCCACGCCGTCAAATCCTGACTGAATGGCATTGACGGCACTGTTCGCATATTCCCGGATGGTGTGCTGGATCTCATATTCGGACATTGCCGTCGGAACGGGAAAGTCCTGCAGCCCCAGAGAATCAGTCCACATCTGTCCTGCAGGACGGACAGCGGAAGGCGAGATGATGATCGATCCCTCCGACATGTTCGCCATATGACTGATCCTTCCGGTATGCATCACTTGGAGGAAGATCTTCCCCTCTTTTGCATGGACGGCGTTCGTGATCTTCTTCCATCCCTCCACCTGTTCTCCGCTGAAAATGCCGGGGATCCGGCTATACCCGAGTCCGTTCGGTGAGGGAGATGTTCCTTCCGTGATGATGAGTCCTGCAGCCGTTCGCTGCGAATAGAATTCCGCCATCAGTTCGTTGGGGATATTGTGGATCGCCCGTGACCTGGTCATGGGAGCCATGACGATGCGGTTCTTCAGACGGATCGCGCCGAAGGTGTATGGTGTCATCAATCCGATCTTCTTCATAATATTCGTTCCTTCAATGACCGAGTTGTTCTGATAGTATTTAAAATGAGAATCCTGCTTGAGCGACGAACAGTACGCGTGCTTTCCGCTGGATGGAAAGGAACGGCGCCACTTCCAGGCCGATATTGACCTTCTTAGTGAAGCCGATGTTCACGATCCGAACCATCTCCGCAAGGTCCAGAAACATGGACCATGCGAAACCTCCGCGGCCGGGACCGACGTCCACCGGAGAATTGATGCCGAACATGCCGATACCGGTGCTGATGGGAAATCTGTTCCCGGACTGCGCATCAATAAAATAGCAGCGGATCATTGCGCTCGTATTCCCGTATTCGATCGGATCATCGGCCCGGGTATCGAACAGCACTTTCGGTACGGCAAGCGAGAATCCCAATTCGATCGTCGGGCCGCGTACGCGGTAATACTGCGTCATACTGTTCGCCCTGTCCACGGCTCCGATCTTGATCGTATAATCCGGTTCGATATGCACCCCGAGGATCGCCCATGCGGGGAGCGAATCGACCGGCACGAGCACTTGTTCCAGTTCTTCCGGACGGATGTTCGCATACACGCCGTACGCCGTACGGTATTGAACGAACATCGAATGGTCCTTGTCGATATTGCCGTGACTTCGAAATGTCACCACCCTGCGTTCATACGATGATGCAACGATCCCATCCCTGAGAATGATGGTCGTTGTGATTCGGAGGAACTGCGGTCCCATATTCATTCTGATACTATCCCGCAGGAACCGAACCTCCAATTTCTGCACTTGATCCGGCTCGATCGTCACCGATGAACGGATACTGCTGTTCCCTGCGACCGGGATGATGCTGACAAATCTGCTGAGGTGTTCCACATCCTGATATTCTTCCACAGAGACGATCGACTCCGTTTCATACCGGTACCGTCTTCCTTCGGCGTCCGTCACGCGTAATGAAATGGGATAGTGACCGGGAGTGACATTCTGCGAGATCACGGCGGCGTAAGAGCGCTTCCCGATCTGACGGAGAACTGTCCCCTGGATCGGGAGGATCGGTGTGATCACCGCTGTTCGGGAACTGTCGTTGCGAAGGATCACGAGCAGGACCGTATCACCGGGAAAATAGACCGACTGATTCACGGAGATATCGATCTTCTCATCTTCCAGAGTGGATTGGATGAGAAAGGAGGTCTTGATCTGCGCGGACGACAAGCCGATAAAGACGGCGACCGCCACCATAAGGATCGATATTCGACTGATCATGCTGATGTTTCTTCCAGAAGATGATTGGTGACAGCCATGGAATGTCCGGCGCTCCGGAGAGCATCAGGACAGTCCATCCTACCGGTACGGACCTCAATGAAAACGAGGGAATCGGCGGCGGATGCCTGTTCAAGCGCATGCTCCAGTTCCCCTTCATTCCGCACAACCATACCTTCTTCTCCTCCGAAGATCCCGGGAAGCTGATGATACTTCCACGGCTGAAGATCGTTGTATGACCGGTCGACGATCACCCGCTCGATCGTGTATCCGTCGTTGTTCAGCAGGAATATCCTGGGACGAAGCTTGTTCCGGATCATCGTTGAAAGGTCCTGACAGGTCACCTGGAACGATCCGTCACCGATGAACAGGATCACCTGCCGGTGCGGAGCGGCGATGCAGGCACCCAATGCCGCACCGAGCGTATATCCGATGGAACCATAAAAAGTTTGTCCGATGAATGTTACGCCGTCCGGCATCAGCATTTCCGCCGCGCTGAAGAGAGAAACGCCGGTCTCCGCGATGAGGATCGCATCCGGTTCCACAACATGACTCAACCGGTCGAAGAAGCGCTGGACGGTGATCGGCCGTTCAGCGTCATGGTGAAAATGGTTCGTCTTCCGGTGCACGCAATGTTCGGCGGCACAGCTGATCTGCAGTGTGGTACTGTCGCGCTTTTGCAGCCTCTCGATCAGTGCGGCGATAAAATCGCCCAGGAAGACACCCGGATAGACATGATGTTTGATCTTCACATAATCGAGCGATGCGCTGATCGTCCGATCATCATTGAAATGAGCAGTGAATCCGCCGGTATTGAAGTCCGTCAGCAGTGAACCGAGCTGGAGGATACAGTCGGCAGCATCGACCCGCTCCCGCACTTCGGCACGGCTTCTCTCCCCTTCGAAGAGTCCGATGAATTGCGGGGTCTGTTCGGAAAGGAGTGTCTTCGCCAGCATCATGGTAACGTACGGTATTCCGGTCCGTTCGATCAGCCGGGAAAATTTATCCTGCAGAGAGAATCGGATCAGATCGACACCGCCGACAATGACCGGAAGAACGGATGCAGTGAGCATCGCCGCCGCTTCGTCCGCTGCTTCGTTCAGTGATTCGATGTTGCTGCTGGTGCGGTGCGGGATGACGAGCGCAGTCGGCGGCGAGCATTTCATCCGGACCACGTCGGACGGAAGACTGATATAGACCGGCTGCTGGTGCACAAGACAGGCGGTGAGGACACGGTCGATCTCTGCCGGTGCAGTTGCACCGGATTCCAGCTGAGTCGAAGCAACCGTGACCATCTGATACATCTTGAACGGAATTCGGTAGTCACCGAGCGTGTGATGCAGAAGAGGCTGTGTGCGGAAATTCTCCGTTGAAGGTGCACCGGTGATCACTACGACCGGTACCCGTTCGGCAAACGCGCCGGCAACGCCGTTGATGGCGCTCAATTCACCGACACCGAATGTCGAGGCAAACGCACCGACACCCCGTATCCGTGCATATCCGTCCGCGGCATACGCAGCGTTGAGTTCATTGCAGGTTCCGATATATTCCACATCGCTCTTCAGGACCTCGTTGAAAAATCCGAGAACAAAATCCCCCGGAACACCGAACAGATGATCCACGCCGATCTCTTTCAATCGTTCTAACAGATATTCCGCAACGGTGATCTCAGCAATTGTCATGTGATTTTCGTCTCCGGTGTTCCGCGTATCGTCCGCGGTGTCACCATTGTTCTGCCAGCAGTCGTTCGATCGATCTGCCGAGTCTGTCAATATCATGCAGGAAGATCACTCTGGTCTCCTGAAGCGGGAGTTCCTCTCCGATCACATAGAGATGCAGCATCTTCTGCAGTTCAAGATTCTCCTGCTCAAGCACTCTGATCTTCTTCCCGTAGAAGATCAATGCTT
>CALRIY020000067.1:0-19604 GCA_943364975.1 Synechococcus sp. UW140
CTTTGCGACGATCGGTTTCGGAACATAGGGCAGCGTTCCGACAATAAGATTGTTGATGAGATTCATGGGAGGATGATGTGGCCGGCGCGATATGTTTTATCCCGCCGGCCGGTTGAACATACCAATTAGAGCGGGAAGACGAAGCCGACCTTCGGCGTGATCCGCTTCTGGGGTTTATATCCGGTCACGTTGCCGTCCGCATTCAATTCCGGTGCAAATGTCCATGTATAGAGCATGGAGACGATCATGAACGGATACGGTTTATACCCGAGCTCGGCATACAGCAGCGACCGTTCGTCCAGTGTGAAGACATCTTTCCCGTTCCGGATATTCAGTTTATCGTATCCTGCCGTCACATGGATGAGCGGGATCTTGTCGCCGGTGTTCGTTCCGAGATGAAGTGTTCCGCTGTTCGGGTCGTTATCGATCTTCTTATAGGATCCTTCCACCTGGATCGTTCCGAGGATATCCACGAGCAGGCTTCCGAAATATCCGGAGGATGGTTCCGTGATGCTTTCAAGCATCTTCGCTTTGCTCGCCAGCGTGTCGACCTTTGCCGCATTCTTGCTGACCTGATACCGTTCCAGTTCATAGAACGCGTCGAAATATGACGGGATAAACTGCGAAGTTTGTCCGAACCGGCGTTCCAGTTTTGAGGTGACTGTCAGAATGCCGAAGGCTGATGCATTCAGTTCGATACCGGTCGCAAAACCGTGCCCATAGTTCAGGATCTTTGCATAGTCCAGATAATATGTTGCATTGAACATAGAGGTCCGAACAAGCGGAAGTCCGAGGTCCACACCGACAACGGAGACCGAACCTGCGTTCACCTTCTTGGTGATACCGCCGGAGGTATCGATCTTTGTATCGCGGGAATCACTCCGAAGATCGGTGGCGAACACAGCGCCGATCTCCAGATTTCCGATCACCGGTATCGATGCAGCCGGCGTGAACTGCAGAGGGCGGACATATCCGCGGGAACCGAGTACACCTGCCGCGGTCACATCGCCGTACACTGTTTCCACTCCCCATTTTCCGAAATCAACATCAAGTTCAATTCCGATCCTGCGGTTGTCCACGCTGGGACTGTTCTTATAATTATAGAGAATGAATCCATGACCGAGACGTGAATAATCGAGCATGCCGACCCGCGTGTAGAATTCATTTCCTTTGGTCCCATAGCGCAGATAACGGATGAAGCGTCCGCGCTGCATTTCTTCCCAGCGAATGGACTGGTCCTTGCTGCTGACATAAAAATTCAGATCCAGACCGACGCCGATCTTTCCGAAGGCGATCTCCGGCGCAAGCGAGACGAGATAATAGGCTTCGTCGCCGATCCATGTCATGCCGACGCCCCCTTTCATCGCGCCGCTCGTCCCGCCTTTTGCCGCAGCGGGGGCCGCTTTTGTTTGTCCATACGAAATGACAGCGAATGAGCATATCAGAATAACGATCAACGATTTTTTCATTTTTTCCTCTGTGTATTATAGACTGAACAAGACCCGGGTGATGAATACAGCACCGAGCATTCCAAAAAGATCCGCGATCAAACCGGCGGGAAGCGCATGCCGGGTATTTTTGATCCCGACCGATCCGAAATAGACCGCCAGGATATAGAATGTTGTTTCCGAACTTCCGAACATGGTCGACGCAAGAACACCGATGAATGAATCCGGTCCGTTCGTCTTCATCAACTCCGTCATCAGACCCATCGAACCGCTGCCCGAGAGCGGACGAAGCAGACCGAGCGGCAGGACCTCCGCAGGCATGCCGATAAGGTTGGTGACCGGCGACAGGACGGCAACGACCACATCCATCGCGCCGCTGGCACGGAAGATACCGATGGCAAAGAGCATCGCCACAAGGTACGGAATGATCTTCACGGCCGTATTGAAACCGTCCTTTGCCCCTTCCACAAAGACCTCATAGACCTTCACTTTTTTGATCAATCCCCATCCAAGAAAGACGAGAATGAACATCGGGATCGCGATCGCAGAGATGAAGGTGACGACGGATTTGAAAACCTCAACCATTCTTCACCTCCGGTTCCGTCACTTCCAGTTCCTTCTTATACTTGGGAAGGCGCTGCAGGAGTTTTACAGCGATGAGTCCTGAGACCGTGGCGCATCCGGCACCGAAGATGGATGTTCCGATGATGATACCGGGATCGGCCGAACCGAGACCGGCGCGGATGGCAATGGCAGTTGCCGGGATGAGGGTGAGTCCGGCGGTATTCACCACGAGGAATGTGCACATCGCATTGGTCGCGGTCCCCGCTTTCGGATTGAGTTTGTTCAATTCTTCCATCGCTTTCAATCCCATCGGCGTTGCGGCGTTGTTCAGACCGAACATATTCGCAGCGATGTTCATGATCATAGCGCCGACGGCAGGATGATTCGACGGAACATCCGGGAAGAGTCTCCGCGTTACCGGCGTCATCATTCTGGTGAGCAGTTCCAGCAGTCCGGCCGCTTCGCCCACTTTCATGATCCCGAGCCAGAGCGCCATCACGCCGATCAGTCCCAGCGAGATGGTCACGGCCGTATCGGCAAAATCCAGCGCTGCTTTTGTGACCGCTTTGATCTTCACATACGAGACCTTCTCCATCGTAAAGGAGAGTTCGCCGTTCGCCGCGTTGAGCGAGCGGACATCGGCATCGAGTTTCTCTTTGCCGCCGGCTGCCTTTGCCATCTCTTTCCAGAACAGCGGGGTGGCGTCGGAGATCTTCAGTTCCAGTTTCTGTTTTCCGGAGGAGAGCGTCGTGAGAACTGCCGGCTGACGGATCTCTTTCTCTGCAGTAGTGATCTGATAGAATTGATTGAATGCTGAGGCGGGGATGATGATCACTCCTTCATAGGAAGGATTAACGGAAGCGATCTGTGTGCGTGATTCGAAGCGTGCAAGGACAGTTTCGCCGTTGCGATATGTGTTCCTCACTTCATCATTGATATCCCTTCCGACCGCCGTGAAGAGTCCGATGAGCAGCAGGGAGATCCAAACATAATTGAGCATAGTGATCCGCGCCGTTGATACACTGAAAAATTCAATAGGACAATATAACCGATGAAAAAAAATGAAGCAAGGAAATGTTGAGAAAAAGATTCCCCTATGAACGGCAAAGCCCCGGAAAACATTGTCGTTTTGCGGGGCTTCGTTCCTTTCCCATCATGCGGGAGAATATTATTCGACCTGAGCCGGGAGCGTGAAGACGAACGTCGTGCCGACATTCACTTCGCTTGACACGGAGATCGATCCGCCGTGCGCCTGAACGATCAGTTTGCAGATCGCCAGTCCGAGCCCGGTCCCTTTTTCTTTCGTCTTGGTTGATGATGAAACCTGACGATACTGTTCGAACAGCAAGGCGATCTCGTCCGCTTTGATGCCGACGCCGGAGTCAGTGACCGATACCTTGATGAAGTCGGCGTTCAGTTCCGAATTGTGCTCCTTCTCCACTTTGATGGAGACCGAACCGTTATCCGGCGTGAACTTCATCGCATTGGAGAGCAGGTTCGTCATCAGCTGCACGATCTTGCCCGAATCCGCTTCCACTCGGGGGAGGTCGGGGATAATGTCGGTATGGAGCGCGATATTCTTCCTGTTGAACTGGAGCAGGAACGGCTGGAGCGATTCTTCGATCATTTCATGGATGGTGATGGTCTGCTTGTTCAGCATCATCTGTCCCGCCTGATACTTGGAAAGATCGAGCAGGTCATTCACGAGATTGGACATCCCGCGCGTCGATGCAAGGACCGTCTCCATCAGCTTCACGCTGTCCGTATCGAGCGGTTTGCCGTTATTATAGTGACGGAGGATATAGTCGATGCTGCTGATCACGATAGTGAGCGGCGTCCGAAGATCATGGACGAGCATCGCCATGAACTGCGATTTCACCGTTTCCAATTCCCGCTGGATCGCCATGACTCGGTAGATGGAACGGACACGGGCGAAGAGTTCCTCCAGATCGATCGGTTTCGTAAGATACTCCTCCGCGCCGAGCAGGATCCCTTCAGCAATGCTTTGCGGATCCCGCTTGATCGCCGTCAAAAAGATGACGGGAATGCGGGAGGTGGCCGGATTGGCCCGAAGACGGCGGAGTGTTTCAAAGCCGTCCATCTCCGGCATCTGGATATCGAGAACGATCATATCCGGCTGCTGCTCTTCGGCGACCACAAGGCATTCCTTTCCGCTGGCGGCACGGAACATCGTAATTGGTTTTTTCTTTAAGGCAAACTCCAACAGATCGAGATTGTCCTCAGTGTCATCCACAAAGAGGACGCGCGGTGTCGTTGGAACTGTTTCGTCATGTTCAAACATAATATACTTTCTATTGCTTAACGTGTTGGATCGCTTTTTTGATGGCAGAGGCGATCGTATCTGAAGAGTAATCTTTTTTCTTCAACAGCTCGCCGGTCATATTGTTGATCTCGGCGATCTGCGCTTCGGAAAGATCGATCCCGGTGAGAATGATCACGGGGATCGAGTGCAGCTGTTCCGATTGTTTCAATTTTTTCAGCATCTCAAATCCGTCCATCACCGGCATACTCAGATCCAGAAGGATCAGCGACGGTTTGCTCGTCTCCAGTTTTGAGAGAGCAACTTTGCCGTTGTTGGCGGACTGAACGGTGAAACCTTCATCCTGCAGTACTTTCACCAGCAGCGACCGGAAATCATCATTATCATCCACCACCAGCACATTCTTATTATCCGATGATGTCGCTTTGCGCACCGTCTTCAGCACGAGCGAAACATCCGCCGGCTTCGGCAGATAGTCGATCGCGCCGAGCGAGAACGCGAGCGGGATGTTGTCCACCATGGAATGGATGAGCACCGGAATCCCCTGTGTGATCGGATTCGCTTTCAATTCCCTCAGCACCTGCCATCCGTCCTTTTTCGGCATCATAATATCGAGCGTGATGACGGACGGAAGGAGTTTCTCCGCCAGCTTGATGCCGTCGTCACCGGAATTCGCCCCAAAGACGGTGAATCCTTCCGGCACGAGATAATTGCGGAGGATCTCGATCACATCCGGTTCATCGTCGATACACAAGACTCGCGTTTCGGAACCGTTCTTTACAGCCGGGATCTCGAGTTCCTTGATCTGCTTGACCACTGCCGGCTGTTCCTTGACAGGAGCCGGCAGATTGATCACATCGGCATTGTCGTTCAATTTGAAATTGGGCGGGACCGAAAGCGTGAATGTCGAACCCTGACCTGCGACACTTTGTACGGAGAGATCTCCTCCGAGCAGCTGCGCCAGTCTCCTGGCGATCGGCAGTCCGAGTCCGGTCCCTTGATATTTACGGGAGTGACTGTTATCTACCTGGGAGAATTCCTCAAAGATCTTGCTGATATTCTTCGGCTCGATGCCGATACCGGAATCGATGACCGAGATCCGGATCATCGGCGCCTCATACCGGGCACGGATGGTGATCGTACCGTTCTCATCCGTGAACTTTGCGGCGTTGCTCAGCAGATTCACCAGGATCTGTTTGATCTTCAGCACGTCGGAATTGATCACCGGAATATTCTCGGCGATGTCATCCTTCAAATTGATGTTCTTTTGACGGATCAGCGACTCCGCGGTCATCACCGCGCCGTTGACCACTCCTTCCACTGATTCCGTTTCAATGCTCACATGCATACGGCCGGATTCGATCTTGGAGAAGTCCAGGATATCATTGATCAGCTGCAGCAGATGTTTACCGTTCTTCAGGACCTTTTCGAGCGCTTTACGCTGGTCCGCCGTCAATGGATCTCCGCGGTCCCCCAGCAGGATCGACGAGAATCCGATGATGGAATTAAGCGGCGTCCGCAGTTCGTGCGACATGTTCGAGAGGAAATCGGATTTCACACGGTATGCTTTTTCCAGCTCCTGCGTCTTGGTATTGAGCTCGTCATGCTTCTTGGAGATCTCGCGGGAGAGTTCCTGTGTTGCTTCGTAGTTCTGAACGTTCGTGATGGCAACGCCCATCTGCGGCAGAGCACTTTCCAGCAGGTCCTTTGTGAGCGTACTGAATTTCTGCATGGAACCGAACACCAGCACGCCGATCAAATTCTCCTGGAACGTGATCGGGAAAGCGTACGTATACGCCGGAACATGCGACTGGATGCCGGTATCGATCGAGAAATCCGAGTTCAGAGCGATGTCCGAGATCTCCAGCGACTGTTTCATACGGGCACATTCACCGACGATCCCTTCTCCGATCGAAAAGGTCGTCTTTGTTCTGCTCCCCACCGGCATGGCGAATTTACCCGCGAGAGAGAGCTGCTCACTGTTCTTATTGAAGATGTAAAGCGCACCGACTCCCGAGTGGGTCTGTTGACAGAGAAGGTCGAGACTCTCCGACACAACGCCGGTGAACGTATCGTTCCGGTTCAGTGTCGTCATCATATCGGAATAGGCCTTCACGCGGGTATAATTCTCATTCAGCATGTTGGACATCCGGTTGAACTCGCCGGCAAGCTGGCCGAACTCATCGATACGGTTGATGTTGATGGAGACGAATTTCGATTCCATGATGCTGCGGGTCCCTTCGCGGAGCTGCTGCAGCGGCTTCGTGATGGAACGGCTCAGGACGAATCCCAGCGCAATGGCAAAGATCGCAAAGAGGATGTTGACAAAGATGATGAAGCGGGTCAGTTCCGAACCGAGATCCTTTGCATGGTCGATGCGGAGTGACTGGGACAGGAGCGATTTTTCATAGATGGTCGCCGTCAACAAACGTGCCTGAGCAAGATAATTCCTGTCGATCTCGATCTTGTCGATATTGCGAGCAGCGATCTGAAGAGAATCCCTCCGCACAATGCCGTCATACACTTTCATTCTCGGCTCGCCGATGAAGTGCGTCCAGTCGAAGAACAGGGACTCGATCTGATCCAGGGTCGCGAAATCTGCCGAATCGACGACCGAATTTTTGATGTCGCCGATGAGTGACTCAAAACTATTCAACCCGCCGAAGAAAGCTGTCCTGAACTGAGGATTCTTCGATTTCCCGAAGAGCTCAAGGTATTCAGGCACATCGACCAATTCCGAACGGAGGCGCTCAAGATTATTGAGATACTTTACTTCGGAGCTGGAGGAGGAATACTCATTTTCGATCTGCACCTGCCGGGTCGTTACGATCGCCGTCATTGCGACCAGTACGATCAGCAGGAAGCCGAAATAGGCCAGTACCTTAAAATAGACTTTCGAACGGAACATAATTGTTTTGTTTAAACGTTTGCGTACTTACGGATCAGATTTGTCAGCTCAACCGGATCCATCGGTTTCGTATAATGTTCAACGCAGCCGATTGATTTGGTCAACGCTTTGTCTTCAGCACGTGCCTGTGCCGTAAATGCAATGATCGGAATGTGTTGGACCTTCGGATTTGCTTTGATCAGTTTCACGGCGGTAAATCCGTCCATGACAGGCATCTGCATATCCATCAACACAAGTTCGGGGAGGTGTTGTTCTGTCAGTTCGACAGCTATTTGTCCATTTTCAGCTTGGAGCAGTTCGATGTCCAGACCGCTCTTCTTGACCATGAATACGATCAGATCGCGGTTGTCCTCGTCATCTTCTACCAATAATACTTTTTTTGCCATGAATCGTGTTTCTCTCTGCGTTATTCACCTATAAATGAAAGTTATGAAGCAAGTCAATGAGATGCAATACTGAAAACAACGTATCCATCAAGCGTCACTCCGAATTCACGTTCTTTCAATGATTTAAGGGATTGTCCGCTCTGATTTTACAATATTCTAATGATATTCGGATGAAAAAGGCTGATTTCAAAAACTGTCAACGAATCAAGGTCATTTTACGGATTATTGAACTTTTTCCGAAACTCAGCCGTGCGAAATAGATGCCGGATGAGAGTGTCGATGCGGTAAATTGCCGCTGATAGAGTATCCCCGGTTCCGCTTGTCCTTGAAACAGAACAGCCACCTCCTCGCCGAGCGTATTATAAATTGTCAATTGAATATTCCCCTGTTCCGGAACAGTGAACGTCAATGTGGTCGAAGGATTGAACGGATTCGGAAAATTTTGTTCCAGTTTTAATTCATTTGGAATTACCGCTACATCCACTTCGACTGCATGGGAAAATACTGAAGAACCATTCCGGTCGATCTGTTTCAGACGGAAAGCATATTTTCCGGCAGACTGAACTCGGTCATTGTATGAATACTCATGAGCTGCGTTAGAATTACCTGCACCGTCGACGAAAGCGATCCGATGCCATTGCTCGATTGAAGTTTCAGGTTTCACGATGGAAGATGGAACATCTGAAACCTGAGACGTGAATCCTGAAACCATTTTTCGCTCCACCTCAAATCCATGATTGTTCACTTCCGTCGCTGTTTTCCATTTCAGTTCAACCGTTCCCCTTTTGTGCACTGCAGTGAACGAAGTAAGTTCTACCGGGAGCGGATTATCCACACCGGAAGCGATTCCGAATTCCATCAGCTGCGTCAGGCCCGATCGCTTGACAATCGGTGAAGCCGTGGTTCCGCTTCCCGCAATATGTGTTCCCTGAATACTCCAATTGCCGGAAGGAGATCTCTGAACAATACGCAGAGTGGATACGTCGGAGATCCCTGAATAATTATTGGGCATGAGTTCCATCGAGAATGTCCCTCCGGTCAATCCGTACGCCGTTTCGAACTTCCAATATCCTTCCGAGCCGATATTCATCAGCGAGAATCCCGCATCATCCAACGGGAGTCCGTCAGTACCCGGAGCAGATGATATGAATGCCGCAGAAACTGTTCCGCCGACGGAGGGAGCCAGCGTGTAAGAGATCGACGCGGGTCTGTACTGGGACAATGTTCCGATGGGAAACATCATCCCCGCTGTTACCGATGCAGGCATCCATCGTTTGAAGTTACCGATAATCATTCCGGAAATACGTGACATCGTTCCGATCGCGGAAGCACTCTGTCCAAGAATCAGTGTATCATTGTTCGTTGTGATATTCCCACCGTTCATGGTAAGAAGAGTGTTCACACCGAGCACAACAGGATTTGTGGAAGAGAAGTTCAATGAAGCGCTTCCGCTGATCATCAAAGTGTCTGCCGTTCTTGCCTCCGAGAGGTTCCAGCTCTTCGTTCCGCTTCCGCTGAGGATCAGCTTCTTGTATGACCGGTCGCTCACGGTCTGCGCGGAAGAAGACGCGAACTCCACTGTTCCATTGTTCGTGAAGGAGGAAGAAAAATTCACGGATGATCCGAAAATTCGGTACGTTCCTCCGGCATTGAGGACAGTTCTGCCGAGACCGGAAACAATATTCGTCGTTGTCGATGTTTCAAACACCGAGCCGTTCTTGATCAGCAGCGTATCGGTCCGCACCAGCCGCGAACTTTTCCAACCGCTGAAGACTTCAATGGTGCCCCCCGATTCATTCTCAATATCACTGATATTGTAGCCCTGGAAGAGATCTGTCCCGTTCATCTGCACATTCCCGTAGTTCTGAAGCCTGCCGACCGCGTTGGTATCGGCTGTACCGCTGCGGATATAAGAACTGTCACCGGCAATGATGAATGAACCGTCTGCGCACACAGTGATGGAAGGTGCGGATGAAGAGTTTCCGGCGAGGTTCCTCCCTTCCAGATCGTCTCCGGCTGTTAAGATGAAATTGCCGCTGACGATCTCAAGCGACGTTCCCACATTCAGGTTCATATCACTGCCGGATGTCATCACGCTGCCGGAGGATTTATCGATCACCACCTTCATCAATGTCGAGGAGAATGAAGATGAATCGGTATTCCAGCCGCTCAGCACTTGATCGTCCGTTCCGGTAAAGGTCAGTGCTGCATCGGAAGCCCATGCGCTGAAAGCGTTATGCGTCGTTGTTGCAAGTGTCAGATCACCGCTCAATGAAAGATTGGCAGCTGCAGCGAATGCAATCGATGAAGTGTTGTCGGAAAATGAGAGGGACTTCCCTTCTGCCGATGCAGTCGTGACCGTAACAGTGTGACCGGATGCAATGACGACATGCGTTGTATCATTCGGAACGACGCTTCCGACCCATGTGGATGTTTGCTCCCAATTCCCGGTTGCGGCGGAGACGATCTCTTTGTCGGGAGGAAATGTGTTCGCGATCGCGGAAGCTACTTTCGCATAACTGATTGCATTATCACGCAATCCGGTATACGCCTGTTCAATGTGAAGGAATCTTCCGGTCGGCGCTGCTGCCGCATCACCGCACGGATTGGAACTGTTGTTGATCAGCCGTCCTTGCGTGTTCGTGGTCCCGGTGAGTGTGGTCCATGCCGTATCGATATGCGCTATTTTGAACTGCAGCGTTCCGTCCAAAGCGGCGAGTGTATTCTTGAATGCGGTCAGCCAGTCCGTGCCTGGTGTTGACTGTGTTCCGTTCCCAAGGATCACATCAGGATAACCCGGATCCTTCACAAAACCATGCAGCTGTATCACGATCAGATTCGGCACAGAACGCTTGAACACCTCCGTTGCGATCTGGAACGGTCCATCCACGACATGTGCCTGATCCGAAATGCGGAATGCCTGACTCGAACCGGCACAGACTGTCGTGGTTCCGTCGCACGAGGATAGAACAGCGGAATTGCACCGGTGCGTTCCCGCCATAATGAATGCACGGGCGGCGCTGTTCTTGAAGACGACGATCCCCTGATTGCCGGAATTCGTATCGAACAAAGGATGCGGAATCTGAATGAACAATCTGGACCGAAGCGGATCGGGATCAACGATGAATGTCCCCCAGTAATTCGATCCGCTGCTCTTCTTGGCGAGGAGATAATACGTCGTGGAATTCGTCGTGTCTGAGAACTGCAATACATTGTAATCGATGGATTGTGCCTCCGTATGAGCACCGGCAAAATCTCCCTCCAGCATCCTCTCAACAATGGAATCCCAGTGTGCTTTGTCCGTCGAGTTCGGCACTTGATACAGTCCGGACGGAGTCGCATCCGGAATTGTTGTGATGATGCTGTCAACGAACGATGTGATCGATCCGGAACGACTTATCTGAGCGACGGATGGTGAGACGATGCTTACGATCAAAAGGAAAAACAATATGTTGAAACGGATTTTTCTCATTATCCTGCAATAATTTTAAATGAAAATGTCCAATGAGAATTGGCCAAAAATAAATTGACATGCGTAAGAACTTATTCTCTACTTTTCTTGACGGGGCAAGAAAAGTAGCAAAAGAACCCCTTGCGAAATTTAACGCGCGCGATGAATCCCGTTCGCTCTCGCCCGCCCAAGGCGGGTTTACCCGCTCAGGGCGGGCTGGCCCGTTGATGGCGCTCCGCGCCATCAAAAGTCCCGTCATTCATCGCTTTCCCATTCGCTCAATCCTCCTAAATTTCGCGCCCTTCGCACTATTTATCCAAAAAAGGGTAACGGACATATTCTTATCAAATAACATCAAAACAAGAATTCAATTGTTTTAGGTTATATAGACAAAAAATATTTCCAATAAAATACTAAAAAGTCTTGAATAGAAAAGTATGCAGGTCACAAACCGAGGAGAGAATATAAATTGCGGATTTACTTAAGAAAGAGGAGTTTTATCGTTCTATATTCACTGCCGCTATGCAGTTTGGCAACATACATTCCACCTGCCAGCTGCGCAGCGAAGAAATTCGTCCGGTATAATTGCCCCGGTTCAGCATACGCGTCAAAGAGAACGGCTGCTTCCTGTCCCAGTATCGTATAGACCTTCAGCGAGACGGGACCGGCAGTGTGAACGGTGAAACGGATCTCCGTGGAGGGATTGAACGGATTGGGAAAATTCTGGAACAATTGAAAATCTGAGGGAAGTGCCGGAGCATTATTTTGTTCCGGAACCGACGTCACAAAAGCTCTGCGGAGAGCATTCCATAATTCCTTCTCAGCACCGTCGTAACCCAGCGCCCACATGCCCGTACCGGCGATATTCTTCATCCGCACCGTATCATATTTCATGGAAAGACTCAGCGAGTCATCGTACCACGTCTGCTGCCACGAATTCCCGGTGACATACTTATAGAACCGCGTATTATATTTTGTGCTCCAGAACTGACGGTCCGCCGGGATCGTATCGATATAATTATTCTTCACTACGGTGTAGGTGCGGGAGTTCGCCGTGCCGGTCGCTGCCGCATTCGTGGCGGATGAGACCGTCGGCCAGTTGAATCCGTAATACGGAAATCCTGCGATCAGTTTTGACGGAGGGCATCCCTTGCTGAGAAATGCATTGATACTCCGAAGAGCATGCCACTCATTTGTCACCAGCGATGACTGCAGCGGAGCCACCGGACCGGCCGTGCTGCTGCCGGACCACCAGTAATCATACGCCATCAAAAAATAATGGTCGACCGAATTGCCGACGAACGAAAAGAATGACGGACCGAAGACGAACCAGCCATTGGACCAATCCACGGCGGGGAGTTCAACACAAAATTCTTTTCCGCGGGAATGGAGTGAATCTCCAAGCGCTTTGATGAATGAACGAAAACTGTCGGCCAACGCAGGAGTGAATCCGCTCGTCCCTTCCACATCCACGTTACAGCCGTCTGCACTGCGGAGGTCGATCTGAGCGATGATATTTTTGATCAGATTTGCTTTGGCGGGATAACTGTTGAACAGCGTCGTATGTCCGTCGAATTGCGTGATGGTAAAATGGACCTTCACTCCCGCCTGTTGTGCTTTCGTCACGACAGATGCCGTTGCCCAATTATGGGTGGAGGAAAATCCTCCTGTTGCGGGATCGACATCACCGCTGAAGTATGCAAGATGGGTCAGGAGGGAAAAATCATAGTTCACTTCTGCGCCGTTCATCCAGTACGGATGGAATCCGTAGACGATGCCGTTCAATTTTTGGGATTTTTGTAATCCGATATGCGGGGTATTGGAGGCCGGGACGACGGATGCACCCGCCAATTCCGGATGATCCTGATAGAATTTCCATTCCCGCTGATGGATGGAAGGGAAATTCTGCTGGGAGTGCAGGAATGAAGCAACAGTGAGGATAACGAATATAATGCGTCCGGTGTTCATATTTCTCTAATATAGAGAGACATTTGTGCAGGAACAATCTTCATGCTAATAAAAAATCCCGAAGTGACGCACAAACATTCAGGATTAATCTCGTTCACAAGTTCAGATTGGAATCGTCTGTTGTATGAACCTCCGTTTCAAATTTCCGCACCATGTCGCCAATCTGTTTTTATGACAATAAGATGAGATAAATTGTCGGCAATAATGGATTGGTTAGGTGGATGTTGAAGCAGAGTTTCAAAAGCTCACGTTCCCAAACGGAGTTTGGGATCTAGGAATAAATTCCTATCGCTTGAAATATTAGCACTTGCATTGCTCTCATTGATTTATCCATTATTTTTTATATAACCCTTTAAATATAATCGTTTTATCGATCGAATAATTGTATGACAAGTAAACATATTTTGTATCTACCCAAAGCGCTAAAATTAATCTGTTTTCCAATATTGCATCCGGTGTATTTATTGGCTGCCAGTCAACTCCATTCCAGTGAATAAATTTTTTAAGTCCGGATTGAGCATAAATATCTGATTTGCCTAGGCCTTTTATTTGGTAAAATGGGCGATCACCATCTGCATAGACTCTACTCCAATTATTTCCAGCAAGAGAGTATACACCATAACCGCTGACGAAATACGAGTCTCCTCCTAAGGAATATATTCCTGTGGTGCCAAAGTCTTTCTTTTGATAATATTCAATCGCAGTTGCTTTTTTTATTAATTGCCACGAGCCGCCTTTATATTTTGAGAAAACACAGTGATAATCATTCGGCGAAAGATTAATCGTGGATGCACCGGCAATAATCCTTCCATCATCGCCTCCGATTGAATGAATGACAACATTCGAATCCACGATAGTTTTCGTAAATGAAGTTCCATCGTAATGATATATCTCGCCAAACGAGCCGCCAAAGTAAACGTTGTTTGGACTAAATACTTTTAACCCTTGAATGGAGGATTTACTTCGAGGCATTTCAAGCTCTTTCCATGATACTCCGTCATAATGAATCACAAGAGTAGAATCAACATCGGACCCGTAATATCCTCCTCGTGAACCAACTGCCCATATATCGTTTTTTCCTGATCCCTCAATTAAATTGAAATCGACATAACTTTTTATAAAACCCCCTTCTCCAAGTGTCAGAATCACACGATTCCAGCTATTACCGTCATAATGGAATAGAGAAGCTCGGCCGCCATATCCATTGTAGCCAATTGCATAAATATTGTTTGTGTCACTACCCCATATTGAGGTTAACATCAATTGATGTCCTGGGTACGGATTTTGAATTGTGTCAGCCGTCCACACAATCGTCGGATGGATCGAAGGTTTATCTTCCGGAGGAATGATCTGTTCATCCTTCTTGCAGTCCATCTGCAAAAACGAGAATGAGGCGATCAGCAGCAAAGTATTTAATGATATTTTCTTCAAATGATTTTCACTCAGAATGAAATACTATTTGCCGTGTAAGATGATTGTTGTTTCGCCATTTTGTTTTAATGTCAAAAAAGACGAGATACTTTGCCGGCGGCAATGTTTTTAATGAGGCAGACTTTGAAGCAGAGCTTCAAAAGCTCACGTTCCCAAACGGAGTTTGGGAACTAGGTAAACATAATGCGTCCGGTGTTCATATTTCTCTAATATAGAGAGACATTTGTGCAGGAACAATCTTCATGCTAACAAAAAATCCCGAATCGCCATTCAGGCGTTCGGGATTTCAGTCACATTTGGACTGCGTCCTACTTCATCAACAGCATTTTCCGAATTTCTGTCCGGCCGCCGAAACTCAATTTCGCAAAATAGATCCCGCTCGAACGGTGTGCACCGTTGAAATTCACTGAATACGTCCCCGCCTCTTTCACTTCATTCACTAATACGGCTGTTTCTCTTCCGACCGCATCATACACCGATAGCGTCACTTGTCCGCTCTTCGGAACATGATAACGAATCACTGTGGCGGGATTGAACGGATTCGGATAATTTTGTTCGAGCGTCAATACCGTCGGCGTAATTCCAACATTCACAAACACTTCCGGTGAATACTCAAATTTTCCGTCCCGGTCGATCTGTTTCAGGCGAAAAGAATACCTTCCTGCAGAAAGCGAACGGTCAATGAATGAATACTCATGGGGAGTGTTCGAAGTTCCGTTTCCTTCCACGAAGGCGACATGGATCCATACGCCGGTTGAGGGTTCATGGTTCACGACGAAGGGCTCATTCCGTTCATCATTTACCATGAACCGTGAACCGTGAACCAATTTTCTCTCAATTTCAAAGCCATGATTATTCACTTCCGTCGCCGTTCTCCATTTCAGCTCTACGCCATTCCCTTTTTGCGCTGCGGTGAATGATATTAGTTCCACCGGAAGAGCGGTTGAAGCGGAGGACATCCATGCGGCAGTGTTCCGCACGACCTGACCGAATCGGTGATCGATGGAGATACTTTCCTTCCGTTCACCGACCTCAAAAAATGCGGCGCGGCCGACCGTGTTATCGTTGGAGGGATCGAAATGCTTCACAAATCCCGATGTGTGAGACTGCGAGGAGGGATTCTGGTCGTTGGAGAAAATCGGCGTGATCTGATTGATCCCCCGTCCGAATGTCTGTCCGGAGACGAAGGACATGTTATTATAGAGCTCGTCGTAAACGGAAAAGCGCTGGTAATATGAAAATGATGCATTTGCCGCCAATAAAAGCGCATTGCTGCTCCACGGCGCCGGCGCTTCCATCGGATCCGGATACGCAATGCCGTACGTCGAGACGAAATGTCCGTGATCCGTCGAATAGAGATTATAGGTGGTGAGATTTCCGGACCAGGTGTTCATTGCTGATTCCGCACCAAAGAGCTGATTGACGAGGATGTTCTTGTTCAGCGATCCGTCGATATCATTATAGAGTCCGTGATGCAGCGCGATCACCCCTCCGCCGTTGTCCGCAAAGGAGACAAGAGCGTTCTGGATCGCATCGGTCATACCGGTGGACCAGTGTTTATAAAAAATGACGACATCGAACTGGGAAAGATATGTGAGCACGGAGGACTGGTCGGACGCGGTGTACGGCAATGATCCTCCGGTCATATTCACCTGCGTCACCGAAAAGACGAACGGATCATTCGGCGAATCTGCAGTGAAGAGGGACTGAAGGTCCGTATAATCTGCCGGGATATTCCCGCCGGTGCCGTAATTGCACGGAACATCATTCGCGCGATTCAGATAACTGCAGTCCGATGTGTTCACCACACCGCCGTGCAGGATCAGAACGGAAATATTCGATTCCAGTTCCGACTGTGCAGGATAGGTCGTGATGATATTCAGGAGTGTCCGTGCCGCGTGCGCGATGGTCTGCGGATACCAGTCCCGGGTGGTGATGATCTTGTATTCCGCTTTTCCCAGATCGTTGAATGAGCTGTGCGGACTTGAAACGGTCACCCGGTCATACTCCCGGTACGTGACGTTCAACGATGAGAGCGTTGTTGATGTCGCAGCTTCCGGAAATCCTGCGGAGAAATTCCCTTTCAACAAACTGTATCCGAGGGCTTCCTCACCCGGTCCGGATGTTGATGGTATCCTCCAGAATGCCGGAAGCGATGCGCCATGACATTGCGCCAGCACAGGTTTTCCGGCGGCGAGAAATTCCAGCGCCAGGACATTCAGTTTTTCGGATGCCGCCTGAACGTCCGATGCCGAAACAGTTCTCCCTCCGCTTCCCTGCGCCGAGTAGGAGCCATCCACCCGGTAATCGAGCGCTCCGGTCCCGCCGGCGATCACCATCGCTTTATACCGGCCGATGGATGCAACATCCTGGATCCGTCCGTTCACGCCAATGTAAGAGGGCATGGTATTCCATGCAGCATTCCACGAACTGCCGAAAAGATTTTGGAATTGAGCGGTGAATTGGGAATAACTGCTTCCCGATAACGTATTGGCGGTCTCTTCGATGTCCGTGGTGCTCGGGACCATATAGATACCGGCAGAATCCGCATTGGAACTGCGGACATCGACAACATATCCTGAAGCCTGAAGAGCTCGGTACATGACAACATATTCGGAATAGTATGTCTGTTCATGTGAGACGAACAGTAATACCGTATCCTGCTGACCATAAGCTCCCTGCAGAAGAAGCATCGCACACAGAGGTAAAAAGAACTTCATGAAACTCTTTCTCATTATTTTTTGCGCCTCATCTATATTCCATCGTTCAGTATAACAAGCGTGATAAGATCTGTCGTTCCCGTCATCCGATGATATGCAGTATCACGGTGAATCCCCCGGACACAGCGGAACGGAGCGTCGGGAAACATCAATTTGAGGATGGAGAATATAATTATTTCGGGGGTGAGAGGAAATGATGAGGTAACAGCAGTGTGCAGATCATCACACACCACCCATCCCGCACCAATGATGATGCAGGATGGCAGGCGGTGATCAAAGGATCGAGAAAAAGTTATTCTGTTTATCGTTTCTTATTTCATCAGAAGCATTTTACGGATCTGCGTGTGTCCGCCGGAAGCCAATTTCGCAACATAGATCCCGCTCGCATGGCGTGAGCCGTTGAAGAGTACGGAATGCGTCCCGGCATGCTTCACTTCATTCACCAATTGTTCAACCTCTCGTCCGACGGCGTCATACACAGATATTGAAACATGATTGAAGTCCGGGATCTGATATGTGATCACCGTTTGAGGGTTAAATGGATTGGGATAATTCTGTTGCAGTTCAAACGTTGTGACTGAACTGCCGACATTGATCTCTATCTCCTGCGAATACGTGAATTTTCCGTCCCGGTCGATCTGTTTCAAGCGATATGCAATCGTTCCGGCAGAGACAACACGGTCGGTGTAAGCGTATTCATGGGCAACATTTGAAGTACCGTTCCCTTCCACAAATCCCGCCTTCTTCCAATTTTCCATTGTCAATTGTCCATTATCAATTGTTCTTCGTTCCACTTCAAACCCATAATTATTCACTTCCGTTGCCGTTCTCCACTTCAGTTCAACACCATTCCCTTTTTGTACAGCCGAGAATGATGACAGTTCCACCGGCAGACCGGATTCACTCAGCCAGGCGACACCATTGGTCAGCACACCATCCTTATTGTTCGCTGTTTCGTCATTCGCAGAGATGCCGCTCCCTTCATTCAGTTTCCAATATCCCGCCAATCCCGATTCATTTCCGATCAGTTCGGTGAACCGGTTGTTGGCGATCTCGCTTTGCGTACGGACAATGTTCCACAAGCGGACATCATCCACAGCTCCGGTATAATAATAGGATTCGTTATTATCCCAATATCTGCCGATCATCAGATCGTTCGGCGATGCATAGGTGATACTCCCTGTTTTTGCGGTCGTTGCAGTCTCTATTCCATTAATATATACACGCATCGTGGAACCGTCAAATGTGCCGGCTACATGCACCCATTGATTCAGTGCGGGGATTGTTGCGGGAAGGTATGTTGCGCTTGCGGTTGTCGTCACCGCAAACATGATGTTGGCAGAGACCCCACCCATCGTCAGTCCGAATCCCCCTTTATTGCCGGAAGTTTCCCAAAGATTGTTGATGATCCCTGCGTATCCGAGATTGGCTGATGGTTTGATCCATGCTTCAACAGTGAGGGTGTTCGTTATCTGGTGTGCTGCATCAATGCCCATCGTGATATAATCATCCGTACCGTCGAATGACGCAGATCGGTTGATAAGATCCGTTGTACGTTGTGAAGGAATTCTGCGAAGATCCCGCGAAGCGGCAGGATCATTCCCTTGCGCGGGGGTTCTGAACTGAGCGACCGACGTTTCGGCAGCAAGAAGGAGAAGAATCAGCATTACAGCTTGTGAAAGTGTGTTCATTATGGCCTCCAAATATTTTTCGGCATATGAACACTGTACCGCACGGCGTATCCACATGCTGTTGTGTTATATGATCTGCAGTCACCCCCGGCTATTTCAAGAGTGTCATTTTGATTGTTTGAAATTGCGTACCGCTCTGTAATCGCGCGAAATACATCCCGCTTGGGAATTTCAATGCATTGACCTGTACCGTATGCTCCCCTTCAGCGATCACTCCGTTGATCAGTTGAGCCGCTGTCCGTCCGTGCATATCATTGACTGATCGTCCACTATTTATGATTGTATTCTTTAGATCCGCGAAACGCGTTCCAATCACTGTATAGGGACTATTTTATCAAGAGCATTTTTTTGATCTCCGTAAACTTCCGATCCGGACGGGAGACCGAGACGCATTCGATCCGGTAGAAATAGATGCCGGTGGAGACGCGTGCATTCCACGTTACCTGCTGATATCCCGGCTCCATCCGGTCATTATATAATTCCGAGATCCTGCGGCCTAGGATGTCGTAGATCTCGATCCGGACCGTGCTCGCCTCCGGCACACCGAACCGAATGGTGGTGGAAGGATTGAACGGATTCGGGAAATTATTATAGAGGATGTATTGTGCCGGAATTCCGACTGCCCAATCCTTCACAGTAGCCGGATCGGATTCAAGGTCTGTATTCAGAAGCGGCAGCAGCTGATAACCTTTGCTCGAATCGGTGAGGTGGAATTGGTATAGGATGCCGGTAAAATGAAAATTCTTCTTCGGCAGC
>CALRIY020000068.1:0-19250 GCA_943364975.1 Synechococcus sp. UW140
CCGAAGCGGCGAAGAGCCGGATCATGGATGCGGATGTTGCCAAGGAACAGATCATGGCATCGAAGCTCTCGATCCTGCAGCAGACGTCCACGGCGCAGCTGGCACAGGCCAATTCCTCGCCCCAGGCGTTCCTGTCACTGTTCCGGTAAGAGATACACATTGGTCCGTTCTCCCGTGAGCGGAGAGCGGACCGCTACAGTATGGTAAATCACACATTAACGAAGGATGGTGAATATGTATGCAGGCAGACGACATATGAATGAATCAGAAACAGCAGTTGCAGTGATGCCGCCGCCCGTGCAATCCGCCGCAACGAACCGGTACCGGAAAGAGGATTCGATGAATCTGACCCCGGTGCAGGTGATCGCGCGTGTCTATGATGTAGCGATCCTCGCCGTGAAGAAGAATGATAAGGATCTGGCGCGGCGTGCGATCAATGAACTGATCTCGGCGTTGAATTTCGATTATCAGGAGGTCTCGCTCGGATTGTTCAAACTGTATGATTACTGCAAGACCTGTCTTCGAACGGGAAAGAATGAAGAAGCGCTGAACATCCTTCAGGAGTTACGAACTGCCTGGGGCGAAGCCTTTCACGTGTAAGCATCACTAAACGAAAGAGAACATGTCATCCGTATCCGACGTATCAGGGATCGACCAGCTCGTTGCTCAGTACCGATTGAGCAAACGGAAACCGGCGCAGGTGCTGGAGACGAAACGCTCTGCCCTGAATATGCGGCTTGCCGTTCTGGCCGATCTGAAGACGAAACTGAAGACTTTGAAATCGACCGCCGAGGATCTGAAGAAGACCGGTTCGAGTTCTAAATTCAATACGTTCAGCGTCGAATCCACGAATGCAACCCTGGCTACCGCAACGGCAACATCCACAGCGCTTGTCGGGACACATTCGCTGAAGATCGCCCGGCTGGCGAAGAACGATACCCTGCTTTCCGACCGGCTGACCGCTGCCTCCACCGGCGTGGTGGATGCGGAAGGAGCGGGGACAAAATCGGTAAGGCTGACGATCAATGGTGTGAATACCGATGTCAGCGTTGAACTGGTCGCCGGTGATTCCAATGAGACCATCCTTGGGAAATTGGCAACGGCCATCAACGATTCCGATGCGGATGTGAATGCATCGTCGGTCGGCGATACGTCAACCACCAACAAGCTGGTGCTGATCAGCAAATCCACCGGAGCATCGAACGCCATCTCTTTGACCGATCTCTCCGGCACACTGATGGAGAAACTCGGTCTGAACAGCTCGGTGATCGCCGGACGCACGGCATCCGGCACTTCGACGGCAGGATATGCAAATTCTTCGGTCAGTCTTCTCAATTCCGCGTTCACGGTGGACGGGATCACGGTGGAGAAAGAGGTCAACACCATCACGGATGTGCTGAAAGGTGTCACGCTGGAATTGAAAGGGGCACATGCAGATGCGGATGCGCCGCTGACATTGACGGTGGATGTGAACAAGTCCGCGATCAAGGAGAAGGTGCAGAAATTCATTACGGATTACAATGCGGCGCTCAGTTATATCAATACCAAGACGCAGTATGATTCATTGACAAAGACACGAGAAGCGCTGTCGGGTGATTCCATCTTCACCACATTCCGGTACAATCTGCGCAGTATCGCCGCTACGAGTGTGGATAGTGTGAAGGTCGGAAATCCGTCCCTGCTGTCCGAAGTTGGGATCACCGTGGGCCGGGACGGTACATTGACACTCTCCAACACAGAGAAGTTCAACGAGATGCTGGATACAAGCGTGGAGACGGTAGAGGGGCTCTTCAATTCCACGAACGGAATCGCGAATAAACTGGTGACACTCATCGATACAATGACCAGCTCGACCGGAGGAAAGATCCAGTCAGTGAAGGATACGGCGGACTCCCAGGTGCTGAGTTTAACGAACCGCATTACGCGATTCGACGAAACGCTCAACCGTCACGTGGAAAAATATAAAAATGACTTTCTCAGACTCCAGGCAGCATACAATAAGATCATGGCACAACAGCAGTCGATAGCAGCGATCACGTCCTTCTACTAACACTCAGGAGATCGGATGGTGAGAGAACATGGCAAACAAAATAGAACATATTACCCAAAACATCGCATCCGTCGGCGGGCCATCGGAATCGGCATCCGGCCGCGCGGCCTCCGCTAGCATCAGGAAACAGCGCGAACAGAATGAGAAAGTGCGGGAGATCGCGCAGGAACTGAATAAAGCGATGGAGGCGACCAATACCAAATTGACATTCGTGGTCGATCAGGAATCGAAGAAGGCCATCGTCAAAGTGGTCGATGCAGAGACCAACCGGGTGATCCGTCAGATCCCGTCAGAAGAGGCGGTGCTGGTGGCAAAGAAAATCTCACGAATGATGGGGATACTGTATGACACCTCAGCTTAACGAGCAATCTGCGAATATCGACGAACTGCTCTCGCTGGTGAAGGAACTTGTTTCGATCACCGACCGGTTGATCGATGAGACCGGGAACGATCAGTTCGATGCGGTCACCCGGCTGACCGGAGAGCGGGAGGAAAAAGTGGAACTTCTCGGCAGGGTTCACCGGACGGTCGCAGCGTCCGAACCTGCGCCGATGCCGCTAGAGGCGGTTGGTGCGGAAAGAATGGTAAAGGAACTTCAGACGGCGCTGACGCTGCTGGGGGAACGGTCCGCCGTCCTCAATAAGACGATTCTCGAAAAGAGCGAATCGCTAGTCTCAACGATCCATGCCGTACAGCAGAACAGATTCTACGGCACAAAATAATTCAACAGACGGGAGAGAGCCATGGATATCAGAAAAATATCGCAGCCGAACAATGCGTATGATGTTGTCAAGATCCGCAAGGAAAAAGCACGCGAGGAGAAGGACCGCCGTGTCGATGATTCCGTGGAATTGTCGCCGGAAGCACTGAAACTGTTCCAGACGGAAGAGAACAAGAAGATCGATGCGATCCGCGACCGGGTCCAGTCCGGATACTATTCCCGGAAAGAGATCGTGGAAAAGGTCGCTGACGAGATCCTTCAACAATTCACTCAACCATAAACCGACAGCCGGTGCGCCGCTATGTTCCCAGACCAAGAAGCACTCGTCAAAGGTGTGCAGTTACACCGCCGGATCAACGAACTGAGCAATGAGCTCGCTGAACGGAATCATCCGCAGTCACGGGTGATCCTTTCTCCCGAGCTCTTCTTTGCCCTGCTGGAATACACCGTGCTGATGAATGAAACGAATATGAACCGTGAACTGCTGCTGTGGGAATTGTGTCAGCGCGACGAACTGTTCTTCGATACCGGTACGCTCCAGCTGAAGATCGGTGTCGATTTCTTCTCTCATACCAATACGCTCTGCATCGATTGAGACAACCATGCCCCGATTCGCCAAGCGGTCCGATATCGAAGTCAATGCGGACCGCTTCTCTGCGGAAATCATCACAAATAAACATTCCTTTTTTCGCGCTGATTCTCTATATTCGGACAGCAGTTCACCCTCATGACCGATGATATGGGAAACACCGCACCGATCACCATTTTAATTGCCGATGACCACACGCTCGTCCGACGGGGATTGGTGCACATCCTTTCGCTCTTTCCGGAGTTTACCGTTATTCACGAGGTGAGCAACGGGAAGGACGCGGTAACCAAAACGAAGGAATTGATGCCCGATCTGGTGATGATGGACCTGAATATGCCCGAATTGAACGGCATTGAAGCGACCCGGCTCATCAAAAAACATGACGTCTCAATCCCTGTCATGGTCGTCTCTGCGTACGATGATATCGGATATGTTGCTCAGGTTTATCACAGCGGTGCCAACGGTTATCTGCTGAAAACAACCGATCCGGATGATCTCCGCGATGCACTGATCGAAGCGACGACATCGCCCGACTTCATCTGTCCTCATGTCCCTTCGGCACAGCTCCGCGCCGTGCTCAATAACGAGCAGAATCACAACAATCCTCAGTATCTCATCAACCAATTGACCACACGGGAGCGGGAGATCCTGCAGTTGATCGCCAATTCCCGTTCCCACCAGCAGATCGCCGAGTTATTGAATATCAGCGTCCGCACGGTCGATACGCACCACAACAATATCCTCACCAAACTCGGGATCCATGATTCCGTTACCCTCGTTACATTCGCCATCAAGAACGGCCTCGTCGTCCTCAATAAATAAATTCGGACTCTTCGCTCCTGTAGCTGTCGATAATTACGCAATACAACGTATTGTGTGCACTTGGCTAATAGTAGTATCTTCACTGCATAAAATCCGCCAACAAGACAGAGAAGATCACTGCGAGGTGTTGTTATGCAGACAGACGAGCGCATTCGAAGATTATCGGCATCCCTATCGATCCTGGTGGTGGATGATATTCCGGAGAACATCCTATTGCTGGAGGATGTGCTCAGTGAACTGAACTATACCGTCCACGGCGCAGCGAACGGACTGATCGCCATGGATGTTCTGAAGACGACACCGATCGATCTGATCATCGCTGATGCCATGATGCCGAAGATGGACGGATTCCAGCTCTGCAAGTCCGTGAAGAACCACCCGCAACTCTCCTCGATACCCTTCATCATCTATTCCAGCGACTACATCGACGAAGAAGATAAGGACCTTGCCAAGACCATCGGCGCTGACCGGTATGTGGTGAAGACCGGCGGTACGGATTCCCTCATCCTTGCCGTCAGCGAACTGCTGAATATTTCCGACCACAACATCATCCTCGATCCGGACCAGCAGACGCTCCCGCTGGATGACCATTCGTTTATGGAACGCCATTATAAACTGCTGAACAAAAAGCTCGAGGAGAAGATGCAGAATCTCGAGATCTACTCCCAGCAGCTGCTGAAGAAGAACGAACAGCTGATGCGTTCCGAGGAACGGTACAGGCTGCTGTTCGAAAAAGCGAGCATCGCCATCTTCATGCTCGATTCCTCCGGCCGGATCCTGCTGAATGCGAATCCATACGCGGTGCAGCTGCTCGGCTACGGCAGGGAAGAGCTGCTGGAGAATCAGCATCTCCCCTTTGCGGACGGCGATGAGCAGGATGAGATCGTGGTGGATCCCGGCTTCTCCGGCGAACTGAATATGCGGACGAAGAGCGGCAAGGTGATCTGTATGGAATCCGACGCGACAGTGATCGAAGTGGACAATCAGCAGCAGATCCTCCTCTTCTCGCGCGACACGACCGACCGGAAGATGATGATGGAGAAACTTTATCAGTCCGAAAAATTATCGATGCTCGGCACGATCGCCGCCGGAATCGCGCATGAGGTGCGCAATCCGCTTGCCGGTATCAAACTCAATCTGCAATTCCTGGAGAGCAAACATCCGGCCTTCGAGGATATCGACGTTCTGAAACTCGCCATTCAGGGGGCGCAGCATATCGAGAAAGTGGTGGAGAATACGCTGACCATCGCCCGGTCCACCGCACCGGAGATCCGCATCGTCAGCGTGAACGACATTATCTCGCAGGCGGTCAATCTGCTGATGCTGAACGTGCACAAGAAGCACATCACGCTCGAGACAGAACTGAGGAACGATCTTCCGTTCCTGAAGATCGATGCAAAACAGGTGCTCCAGGTGCTGCTGAACATCCTCCGTAATGCGATCGAAGCGACACCGGAGGAGGGAACGATCACGGTGACGACATTCATGGAGGACCAGAAGGAAACGGAACTGCAGCCGCGGCTTATCTGCTGTATCAGGGATTCGGGCGTCGGGATCTCCGACGAATATCTGAAAGCGGCGTTCGAACTCTTCAAGACCACAAAAAGTTCAGGGACCGGACTCGGTCTTTCACTCTCCCGACGGATCATGCAGCAGCACGGCGGCGACATTGCGATCTCCAAGCCGGATTCGGGCGGCACAGAAATTAAACTCTATTTTCCCAAGTCATAATCAGAAAGGGGCGTTATGTCCAAAGGTACCATTTTCCTTGCCGATGACGAAGAGATCCTCACGGCCTCACTACAGAAGATCCTGAGCAGCGAAGGGTATACGGTGAAGGTCTGCAACAAGGGGGATCTGTTCCTCTCGATGGTCAGTCAAACCAACCCGGACATGATCATGCTGGATATCTACTATGGAGAGCACAACGGACTGCGGCTGCTCAGTCAGCTGCGCGCGCAGGGTTTTGAGATGCCGGTGATCCTGATGACCGCGTATGCCGAGATCACTCTGGCCGTTCAGGCGATGAAGGAAGGTGCGTACGATTTCATGGTGAAACCGTTCGATCTGAAACACCTCTCGGTCCTCATCCAGAAGACGATGGAGTATGCACGCCTACAGCGCAAAGTGAAGATCCTCGAAGAGGAGGTCGAATCGCAGAAACCGAAGCACGGCATCATCGGCAAAAGCGCCGTCATCAAGCAGCTGCTGACGACCGCCGAACGCCTCGCATCCGGCGAGAACACCACCGTGCTGATCGAAGGTGAGAGCGGAACAGGAAAGGAACTCTTCGCACGGTATCTGCATCAGAAGAGTCCGCGGATCGAAAAACCGTTCATCACCATCAACTGCGGCGCGATCCCGAAGGACCTGGCGGAATCTGAATTCTTCGGGTACGAAAAAGGGGCATTCACCGGTGCGACCGAACGGATGAAGCAGGGGAAATTCGAACTGGCCAGCGGCGGCACGCTGCTGCTGGATGAAGTGGGGGAACTCTCCCAGGAGATGCAGGTGAAACTGCTCCGAGTGCTGGAGGAACAGAAGTTCTACCGGCTCGGCGGAACGAAGGAGATCAATGTGGATGTCCGCATCATTGCCGCCACGAACCGCAATCTGCAGAGTGAAGTGGAGAAAGGGAGGTTCCGCGAGGACCTGTTCTACCGTTTGAACGTTGCCGTACTGAGGATCCCCCCGCTGCGTGAACGGAAAGAGGATATCATCCCGATCGCATCGGTCTTCCTGCAGGACTACTCCACGAAATTCAACAAACATATACAGACGCTGCTCCCCGATTCGGTCCAGTTCCTGGAACAGTATCACTGGAAAGGAAATGTGCGCGAGCTCCGCAATGTGATGGAGCGTGTGGTGCTGCTGACGGATCATGAACAGCTCGGACGCGAATGTTTCTCCTTCTTACAGCCTGCACACACCATCTCCGTGCCGCAGCAAAAATTCACGAACGGTCAATTCTCCCTGATGATCCCCTCCAACGGCATCTCCATGAAGGAAGTGCTGCGTGATCTGATCATGAAGACCCTTAATATCACGAACGGCAATCAGGTGCAGGCGTCCAAGATCCTCGGCATCACCCGTTCCAAACTCCGGTACCGCATGGAGCAGCTGGGGATCCATCCTGAGCAGCGCGGATATAAAGTCAATGCATAAGTCATCATCACACCGCACTCAGGGGAACGGAGTATGTCTTTAATATTCAACATTGTTTCGACAGAACGGAACCGTCATCTGATCCTTATCTTTGCTACGGTTTTAATGATCGCTGCATTGGGGTCATTATTCTTGTCCGACACCAATCATCTCGAACAACTGCCGTTTTTCAAAGGGGTCGTCATCCCGTCTCTCCTCATATTCTCCATCGTTTCAAGAATCATTTCACTCAGCATCATCATTTTTCTTGGGATCCGCCTGAAGTATAAAACCCCCGCGATCATGATCGGGTATTTCATCGGGGTGTCGACACTGAACAGTCTTTACGAACTTTTGCACGGTGATATCGGTGATACGGGCTTGGAAGAGGCACTGCTGTTGGCCACCGGGGGTATTTTTCTGATCACGACAACCTTGATCCTCTATCCGCTGCTGATCGAGTTTATGCAGACCAAAGACCGGCTGAAATCCCACAACGGTCTTTTACTGGCGATGATTGAGAATGTTCCGTTCGATTTCTGGGCGCGCGATATCGACGGCATCCAGATCATCCAAAGCAACGAAGGGAAGAAGATGTGGGGCGTCATCAAAGGTCAGGCGCTGCCGGAGCAGAAAATCGATCAGAAAACGAAGGATCAATGGCAACAGAACAATGTCAAAGCATTCGGCGGTGTGACCGTCCGGGGTGAACGTCTGTATAAGAGCGGCCCCGCGAATGAATCACGGTACTATTACGAGGTGATCGCTCCATATTACATTGATCAGCAGATCGCCGGGATCATGGGAGTGAACATCGATATCACGGAGCAAAAGGAGCGGGAATTCCAGGTCTCCGTCCAAAGTTCCGCGCTGAACGCTGCGGCGAACGGTATCGTCATCACGGATGTTTCCGGACGGATCGAATGGGTCAATCCGGCCTTCGAAACGATGACCGGATATACATTGGAGGAAGCCCGCGGGAAGAATTCGGGTGAACTTGTCCGTTCCGGGTATCAGTCCGATCAGTTCTATCAGGATATGTGGAATACGATTATTTCCGGAAAGCCGTGGCACGGCGAGATGATCAATAAACGGAAGGACGGCTCTACGTATATGGAGGAGCAGACGATCACTCCGCTGTTCAATGCGCAGAGAGAGGTCATCCGATTCGTCGGCATCAAAACGGATATTACGGAGCGGAAGGAACACGAGAAGAAAGTGACCCAGAGCGAACAGAACTTCCGTTCCTATCTGAACGCAGCTCCGTTCGGCATCTTTATCGCGAATGGTGAGGGAATGTTCGACGAGGTGAACCCTGCCGCATTGAGCATGCTCGGATACACCACTCGTGATCTTCTGGGTGTGCGCATCTCCGAAGTGATCGCAGAGGATTCGGCGGAAGCTGCCCGACTTCATTTCTTCGAAACGATGACCGCCGGTAAGTCGGACCGCGAACTGATGATGAAGCGGAAGGATGGAACCACATTCCGCGCAAGGATCGTTGCCGTAAAACTTCCGGACGGACGCGGGCTCGGATTTGCCGAGGATGTGACCGAGCGGTATCGGATCGCAGAACTGGCACGCGACCATCAGCAGAAACTGGAGACGCTGATCGGCAATCTTCCCGGATATATCTACCGCTGTGAGGACAGTTTCAACGGTGAAGATCATTCACGGCTTCTGTACGTCTCGAACGGAGTGCTTAAATTGACCGGTTTCAGTCCTGAAGAACTGACCGGTTCTCATTCCCGTGAGTTCTTTGCCCACATTATGAAAGAGGATCTGTACAATGGCTGGACGGCAACACTGGAGGCGATCAAGCAGCGGAAAGAATTTGAGATCGAATACCGCTTCACCACCAAAAACGGTGAAGTGCGCTGGCTCTGGGAACGCGGACGGGGCATCTTCGATGATCTAGGCCGCTATCAATATACCGAAGGATATGTGGTAGATGTGACGGAACGGAAGCAGGCGGAAGAGCGGAGGATCACGGTCGAGAACCAGCTGCAGGCGTTCTATGAACAATCCTCTGTCGGTTTGATCATGACGGGGTTGGACACACGGTTCCTGAAAGTGAATAAGAAATTCTCGGAGCTGACAGGATATTCGGAAAGTGAACTGGTGGGAATGTCGTACAAAGAGATCACGGCCAAAGCCGATCTCAATGCCGACGACGAACCTGTCCGCCGGCTATTGGCGGGAGAATACGGTTCATTCTCGACGGAAAAACGGTATCGACGGAAGGACGGAGTGACGATCTGGGTGAAGATCTCCGTCAGCGTCATCCGCGATGCGAACAATCATCCGCTCCATTTCGCAACGATCGTGGAGGATATCACCCAGCGTCGGTCCATCGAGACCGCTGTGCAAAACCTGGCGCTCCATGGGAGCGATACGTCGGACAGCAATACGTTCGATGTGATCACAAAGAATTATGCCGAAGCGATGAATGCGGACTGTGCGATCGTCGGAGTCCTCTCGGAGGATAAACTCAGCATTCAGACACTGGCGGTCCATTTCGACGGAAAGAAGATCAAGAATTTCTCCTTCAAGATCACTGCTGCACCGTGCGAGCGCGTGGTGAAGGAAGGGGTGACCTATATCCGGACAGGATTCCGCGAGGAATTCCCCGGACCGATCTCTGATGTGCATGAAGGAATGACGTCATTCCTCGGAACATCACTGCTGAACTCCCGCGGCGGATCGATCGGTTTGCTGGTTGCCATGGGACGGAAACCGCTCGACAGCTTCATCCAATTCCGCACGATCCATGCCTTATTTGCGGAACGGACGGCGAATGAACTGGAGCGGCTTGAGATGGATGCCGCCATTCAAAAGAGCACGGAAGAGTTCCAATTTCTGATTGAACAGTCCCAGGATCTTGTCATCCGACTGGAAAGGACCGGGATAATCACGTACTGCAGTCCTTCCATCGTTCAGATCGGCGGATACGATCCGTCCGCCGTCGTCGGAACATCTTTCCGGTCCTATTTCTGCCGCCGTGAACAGGTGATCGAAGCCTTCCAAAAAATGAAATCATCCGTCATGCAGGGGCTTCCGAGCCGGTATGAATTTGAATTCAGGAAGGCTGACGGTACCGGGTTGTGGATGGAGTCGGTCGGGAAAGCGGTGGTCTATCAGGACGGATCGATGGAACTGCAGTCCATCCTTCGCGACATCAGTGTCCGGAAGAAATCCGAGGAAGTGCTGATGCAGTTCAAGGAGATCATCTCTGCGACAAGCGACTCTATCTCGCTGGTGGATGAGCACTTCCGCTATCTGGTGGTGAACGATGCCTACCTGCGGCGGATGTCCCGTAATCGCGAGGAGATCGAAGGACATACCATTGCCGAGATCTTCGGTGAAGAGATCTTTGATAAGACGATCCGGTCCAACTTCGAGCGCTGTCTTGCCGGCCAGGATGTGCACTATCAGGCGTGGTTCAATTTCCCAGGCGAGGGGAGACGGTTCATGGACGTACAGTACTCTCCGTATCGGAATATCAACGGTGCAGGAGTGCTCGTCAGTTCGCGCGACATCACCGCGTTGAAGGAGGCGCAGGATGCAAAGATCGAATCCGAGAACCGGTTCAAAGCGGTCTGGGAGAATTCGCATGACGCAATGCGATTGACCGATGCCGACGGTACGGTCGTGATGATGAATGAAGCGTATTCTACCCTCATGAAAATGCCGATGGAGAAACTGCACGGTGTCTCCTTTGCCCAGGCGTATCCCGGGGAACTACAGGATGATATGCTGGCCACATATCGGGAACGATTCCGGAACAGGACGGTGGTAGAGTACTTTGAAAAAGAGATCACACTGTGGAATCATGAGATCCTGACAGTCCAGGCTTCCAATAAATTCCTCACCCTTCCGAATATGGAAGTGCTGCTGCTGAGCGTCTTCAAAGACGTCACGAAACGGGTGACGGCGGAACGGGAACTTATTGCGAGTGAACGGAGGTACCGCACTATCATTGAATCATCGATGGATGGGTTCTGGACTTATGATCACTCCGGAAACATCCTTCAGGTAAATGATATGTACTGTGCTATGAGCGGATATACGAAGGAAGAGCTCTGCTCTATGAAGATATCGGACCTCGAGGCGAATGAAGACCCTGAAGAAACGAAAGAGCATGTCCGCAGGATCGTAGATAACGGCATGGACAAGTTCGAATCGAAACACCGGGCAAAGAACGGCACCTTCTTCGATGTGGAGATCAGCACTGTTGCACTGCCGGAGATGGATGTGCTGGTGGCTTTCATCGGCAATATCACAGAACGGAAATCGGCGGAATTGGCCCTGAGAGAATCCGAGCGGCGTTTCCGCGGTATCTTGGAGGATATCTCGCTTCTCAGTGTCATTCTGGATACCAACGGAAACATCGTCATGGTGAACGACTATCTGCTGAAGGTGACGCAGCATGCCCGGGAGGATGTTCTCGGAAAGTCATGGTTCGAACTCTTCCTTCCGGAACACATTCGGAATGAGATCTATGAGATCTTCATGAACGGTCAAAGTCTGGACGATGTTCCGCACCCGTTCGAGAACTATATCCTTACGCGTTCCGGAGAGATGAGGTATGTCCGATGGACCAATATCACTCTCTACGATAATTCCAACACGATCATCGGCATTACGTCGATCGGTGAGGATATAACGGATCAGAAGCGGACCGAAACAGCGCTCCTGGAACGTGAAGAGCAATACCGGACGCTCATCACCACGATGCAGCAGGGGGTTGCGCTGCATGAGATCATCTGTTCACCGGAAGGGAAGCCGGTCGATTACCGCTTTATTGACGTGAACGAAAGTTTTGAACAGATCACCGGTTTGAAGAGAAAGGATCTCATCGGCCGTACCGTTTTGGAAGTTATGCCGAACACCGAACAGTATTGGATCGAAAATTACGGTATGGTCGCGCAGACCGGTGCGCCGCTGTACTATGAGAATTATTCGCGGGAATTGGATATGTTCTTTGAAGTGATCGCGTACCGTCCCAAACCGAATCACTTTGCTACCATCGTTTCGGATATCACCGGCCGCAAGAAAAATGAACGGATCGTGAAGGAGAGCGAACGGCAATACCGTCTGCTGGCCGAGAATTCCACCGACGTGATCTGGACGATGGATCTGGAGGGTCGGTTCATGTACATCAGTCCGTCGGTCTTCCGGCTGCGCGGTTTCAGACCGGACGAGGTGATGCAGCAGCCGCTCAACGAGGTGATCTGTGAATCTTCGATTGAGATCGTCAAGAGAGGACTGGAAAGAGCGGTCAGCTTTGCTTCCCGAGGAGAGGATATTCCGAATGAGTATGTGATGATCGAACAGCCGAGGAAAGACGGAACAACAGTGTGGACCGAAGTGACCACCCGTTTGATGTACGATGAGGAGCGGAAGGCGTTCGGTATCATCGGCGTTACCCGCGATATCACGGAGCGCAAACGGAACGAAGATCTCCTCCGCACCAGACTGCTGCTGAGCGAGTTTGCGAACGATCATTCGGTCAAAGAGCTGCTCCAGCAGATCCTGGATGAAGCAGAGGCGATCACCGAAAGCAAGATCGGATTCTTCCATTTTGTGGAGAATGATCAAAAGACGATCGTGCTGCAGACCTGGTCAACCAACACCATCAAGCACATGTGTCACGCGGACGGTGAATCCCGTCACTATTCCATCGATCTGGCCGGTGTCTGGGTGGATTGTGTGCATACGAAGGGACCCGTGATCCATAATAATTATTCAGAACTTCTTCACCGGAAAGGACTTCCGGAAGGTCATGCACCGATCCACCGTGAACTTCTCATTCCCATCATGCGGAATGAAATGGTCGTCGGTATCATGGGGGTGGGAAATAAGAGCTATGAGTATGATAAGAAGGATGTAGAGATCGCTTCGCAGCTTGCCACAATGGCATGGGACATCCTTGAGCGGAGGCGGGCCGAACTTTCCCTGTTCGGGCACAAACGTGCGTTGGACGGTCTCTCCAAAGCGGCTGTCTCTCTGGTCCATATTTCCGAACAGGACCAGCAGGAGATCATCAATGAGGCGATCTCTCATCTCGGAACAGGTTTGGATGCGGACCGCGTGATGATCTTCAGGAATGATTATGTCGAGAACGGGATAGCTCCCATCACTTCCCTGATGTATCACTGGGAGAAGGATCCATCAACATCCATCATCGAGGATCCGGGGGCGCATCACGTATCGTTCGCAGTGGTCATGCCCGCGATGTACAATTCGCTTGCGGCGGGAAATATCTTTCACGGTTTTGTTTCAGAATTTTCCGATGCGGAACGAGATCTATTAAGCCGGTACGGTGCACAAAGCATTATTGCGCTTCCGATCTTCATTGATGATCAATTTTGGGGCATCCTTGCCCTTGATACGATGTTGAACAAACGGGAGTGGACGATCGATGAACGTTCCGTTCTTCGAGTGGCGGCCGAAAGCATCGGGGTTGCCATTCACAGGATGAATGGGATCAACAAGCTCTTCGAAAGCGAACAGATGCTGAAATTCGCCCTCGATGCTACCGGTGACGGGATCTGGACGTACACTATTCCTACCAACGAAGTATATTTTTCCCCTGAGACGAAGAGATTGGTGGGATTTGAAGAGGTGATCACTGAGGACAGTCTCGGATTCTGGCTGGAACATGTCCATCCGGAGGACCGTGATGAAGCAATGCAGGCAATGCAGAACCATCTCCGCGGAGAAGCGCCGATCTTCATCAACGAACACCGCTTCCTCTGCGGCGACGGTCGGTACCGCTGGATGCTTGACCGCGGAAAGGTGCTGCGGTGGAATAAGGACGGTTCACCGCTGCAGATCTTCGGAACCTATTCCGATATCCACAGCCGTAAGGAGACTGAGCAAAAGATCATCGAGCTGAATGAACAGCTGGAAGAGAAAGTGGAGGACCGGACGCGTCAGCTGAAGGATTCGATCCAGGAACTGGAATCGTTCTCCTATTCCATCTCGCATGATCTCCGTGCCCCGGTCCGCGCGATCGATTCGTTCACGAAGATCCTCGGTGACGAGGAAGAGAAACAGTTGAGCGAAGAAGGGAAACGGCTTCTGAAAACGATACGCAATAATACATCGCGCATGGGGAGGATGATCGACGATCTGCTCCAGTTCTCCCGCACCAGCCGGGCGGAGATCTCCAAGGTCCATTTCGATATGAATTTGATTGCAGCGAAAGTGCTGGAAGAGACCATCATCGGAGAGAAACACCGTTCCATCTCCACCGTGGTCCATCCGCTCCCGGCGGCGTACGGAGATCCGTCCCTTGTGCGTCAGGTGCTGGTGAATCTGATCAGCAACAGTGTTAAATTCACCCGGAACCGCGAAACGGCTCTCATCGAGATCGGCGGGTCAGTGAACGGGAATGAATGCCGGTATTATGTGAAGGATAACGGCACAGGTTTCGATATGAAATATGCAGACAAACTGTTCGGCGTATTCCAGCGGCTGCATTCTCAGAATGAATTCGAAGGGACCGGTGTCGGTCTGGCGATCGTGCACCGTGTGATCCAGAAACATGCCGGCCGGATCTGGGTGGAGAGTGCCGTGGATATCGGAACGACATTCACCTTCACGATCCCGATGGAGAATGAATGAACGGGAAGCGCGCAGGAGATCAACTCCCGGAAGAACAGATCGGTATCATGATGCATCATCGGACATGGATGCAGCCGATTGAGGCTCCGGACTACTAGAAGTAGTCTCAAAAACGGTTTTTATTCAAAATTGTCACACTGAGCGGAGTCCCCCGTCTAAATACTCTAACCGAACGGGGTGCCGCTTAGAAAATAAAACTCAGGCGGCAGAAGTGTGACACTTCAAATGAATCATGCCTCGTCGAAGTTTACCCCGATGAAAATCGGGGCTCGGCATGACAACAAAGTGGCATTTTTGAGACCACTTCTAACATTATTTGCATTGTCATATTCACAGTCCAACTATTGGAAAGATTAATATGAATAATCATCCGTTGGAGATCATCATTGTTGAGGATGATCAGAACGATTTCGAGATTACCACCCGCATCCTGAAGCGCCGCGGGATGTCCGGCAATGTTGTCTGGCTGAAGGACGGGGAAGAGGCGCTCATCCATTTTCAGCAGCTGCGGACGGTGATCGAGAATGAAGGGAAACGTCTGCCGCGTATCGTGATCCTGGATATCAAACTTCCGAAGGTACTCGGATTTGAGGTGCTGAAGAAGATCAAAGAGGATACCGTGCTGCAGTACATTCCTGTGATCATCTTCTCCTCCTCCAATCAGGAGCGTGATCTGGTCCAGGCGGCGCAGCTGCACGCCAACAGTTATATTGTGAAACCGGTGGAATACGACGCCTACGCCCAGTGTATCGACGAGATGGTGACCTACTGGATGTTCACTCATAAATTCATTTGACCGCGGGAATTGCAATGATCACAACGTATCACATCCTCCTTGTGGAGGACAGTCTGGACGATGCAGAGATCCTCCGGTATGAATTAAAGAAGTCCGGCATCGATTTCACGCTCGAACGGGTTGAAACGGAGAGTGAGTATCTCCATCTGCTGAAGACGAAGAAGATCGACATCGTTCTGTCGGATTATCAGCTTCCGCAGTTCAGCGGACGCAGTGCACTGAAGCTGCTCATGGAGCTTCATCTCGGTGTGCCGTTCATCCTCGTTTCCGGCGCCGTCGGCGATGAGATCGCCGTAGAGATGCTCCGGAACGGATGCGTTGATTATGTACTGAAGGAAAAACTGACACGGCTTCCATCGGCTGTGGAGCGGGCCATTCAGGAATCCCGCTTGCTCAACGAGAAGCGCACTGCGCTCGATGCGTTGAAAGAGAGTGAACTCCGGTTCCGCCGCATCGCGGACAATTCCCCGATGCTCATCTGGATGTGCGATGCGGAGAAGTTCATCAATTATGTGAATGCAACGTGGTGTCAGTTCACCGGCAGAACGGTCAACGGGGAAGTCCGCGAGAGACTGCTTGAGCTGGTCCATCCCGAGGACCGGGAGATCTTTGATATTTCATTCGATGAATCGTTCCGGGAACGTAAACATTTCACCTGCGAATACCGCCTGCAGTATCATGACGGCAGTTACCGCTGGGTGCTGGACAACGGTGTTCCGAATTTTCTTCCCAGCGGTGAGTTCATCGGATATCTCGGATCCTGCATCGACATCACCGAACGGCGGCAAGCGGAAGAACTGCTGCGGGAGAGCGAACAAAAATTCCGTTCACTGTTCAACGATCATACTGCGGTACAGCTTCTGATCGATGCCGATACCGGCAAGATCGTTGATGCTAATAAGTCCGCCGTCTCTTATTATGGATGGGCGCACGATGAATTGACCTCCATGACGGTCTTCGACATCAATGCACAGGCGGAGAATGTTGTCCGGGAGAACATGCAGTCCGTCACCCGCGGATCGAAAAACAATATCCTGAGCACACATCGCCGGAAAGATGGATCGATCAGACATGTCGATATTTCCAGTTCGCTCATCCAGCTGAACGGCCAGAAGATATTCTATTCCATCATCCACGATATTACCGATAAAGTCCGCTCGGAAGAGCAGCTCCGGCTGAACAATGCGGCGCTCAACTCCGCTGTGAATGCCATGATGATCTCCGATGTGGAAGGGAACATCCTTTGGGCCAATCCGGCATTCCTTCGACTGACCGGATATTCGTGGGAAGAGATCATCGGCAGGAATCCAAGGGACCTCGTCCGTTCCAGCAAACATCCTCCGGAGTTCTTCGGTGAAATGTGGTCAACGATCCTCCGAGGGAATGTTTGGCAGGGTGAACTCATCAACAGGAGGAAGGACGGCACGTTGTATTTTGAAGAAATGACCATCACTCCGCTGGTGGACGGGAACGGAACCGTTACGCACTTCATCGCTTTCAAGCAGGATGTGACCAAACGGAAAGAGATGGAGGAATCGCTCCGCACCTCGAACGACATGCTGGACAAATTCTTTCATCAGTCGCTCGATGCGTGCTTTTTCATGCAGCTGCAGCGGCCGGTCGCATGGTCGCAGAGTGAGCGGCGAGAGGAATTCCTGAAGGAGATCTTTGAGACAGCGGTGATCACCAAGCTGAATGATGCGCTGGTGAATCAGTACGGCATCACACGCGAAAGGGTACTGACGATGACCCCGAGGGACATCTTCGATCATGATCTGGAGAAGGTCCGAGCCCTCTTCACGAATCTGTTCACCTCCGGCGCCACCTACTATTCCACCACAATGAAGAAAGGGGGAGGCGGAAAGGAGATCATTGTCGTGGAAGGGAACGCCGTCTGCATCCATGACGAACAGGGGAGCATCACCGGGTTCTTCGGGATTCAGCGTGATGTGACGCAAAGCGTGAAGGAGAAAGAGGAGCTGCAGCTCAATCAGGAGCGGTACAAGAAATTCTTCGAAGAGGATCTGACCGGCGATTTCATCTCCAAGCCGGACGGAACCATGGTGATGTGCAATATTTCCTTTGCCAGGATGTTCGGTTTCCGTACGATCGATGAAGCGCTGACCAAACATTCAACTTCATTTTACATGGATCTGAACGAACGCAGTGTCATGCTGAAGAAACTGAAGGAAGAGAAGAAGATCGAACATTATCAGCTTCATTGGAAGCGGCTGAACGGGGAAGAATTCATTGCGTTGATGACCGCCATCGCTCATTGTGATGAGGAGGGAAATATCATCGAGATCGTCGGATATATCACCGATGACACCCGTCGGAAGGAGATGGAACTGCAGATGATCCAGGCGCAGAAGATGGAGAGCATCGGCGAACTGGCGAGCGGTGTGGCGCATGATTTCAACAATATCCTCAATAATATCTACGGTTTCAGCCAGCAGTTGACGAAATACCATGCGGATCAAGAGAGGGTGCTGCGGTACAGCGACACCATCGGCAAATCCGCTCAGCGCGGGACCGATATAGCATCGAAACTGCTCTCGTTTGCGAGACAAAAGAAGGCTGAAATGTCGGTCCTGTCCGTCTCAGAGGTGGTCAACGACGTTCTGCAAATGTGCAATGACACGTTTATGCACTCCATCGATGTCTCTGCGACGATGGATGGAACGGTATGGCAGGTGCACGGGGAACGAAGCGGCCTGTACCAAATGATGCTCAATATCTGTATGAATGCCCGGGATGCGCTGCTGGAGAATTCCGATCCTGCATTCCGCGGTTCGCTGACGATCACCGTCCGCAACAAGAATATTCCGACACCCGGGCTACACTGGTTCCGGAATTCGGTGCCGTCGCAGTATATCGAGATCATCATCAAGGATAACGGTCCGGGGATCTCGCAGCAGAACATCGACCGGATCTTCGATCCGTTCTTTTCCACGAAGAAGCTCAGTACCCAGAAAGGGACCGGTCTGGGATTGACGGTCGTCTATAACATTGTGAAGAGTCATCAAGGTGCGATCAGCGTGAAGAGTGAACATGGGAACGGAACGGCGTTTTACATCTATCTTCCGGCAGTCGGATTTTCCGATACAGCCCAAAACGGTGTTGAAACGGCGGATTATTCCGCCAGGAATAATGAGACCGTACTTTTGGTGGACGACGAGGAAGGGATGAGGGAGTTAGGGAGAGAGCTGTTGGAAGAGAACGGTTTTCAGGTGATCACGGCGGCGGACGGATTTGAAGCACTGAAGATCCTGGAAGCAAAGAAAGAAAGTATCGATCTTATCGTTCTCGATCTGGTGATGCCGGGAATGGACGGCGGGCAGACCTATCTCCGCATGAAAAAGATAAAACCGGATCTAAAAGCTTTCTTCTGCAGCGGGTATGTGACCGATTCACTGATCAGCAATCTGCTTGCGGAAGAGAATCTCAAAGCGCTGCAAAAGCCGTTCAAACCCCAGCAATTTGTGAAATTTGTCCA
>CALRIY020000069.1:0-18926 GCA_943364975.1 Synechococcus sp. UW140
CGGGCATGCCCGCCAGAGGCGGGCAAGAGCGAACGGGATTCATCGCGTGCGTTAAATTTCGCAAGGGGTTCTTTTGCTTCTTTTCTTGTGCCGACTCATCGCACTTTAGCCGCTCGGCATCCCTTTGGGACCCCGTCAAGAAAAGAAGAGAATGCATTCTTCATTTAGAATATAATATTTTGAACAAGTATGGCATCATAAAAGAAATGAAGAGTTTCAGCCGGGTCCCCTTACCGGGAGAGCCGTACAGCGCAGAATACCCATGCCGCAACAGAGAGAATGAAAGTCTGAACAATGAGTGAAATGAAAAAGAACAATATCCTGATCATCGGCGGTGTCGCCGGCGGTGCTACCGCTGCCGCTCGTATCCGCAGATTGGATGAATCAGCAGTGATCACCGTTCTGGAAAAAGGTCCGTTCGTCAGTTTTGCAAACTGCGGTCTTCCGTATTTTATCAGCGGGGACATCAAACGCCGGTCAAGTCTGCTCTTGCAGACTCCGGAAGGATTTTTCAGCCGCTACCGTGTGAATGTCCGGGTCAATACTGAAGCGATCGAGATCGACCGTGCCCGGCATTTGGTACACGTGCGCACGCCGAACGGGGAAGAATCAGTGGCGTATGATAAATTGATCCTTGCACAGGGTGGAGCACCGATCATTCCAAAGTTCTCCGGTGTGGACAAAGCACATGTTTTCAAACTGTGGACGATCCCGGATATGAACCGTATCCACAAATTCATCCAGGAGAAAAAGCCCGCTGCGGCCGTTGTCGCCGGCGGCGGATTTATCGGACTCGAAATGGCGGAAGCTCTCCACGCCCGAGGCATTAAGGTGACGATCGCGGAATTGGCGCCGCAATTGATGATCAAAATGGACCCGGAATTCGGCGCGATGATCAAAGCCGGAATGGAAGAACAGGGCGTCACTGTGAAGACCGGTGCCGGTCTCGCAGAGATCAATGATTCTTCAGTGACACTGTCGGACGGTTCCACGGTGGATGCCGATATGGTTCTCCTTTCTATCGGCGTGAGACCGCAATTGACATTGGCGAAAAATGCCGGACTTGAGATCGGAGAAAGCGGGGGACTCGTCGTGGATGACATGATGAGAACAAGCGATCCTGATATCTTTGCAGCAGGTGATATGATCGAAGTGACCCACAAGATCCTCGGGAAGAAACTCCGCATCCCTCTCGCCGGTCCGGCGAACAGACAGGGAAGGATCGCCGGTACGAATGTTCTCGGCGGAACGATGAAATATCGCGGCGCTCTCGGTACGTCCGTTGTTAAGATCTTCGGACGCACAGCCGCTTCAACGGGATTATGCGAGAAAACGCTCCGCGATCAAGCGATCCCGTATGATGTCGCGTATGTCTTTAAGGACGACCATGCTTCATACTATCCGGGCAGCAAACAGCTCTCCCTGAAGATCGTGTATGATCCGGCTACCGGCAGATTGCTCGGCGGTCAGGCGTACGGCGAAGCGGGTGTGGAGAAACGGATCGATGTCCTCGCGACAGCACTGCATGGAAAGATGACCCTCGAAGACCTGTCCGAGCTCGATCTTGCGTATGCACCCCCGTTCAACAGCGCGAATGATCCGGTGAATATGGCTTCATTCATCGGTTTGAATAATATCTCAGGATATAGTCCGTTGAAACATCCGGCCGTCGTTCCGGAAGAATTGTCGGCAAAGAACGGGGTGCTGCTCGATGTCCGTAATTTTGGTGAACAGAGCAAAGCACCCGTTGACGGTACTCTGCACATTCCCGCCGACGAGATCAGGGATAGACTCAACGAGATCCCGAAAGAACGGACTGTCTATATTCTCAGCAAAGATGGATTCCTCGGTCATACCGTTCTGCAGGTGCTGAAAGCAGCCGGCGTACGCGAGGTCTATAATATCGCCGGCGGATATTCAGCAGCCCGCTGGATTCCTGAATGGAAAATGTTAATCAAATAATATCAATGACAATAAATAAAGGATAAACACATGGCAAGTTTAGAAGAAATGATCAAATCCGGCGCAAAGATTTTTGACGTCCGCACAGTGGAAGAATTTCAAGAAGAGGCCTATCCCAACGCTGTCAATATTCCCGTGGATGAAATGATGACAAGGATAGCTGAGTTCGGCGACAAGAATGGTCCGATCATTTTATACTGCGCATCCGGTGCCCGCAGTGCATACGGCGCGCGGCTGCTGAAGAATGCAGGATACACGAATGTTGTCAATGCCGGCGGCCTGTACGATATGCCGGAATGATACCTCACGATGTTCAATTTGTAATAGGAAAGTCTTTATGAGATCTTTGATCGCAGTAATGATGTTGTTCTTCGCCGTCAGTCTCGGCTCCGCCGGAGAACTTCAATGGAAAAAATTCAACGGCGGACTCGCCGATGCAAAAAAGTCCGGCAAGAAGGTCATGATCGATGTCTACACTGATTGGTGCAAATGGTGTAAAACAATGGATACGGTGACGTATAAGGATAAAAAAGTGAAGGACTATCTGGCGAAGAATTTCGTCATCATCAAACTGAATGCCGAAGGGGAGGAGAATATCTCGTACTCCGGTCAGCGGATGAGCCCCGGCGATTTTGCCAGGGCAATGCGGATCGACGGATATCCCGCGACACTCTTTATGCAGCCGGACGGTGCGGCGATCACCGTGCTTCCCGGTTATTCCGAACCGGCGATGTTCCTGCATGTCCTCACCTATATTCGGGAGGATCAATATCTGAAAAAGAATTTTGACAAATATCTTTCGGAAAAAGGTGTGAAGTGACGATGGTGTCCGGAATGTCACGCGGTCGAACCCTGAGGAATTATGCCCGGATCCTGTTCGGTCTCTTTGGAGTGTTCCAGATCGGCGTGTACGTATCGGAAGGAATGACCGATCATATGCTGGCATTGGTCGGACTGATGTTCTTCGGAATGGCAGCGACCAATTTTTGTACTCAATGTCCGCTCTTCTCCGCCGTGAAACGGATGGTGGGGATCGGAACACCGAAGAGGATCGATACCGATAAGGTCTGATCGGCCGTTCGAAGATACCGGTCTCCGTCGGATGGTGGTTCTATAAAGGAATGGTGCTTCAATGGAACATATGCGCATTTTGATCGTGGATGACGAAACTTCACAGCGCGAAGTGCTGTTCGGTTATCTCAAAAAGAAGAAGTTCACGGTGCGCCAGTCCGCCTCGGCGGATGATGCTCTTGCACAGGTCCGCTCCCAGCATTTCGATCTCCTGCTGACCGATTATAAAATGCCGGGCAGGACCGGATTCGATCTGCTGCAGGAAGTGAAACGGATCGACCCCGAAACGGTTGTTGTTTTGATGACCGCTTTCGGTACGATCGAGGGTGCGGTGGACTCCATGCGCGCCGGTGCCTATGACTATCTCAGCAAACCGATCGAATTGGAAGAGATCGACCTGCTCATCCGCCGCGTGCAGGAACGCAATCAGCTGATCGCGGAGAATAAAGATCTGCGAAGTCAGCTGACCGAGAAATTCTCTTTCACGGAGATCATCTCTCAGTCTGCACCGATGCAGGAGGTTTTGTCCACCGCCTCCCGCGTTGCTCAGACGAAAGCCCCCGTCCTCATCCGCGGCGAAAGCGGTACCGGCAAGGAACTGATCGCCCGCGCCATCCATTTCAACAGCGACAGGAGTCATCAGCCGTTCATCGCCGTCAATTGTGCCGCACTGAATGATAATCTTCTGGAGAGCGAACTCTTCGGCCATGAAAAAGGGGCATTCACCGGTGCGGAGAAACAGCGCAGCGGCAGATTCGAACGTGCGGACGGCGGAACGATCTTCCTCGATGAGATCGGGGATATCTCTCCGGCCACACAGGTCCGGTTGCTGCGTGTCCTTCAGGAACAGCAGTTCGAACGTGTGGGCGGTTCGGAGACCATCACAGTGGATGTCCGGATCGTAGCGGCGACCAATAAGAATCTCGAATCTGCAATCGCCTCCGGAACCTTCCGCGAGGACCTTTTCTACAGGCTGAATGTTGTGACCGTGGAGATCCCGCCCCTCCGCCGTCGCAGGGAGGACGTTTCCGTACTGCTGGAACATTTCCTCGCCCGGTTTGCCAAAGAACACAAGCGGAAAAAACTCTCCTATTCAAAAGAAGCTTGGGAATTCCTCATGCGGTACGATTATCCGGGCAATGTCCGGGAACTGGAAAATATCGTCCAGCGTTCAGTCATTTTCTCTCGCGGCGATGTGATTTCGACTCAGGATATTCCGATCGTTGTCCGCGGTGCTGCTGCCGAACGGAATGTTCATCCGCTCTCATCCGGCACATTCGATGAGCAGATCGAGCAATTGGAAAAGGATCTGATCTTCGAAGCCCTCCGCGTGAACGGGAACAACCAGTCCAAAGCGGCAAAACAACTTGGACTCTCCGAACGGAATCTCCGGTATCGTCTTAAAAAGTGGGGAGTAAAGTAATACCCGCTTCTTTGCCTCCGTCGCACAACAGTAAAGACAGCATCTGCACGATTCTTTCCGTTGATCCTTCAGCAGGATCGGCTTCATTGTTTTCCGTTGGTTCTCATTTCGTCCCTCTTCAATACCGTTCGACACTACTGTCGGAAACATTCGACAAATTTGTCGAAGAATAACTCTCTCCTAAATATATCCTTCAAAACATTCAATGATCCGGCCGTTTCCACATTGGCACGGTGATTGTAATACTATGACCAGAACGCACATCGTTCACCAACAATCACTCAATACATTTACAATTCATCATTGGAGGTTTTATGAAACACATCATCAACACCGCACTGACGCTGATCGTCATGTTTGCACTCGGCGTTATGTTCACGGATTCTGCATATGCACAGAGCAAAGGGACCGGAACACCCAAAGGCACCGGACAGTACTTCGTCGATCAGGACGGTGACGGGATCTGCGATAACGTCGGTACACATCAGGGCCAGAAATCAGGGAACGGTCAAAAAGGAAAAGGGATGGGACCGAAGGACGGAAGCGGTAACAAAGGTCAGGGACCGAAGGACGGAACAGGATACGGTTCCGGCAACTGCTCCAACGGCGGTGTCTGTGACGGTACAGGACCGAAAGGCAGCATGAACCGCGGCGGCAAAAAGTAAGATCGTTCTACAATGTGCGGCAGGTGTGAATCTGCCGCATGTTCAAACTCACTCACTCAACACCTTGAATAGAAAGAATCATATGAAACCTTTCACGTTCTCACTCGCCTTGGCTTTGACACTCATGACCGTTTCGCTCGGCTGCGATCAAATGAACAGCGGTCCGTCTTCAGTCAATACATCCGACACAATGCCCGGTGATCCCGAGGCTCAGTTTGCGGTCCTCAGCAGCACGCTGGACAGCATCCCGGCCGGGACACTTTCTGATGCAGAGGCGAACGCTCTGCTGTTCATGAGGGAGGAAGAGAAACTTGCGAAGGATATCTATACGGTAATGGAAACACGTTATGCTCTGCGTCCGTTCACCAATATCAAAAAGAGCGAACAGCAGCATATGGATGCCGTACGGTTCTTGATCGATCGGTATCAGTTGTCCGATCCTGTCGGTGTTAACGGTATCGGGGTCTTTGTCGACTCGTCTCTGCAGGAATTGTACAACACACTGCTCGCCAAAGGGAATATCTCGGCCATCGAGGCGCTCACAGCCGCTGCAATGATCGAAGAGGTGGATATTGCAGATCTGCATCATCATTCACTCGAAGCGGATAATCAGGATATCCTGTTTGTTTTTGAACGGCTCACAATGGGCTCACGCAATCATCTCCGTGCATTTGTGAAGAATTTGAGTTCACGCGGTGTCGTCTATGTTCCCCGGTATCTGTCGCAGGACGAATACAACACGATCATTGCCGGTAGCATGGAACGGGGCGGACAGGGATGGAGAGGGGGACGATGATCATGAATATGATGCAGCGGATATTTCCTTCAATGGTGATGCTTGCTGTTCTTTCATCGATTCTCACCGCTCAGGTCGATTCCGCTCCCGGAAAACCGGCGGCGGCAAAGACAGAAACAGTGAAAAAGATGGACGATCTTGATGCAAGCGGTGTGAACGACAAAAAGGAACAGAAACAGCAGATGAAAAAGACCACGTCAGGAATGCGCGATATGTTCATCGATGAGAATGGTGACGGGATTTGCGACAGCAGGGAACAGGGATTGGGATTTCGGCGCGGAAACGGAACAGGAGCTCTTCAAACCGGTAAACGACAACAAGGACGGAAAAAATGAGAACACGAACGATGATCATAACGATGGCTGCCGTTCTGATGCAGCTGGCGGCAGCTCAGGTGAATATTCAAACCACCCTCACAACGATGTTTGATGATAATGTGAACAATAATGCTGAACAGCTGAAGAGCGCGGTTTCCGCTTTCAACCTGAACGGGGGATATCTCTGGTCCGGCGAGAGCTCCGACCTGAATGTGTATTACGACGGATCCTACACCTACTACAGTTCACTGCTTGAACGGACCAACCAATTCCATTCGGTGAATATGGATTATGCTTCGCTCTTCGGTTCCGATGCCGAGCATCTGATGACCGTCGGCGGTGCCGCCGGTTCCAGCATCAACCGCGATACCTATACTGTCTTCGATCATTCGGTCTATTCCGCTTACTTCAATCTGAAGCTGATGCTGACCGACGGGTTGATCATGAAAACGGGTTACCGTGCCCGCGCACTCGCGTTCACCAACTTGAATGATTTCAGCTACACGGAACACGCTCTCTTTCTGCACGGCGCATTCGCTCTCACTCCGACCACCACCGGCATCCTTCAGACCGATCTCGGTTCGAAATTCTATTCAACCACTCCGTCAGCCGGCGGTTCGTCCATGAGGAAAGGTGTCCTCTCAACCATGATGCCGAGCGTCACCCAGGTGACCGGCATGGCGCGGATCGGTCAGCAGCTGACTGACCGGATCGGTCTCAGTCTGACCGAACGGTATCAATGGAATATCCAAAAACAGACAAGATATTTGAGTTCGGAATACGGTTTCATTTCGGACGACGAATTGTTCGATGACCATTATGGATATGAAGGTCTCCATTCGAATCTGACTTTGACCGCGCTATTGTCCGAGTCGATCACCATGAAACTGTCGGGCGGGTTGCAGCAAAAGCTCTATTCAAGCCTGGCAGCGTATGACCTGGCTGGGACATTCGTTGCCGACCAGCGGTCCGATACCCGGCTGTATCTTAATGTAGGATTCGCAAAGAATTTCGAAGAAGAAGGTTTCTCGGTGAAAGCAGCATTCGACATCATCCAAAACAGCTCAAATGATGCATTCTACAGCTATAAGAACAATGCAGTCACGCTCGAAGTAGGTGTCCCGTTCTAAAAAATGTGTGTGGAAACGAACCGAAATAGCGGTACGTTGCATCATATAAAGAAAACGGGACACTGTGATCCGCCTCCTCACCAACATCAAACCGCGGTATATCATCCTCCTCTCCGTCGGAGTGGCAGTGATGATGCTCTCTTCGGCGTATATCGAGCTCCGGCAAAGTCGCCTGGAGCTCTTCCACGTACTGGAAGAACATTCCCGCTCCCTTGCTCAATCGGTTGTTACCAGCAGCGAGAACGTCGTTCTTTCTTCGGACCGGATCGAATCCCAGATCAGTGAACGGCTGCTGAACAATGCACGCCTGATCGCCCTCATTGATAGTCTCGGCAGCCTGAACGCTCCCATGCTCGATCGGATCGTCCGCGAGAACGGTATCTTCCGCGTGAATGTCTTTGATCAACGGGGAAGAAGGATCATCTCCAACCGTCAGCCGGAACAGGGACACGGCATGATGCCGATGAACGACGGTTCCCGTTCGATCATCGCCAGGATCCTCTCCGGCGAAGAGCGGGAGATCGTGATGGGTCTGAAAGAATCACGCTTCGGCAACGGCTACCGCTATGCAGTTGCCGTTCGGCGTTCCGCGTCCGCCGGCGGTGCGATCGTCCTCAACGTAGATGCCGGTACGTTCGTCGAATTCCGGAAACAGATCGGCATCGGAAAACTGGTGAAGGATCTGGAGAAGAATTCCGGGATCGATTATGTCGTCATTCAGGACACCGAAGGGATCCTCGCCGCAACACCCGGAGTGAGAGAGATGTCCGCCATCATGAAGGACACGGTTCTCCGTATGGTGTTGGACCTTGATACAACGATCACCCGTCAAGTCCCGTTCAACGAACACTCCTCCTTTGAAGTGATCAAACGTCTGTCGATCGACGGTACGGCGATCGGAGTGCTGAGGATCGGGCTGTCGATGGATGAACTCCGTTCGATCGATGACAGGATGCTGAGAAGGATCATCGTCATGTCCGTGGTGATGATCTTCCTTGCGGTACTCCTGCTCCTCATCGTGGTCTCCGCACAGAATTTCCGGTTGATCTCCGGGAAATACTCCGCCATCAGATCGATCACCGGGAATATCCTTGAACATATGAATGACGCGGTCGTTTCCTTCGACCACGAAGGCCGGCTGACCCTTTTCAACCGTCAGGCAGAGACATTGTTCGGTCAAGCCGGTTCAGCTCTTCTCGGCCGGTCCCCGAATGCATTCCCGGAAGATCTTGCTGAGGTCATCAATGGGATCCTCTCGCTGCCGGACGGTGATCATGAGCGGACGCTTGTCGTTGCAGGAGAGCGTGAACGGATCGTCTCCATCTCGATCTCATCCGCTGAGGATGACCATGCATCGTCACGGACACGGACGATGGTCATCAAAGATCTGACCGAGGCAAAACAGATGCAGCAGCAGATCCAGCGGAACGAGAAGATGTCCGCAATGGGTGAACTGGCTGCCGGAGTGGCGCACGAGATCCGCAATCCGCTGAATGCCATCTCGATGATCGCACAGCGGTTCGAAAAGGAGTTCGTTCCCAAACGTGCGCTGCGCGAATATCGCACGCTCACCGCCGTACTGAAAGATGAATCCACACGGATCAACTCAATCGTCAGGCAGTTCCTGCGGTATGCCCGGCCGAAGAACATCCAGCTTCAGTCGGTCACCGCGCGTGCGTTCGGCGAAAGCATTGCCGCACTCTTCCGGTCACAGGCGCTTCAGAAGAAGGTCACCTTCCTCCTCGAGAGTGAAGAGATCCCCCTGATGACCGATACGGATCTGATGACACAGGCGTGTCTCAATCTCCTGCAGAACGCACTGGATGCGACACCGGCAGGCGGGACCATCCTCCTGACGCTCAAAAAGAATCCGGAGAAACAAACGGTCGAGATCAGCATTGCGGACACAGGCTCAGGTATTCCGGAAGAGTTGAAAGAGAGGATCTTCGATCTCTACTTTACGACGAAGTCCCATGGCACCGGCATGGGGCTCGCCATTACTCAGCAGATCATCGCTCAACATTCCGGTTCGATCCGGATCCTGAATAATCATCCTACCGGGACCGTGTTCTCGATCTCACTTCCCGCTCAGTACCGGGAAATGCCGGGATGATCGTTCCTAATCGACCGTGCCGATCGTGGGGGACGGGAAGACCTCGCAGAATATCAGCGAAAAAAGTTATGAGAATTTTATATAGATCATAATTTTTACCAGGGAAATGGTCAATTTTTATTGAAAAACAACACAGTCTCCCGTAGGGTGAATAATCTTATTGCCATTTGAGGTATCACGTAAATACGTGATTGCGGAATTCGAAAACTTATTGTTTATTGAACCCACTATGTTATTCGGATTCAACATACACGAAAAAGAGCTCCGCCAGATCGCCGTCTATATCGAAAAGATCATGGCGAATCCTACGGACCCGACTGCTGAGATCGAAGCATTCAACGAACAGCTGTACGAAACCGGATGGGCCAATTTTTCGAAAGGGGATAATATCTGGAGCGAAGTGGTTCACCTTTCCGACGAGTTGGACCGTTACAAGCCAAATGCAACCATCGATGACAAAATGGTTGGATATAATGACCAGGCGAGAGTGGTGAAATTGGCCAGGAACTGCCTGAAGATCATCAATGCTGTCCTCCCCAAGAAAAAAGAAAATCCGTTCCTGGCCTTCTTTAAACTCCGCTGACACCATGTTTCGGGCAAATTCTTCGAATTTGCCCGAATCGTTCTTTGCCGAATTCCACAATAATATCCTGCTGTTCCTCAAGTTGTTCTTAATTCTGCCGATAATATAGATGGCATCCGTGCCTCCGTCTCCGTACTCCGCCGTACTGTGCGGCTGCATCGGATAGTACTTTCTTCATCGTCATGTTTCGTCACACCGGACTCCCCATGGATATTCGTGAAAAGATCACCTACGTCAGCGAACTTATCTCAATTCCCCGGACCGCCATTGAGCTGCTTTCGGGTGGAACGGACAGCAAAACTGCCGCCCAAAAACTGATCCACCTTGTTGAATCGGATCCGGTGTTGACGGCAAAGCTCCTCTCCACGGCGAACTCTGCTTTCTATGGATTGCGGTGGGAAGTGGCTAGCATCCAGCAGGCGGTGCTGACCCTCGGCGTGGATGAAGTGAACCGGCTCGTACTTGCGTATCAGCTCCGTCAGCAGATATTCACACTGGATTCCCGGCAGAAGGAATTTCTTTCCAAAGTGTGGAAACACTCCGTCGTCACCGCCGCTGTCTCGCGGCTCATCAAACAGTACATCCACTACCATTCCAACGGTGAAGAATTCACCGGCGGCATCCTGCATGACTTCGGAAAGATCCTTCTGGCTCACCATTTCCCGAAAGAACTGGATGAGATCCGCGATCTGATCGCTCGGACCTCCATGAATGATATTGCGGCCGAACGCCAAATACTCGGGATCGATCATGCGGAGATCGGAGGGATCCTTGCTGCACAATGGGAACTTCCGCTCTCTATTACGGAGATCATGCGCCGGCATCACGCGGTGGAGGATGCCGTCATCGATTCGGTCCTGATCGCGATCGTCCGCTTTGCGGATCTGCTCACGGAACTGTGGGGGAACGGCATCGGTGAACGTTCCCTGCCGGTCCAATTGGATGATGAACCGTGCTGGCAGCTTCTGCAGCAGCACTATCCGGACCTCGCCGGAATGCATGCCGGTGATCTGGAACGGCCTCTCTTCGCCATCTACGAATCGTCGCGGGAATTCGTCGATATGTTCCTGTGATCACCTGCGCCGGCGCTCGCCCTCTCGGAAAGCATCGGCAGATATTGAATTGAAAAAGATTTTGATGAAGGATCATCATTCATGAGATTTCCCCGGTTGTTCATTTCGGAAAATGGTTCCGTGTTCACGTCGATGGTGCTGCTCCTGCTTTTGTCCGGCACGGTCCGCTCCATTGCCCAGGAACCGCGTACGATCGACAGTCTCTCCTCCCAATACCGGTACGCACAGCATGAACAGGATAAGATCATGCTGCTCGGCGAGATCGCTCAGCAGTTCAGTTTCATCCGTCCGGACACGGCCGTGCTGCTGGGGGAACAGGGGATCGAACGTGCTCAGCGGATCGGTTTCCTGAAAGGGGAGGCGGTCAATCTGAATGCCGTCGGTAATGCGCTCTTTACCCGCAGCGAATACAAACAGGCGTGGGACAAGTTCTCCGGCGCCATGAAAATCGCACAGCAGCTGAACGATCAGGAATTGATCGCTGCCGGATATCTCAACTTCGGGAATATCTTCTATTATCAGGGAGATAAGCTCCGTGCGCTGGAGAATTTCCGGAAATGTCTGCAGATCGGCGAGAGCATCAACGATCCGGTCACTATCGCCGGAGCTTCGGTGAATCTCGGCACACTTTCACTGGACCGGCAGGAATTTCCGCTCGGATTGGAATATCTCTTCAAGGCGGCCGGATCTTTCAAATCGATGAATAATCAGAAAGGACTCTCGTACTGCTACCGGAATATCGCCATCGCGTATCAGCTGCAGGGGGATATCGGCAATGCTCTCCGCTATCTGCAGCGTTCACTCACGCTGGCGGAACAGATGCACAATCAGGAGATCGTTTCCGGATGCCTTCAGGCATTTGCCGATATCTACCGTGTCAGGAAAGAATATCCCAAAAGCATCGAATACGGACTCCGCTCCCTCGCTATCGCTCAGAAGATCAATGATCTACCCTATGTGATGGGGGCCGCTGTCACATTATCGGCATCCTATGAGGAGATGAATGATTTCCGTAATGCGTTGAAATACACCGTCATCGCACGGAACGCCGGGGATAGCATCCTGAGCAAGGACAGGAATAAGGAGTTAAAAGAACTTCAGCATCGGTTCGAGATGGATACAAAACAGAAAGAGATCGATCTGTTGGAACAGCGTTCCAGGAATCAGCAATTGATCGCCCTGCTGTTCGCCACCGGACTCGGAGCCGTGGTGGTCGTCGCATTCGTCCTCTTTCGTAATTTCCGCCGGGAGAAAGAATCAAAAGAACGTCTCACGCTCATCAATCAGGAGAAACAGCGGCTTATCAACGATCTGACCGTTGCAATGGAGAACATCCGCACCCTCGGCGAACTCCTTCCGATCTGCAGCAACTGCAAAAGTATCCGCGACGATAAAGGATACTGGCAGGCGGTGGACCGGTATATCTCTGCGAATACTGACACCAAACTCTCTCACGGCATCTGTCCTGACTGCATCGATAAACTCTATCCGGAATACGCCGAGCGGATCAAAAAGAAAATGAAGAAGACTGAAGCGGCGTAGTCCCATGCGGGATATGTCGGGAAATTTTTTCCCCCTTTCCTCATCCGAAATATTGGCGGTTCAACATCTCGCTCCAATCGTTCTATCTTGTCATTCGCAAAACTGCTAATGGATGCATTTATATGATTATGATCAATTCTTTAAGATTGTTTCTCATTGTTATTAGTATTGCAAAGTAGTAGATTAATACTGCTGCACAGCAGGTTGCTACTAATGGGACCAATTTTCGTCGGATGTGCTCTCCGTTTCTGAGGGGGTGTCATCCCACGGTGTCCTTTCAAACTGCTGTTCCCTACATACCATTTTAGCATCGTGTGTGTTCGTAGAATACCATCTGACCTCTGCCATTGATACGGCAGAGTTTGAGTATTCTGTTCCGGGTCCTACTATGAAAAAAAAACCGATCCTGCGGGATAGCCCGAAGCCACGACGAATGATCGCAGGACCTCTCCCTATTACAGAACCGACAAAGAAAACAGATCTAAAAAGAAAATCCATTCAACAAACGGTCCCGTTGAGTTTTCCGGTCGTTGCCATTGGAGCATCTGCCGGCGGACTCGAAGCTTTGGAGCAGTTCTTTACACATATGCCGAATGAGAGCGGTATGGCTTTCGTTGTTATTCAGCATCTCGACCCGACGCATCCGGGTATGCTGCCGGAACTGCTCCAGCGTGTGACGGGAATGGATGTACGCATGGCATCGGACCGTAGATCGGTCACTCCAAATACCGTGTTTGTCATTCCGCCCAATAGAAGTATGTCCATCCTGAACGGATCGCTTCACCTGTTTGAGCCGGTCGAAACACGCGGACTCCGTCTGCCGATCGATCTCTTCTTCCGTTCAATGGCGGAAGACCGCAGAGAGAACTGCGTCGGTATCATTCTTTCAGGGATGGGAAGCGATGGTAGCATCGGATTGAAAGCGATCAAGGAACATCATGGATTTGTGTTGGTGCAGGATCCCGAAACAGCGAAGTTCGACGGCATGCCCCGAAGCGCACTGAAATCCGTCATCGCAGATGTCACTGCCGCTGCGGAACTCCTTCCTTCAAAACTGATCAAACTGCTGATGCACGGTCATCCGGTCCTGGATGTTCAGGCATTCGGCGGGGAGAACGACGGCTTCATTGAAAAGATCATCATCATCTTGCGTGATCGGACAGGGCACGATTTCTCCCGGTATAAAAAGCATACTCTCTACCGCCGCATTGAACGCCGGAAGAATATTCATCAATTGGAGTCGCTTCGCCAGTACGTCCGTTTCCTGCAGGAAAATCCGAAAGAGACCGATATCCTTTTCAAAGAACTGCTGATCGGTGTCACGAACTTCTTTCGTGATCCGCCGGTGTGGGAAATGCTGAAGGAAAATGTGCTCATCGAAATGTTCGCCGGGTGCAGCAACGGACAGATCATCCGCGCCTGGGTCCCCGGTTGTTCCACGGGAGAAGAGGCATATTCTCTTGCCATCGTGATGAAAGAAGCGGCGGAGTGTGTTAACAAGAATATTACAATTCAGATCTTTGCCACCGATCTTGATTCCGACTCGATCGAACTCGCCCGGAAAGGGAACTATCAAAAGAACATCTCAGCCGATGTCTCGCCGGAACGGCTCAAACGGTTCTTTACCGAAGAGAACGATCTCTATCATGTGAGATCTGAGATCCGAGAAGCGGTGATTTTTGCATCTCACAACGTCATTAAGGACCCGCCGTTCACCCGTTTGGACGTGCTGACCTGCAGAAATATGCTGATCTATTTCGAAACGGAACTGCAGAAGAAATTGATGACGCTCTTCCATTTTACCCTGAAACCGGGAGGTGTGCTCCTGCTTGGTTCATCTGAAACATTGTCCGAACGTAAAGACGGATTCCAGGAAATCGACACAAAACGGAAAATATATAAGCGGACAAATCTAGTGCTTCCGTTCGATCTTATCGATATACCCAATAATTCACATAAAACACAATTTCCCGCTTCCAATATGAAACCAACCGTTCAACCGAGCGAAAACATTCAATCCGTTGTTGACCAGATACTGCTGCAGCGATTCATGCCGGCGAGTGTGTTGGTGAACGGAACGGGGGACATTCTTTATATCACCGGTGATACAGGAAAATATCTCGCACCTGTTGCCGGGAAAGCAAATTGGAATATCTACGTCATGGCAAGGCAGGGATTGCGCCAAGCATTGCCCGCGCTCTTTCGAAAAGCACAGCACTCGTATGACCCCGTGATGATCCGCAGTCTACGGGTCGGAACGGACAGCGGAAAGATGATCGTGGACATTACCGTGCAGCGTATCGAACAGCCGGAGACTGTTCGGGACCATATTATGGTGATATTTTCCGAAGGTGCAACTGTCGCACCGGGCGTGAAAAAGCATTCAGGTGTTGTCGCAACCGCATCATCAGGGAAACAGAGTGATTTGCTCAAAGAACTGGAGTTCAGTCACGACGAACTGCAGCGGCTTCGCGAAGAGATGCAGACATCGCAGGAGGAATTGAAATCGACGAACGAAGAACTGCAGTCCACTAACGAGGAACTGCAGTCCACCAACGAGGAATTGACCACATCGAAGGAAGAGATGCAGAGTATGAACGAGGAACTGCAATCCATGAATGTGGAACTGCAGACCAAGGTCGCAGACTATATCCAGGCGAATAACGATATGAAGAATCTTCTGAACAGTACCGAGATCGCGACGCTGTTCCTTGAGAAGAATCTTACGATCCGCCGGTTCACGGATTCCGTCACCAATCTTTTCAAACTCAGGACAACGGATATCGGAAGGCCGTTCACGGACCTCGTTTCCGAACTGCACTATCCCGAGATTCACGCACATGCGGAACAAGTGATGAAGACCCTGATCACCATGGAAACCAGCGTGACCACAACCGATAAGCGGTGGTTCACCGTGCGGATCATGCCGTATCGTACATTGGATGACAGGATCGACGGATTGGTGATCACATTTCTGAATATTACGATCGCAAAGAATCTGGAGATAGAATTGATGAAAGCAAATGAAGCATTGCGAAAGAAAAACGGCTGATCTGAATGATCGCATGGTCGATACAGCTCTCGGGAAAAAGAAGGGACGTTGATGAAAAAAACACCGGTCTTGACAGAAGCTCAACGGATACGCGCACTGGCAGAAGAACGATTCAAGAACACTATACTGCCGAATATTGCTGACCATTCCGAAGAGGAACTCCAGAAACTCGTCCACGAACTGGAGGTCCACCAGATCGAATTGGAACTTCAGAATGAAGAACTCGTTGCTGCGCGGACGGAAGCTGAGTTCAATGCGAATAAGTACAGCGAATTATATGATTTTGCTCCCATTGGATATTGTTCCCTCAATGCGGACGGTGAAATTGTAGAGATCAATCTCACCGGAGCACGGCTATTAGGGAAAGATCGGGCGTGTGTCATAAAGAATCGTTTAGCATCCTTCCTTACCAGTGGTTCCAAAACGATGTTCCGCAGTTTTATGGAACAGGTCGCCGGTCAGCCAACCAAACAGTCGTGTGAAGTGGAAAGTGTAGGGACTGATTTGTCGACGGTGGTATTAAGGTTGAACGGCATCATGACGGACGATGGTGCCAGATGCTTCGTGACCATGGAGGATATCACAGCAGTTCGGAGGGCCGAACAACAATTGATACAATCAATCCGGCAATACGATACCCTCGTTGCTAAGATCTCTGTCGGTATCTATATCCTCCGGAGTACATCCGATGGGCCGGTCTCGTACGATTATGTCAGTCCTCGAACGGCAGAAATCTTGAACGTCACTTTGGAAGAGTTCATGCGCGATCCGCAGGTTCCGTACCATGTGGTCCATCCCGATGACAGAGAGCTTTTTCAACAGATGAATATGATCTGTTTCCGCATGAATTCTCTCTTCGACTGGAAGGGCAGGATCGTCGTCAACGGCAATGTAAAATGGATCCACATCTCTTCGATACCTGAAATTCAACAGTTCGGCACAACCCTTTGGCATGGTCTGGTGCAGGATATCACTTCAGCCAAACATGCGGAACAGGCGCTCCTTGAGAGTGAGAATAAGTACCGCCTTGCGGTCATGAGTTTGAAAGAAGCGCAATCCATTTCCCACATGGGCAATTGGAAATGGAATCTCAATTCCGGAGAGATCGAATGGTCAGATGAAATGTATCATATCTTCGGCATCGATAAGGATACATTTGCCGGACGACTCAGCGATGTTATGTCGAATGTCATCCATCCTGATGACCGTTCCAATATTTCGTATGATAATATTTCATCGATTGCATTAAAAGAGCCGATCGAATACCGTATTATCCTCCCGGATGGATCGGTGAGGAATATCCTGGCATTGGCAGGAAAAGTACAGGAAGACGAGCTCGGCGAACCGTTGTTCATCACCGGAATCGCGCAGGATATTACCGAACGGAAGAAAGCAGAAGAGGTATTGCGTAACGTGCAGCGCCTGGAGGGGATCGGAACTCTGGCCGGCGGCATTGCCCACGATTTCAATAATCTGCTTACCTCGATAATCGGAAATATCTCCATCGTGAAGGGGAGAACATCTGCGGGCGACCCATCGGTCAAGAATCTGGATAGGGCGCTCAATGCAATGGACCGGGCAGCATTACTCACAAAGCAGTTGCTGGCATATTCCGGGAAGGGAAAAATCCAGCTTGCAGCGGTCGATCTAGTGAACATCGTGACAGAGCACGTGAATTTATTTGAAGCATCGTTTGCAAAGAATGTAACCATCGTCTCGAGAATGCCGGCAACACCGGTGCCTGTATTTGGAGATCCGGCACAGATCGAACAGATCATTATGAATCTCATTATCAATGCGGCGGAATCTTTGGGGGAGAGGAATGGAACGGTTGAGATCGAGGCGTCCGTGAGATCGCTGAACGAAGAGGAATTGATCGAATATCATTTGGGGAATAGCGGAAATCTAAAGGGAGGAGTCTACTCGGTATTCCGTGTGACCGATACCGGCTCCGGCATGAGTGTCGAGACGATGCAAAGGATCTTCGATCCGTTCTTTACAACGAAATTCGTCGGTCGTGGTTTGGGTCTCTCCGCAGTTTTGGGAATCATTCGAGGCCATCACGGCGGAATCCGAGTCCAAAGTTCCGTGGGGATCGGTACCACATTTGATGTGGTTTTACCGTATCATTCAGGAGAGAGACCGATGTCGAAAGAACAGGAACAGCGGTCTGTATCGCCAGATCACATACCTTCCGTTCTTTTCATTGATGATGAGGATTATATCGTCGATCTGGCCAATGATATCTTCCATCAATATAAATATCCTATCATCTCTACGACCGATCCGGTTTCTGGAATAGCGATCTATCAGCAGCAGTGGCGTTCTATTGATATCGTCATCCTCGATTACTCTATGCCGAAAATGAACGGAAAGGAAGTTCTGCTCGAACTGAGGAAGATTAATCCCGGCGTGGTCGTGATCATGTGTTCCGGTTATTCCGAAGAGGAACTGATCCATTTACTCGGGAGCATCCGGCCTTCTGCCATTATTCCAAAACCGCATACCGGATTGGCTCTCGTTCATTCCGTTGATAAACTGGTGGAGCATACAAGAAAGCATTAATATCGCTATCCTTTTCATTCGTTCCATTCATTGTATTCGTGGATAGCTTTTCCTAAAACTCCTTCGCGCTGTTTCGCGATCCTGCCCCCTTGGGGCTTAGTGGATAATCTTTTAATTTCTTCTTTCCCGATCGTTCTATTTGTGTCATTCGTGGATTGCGTTATTTGCGATCTCTTCATGCCATTTCGCGGTCTTCACGGACAACATTCTCATCTCTATCCTTTCCTTCCGCATCATTCATGAAGTCTTTCCCTTTTTATCCCTCATCTTTCATGGAATTCCGGATTTGCAATAATCTTGAAATGGACAATATTATCCAATCTAAAGGACTTAGCCAGACCGATAATTCTATTTCATCATTTATTTAATGAAAAACGGGCATTTTTAATTGGAATGGTATTTGTTATATAAAACTCTTGTGAAATCGACGCTAAAATTTCGGTGCATGGGAAATGACAGGAGGCAGTATCAATTTTCCCTCACCATCGATAGTCAGATGAAGAATGAATATTTAAATCCAGAATCAGCATGAAATTGCTCACCCGAATTCTTAAAGATCTGTCCGCGCGGCATCTTATCATGATCGTTATTTGCTCTGCCGCAGCCGGAGAAATGTTGGGATTGATCATCCGTA
>CALRIY020000070.1:0-18738 GCA_943364975.1 Synechococcus sp. UW140
CGGGGTATACCCGATTCCATTTAAGACGCCAAGCACAACCTCGGTGTCTGCCACATTCATTTGGCATCCGTAGGTTTCCACATATATTTTTTTGGTTTTAGCGTCCATTTGCCTTACAAATATACCTCCTTGCTGACATTTGGACAATTGAAAGTCCGTCAATTAATGAAATTTAATTCAATACTTTGAATATTAACGGATTTTAAGAATAGGCCGGATTGCCGTTTTGTCAGAACATTGATTGCTGCGGAAAATAATCGTACGTTAGATTGTAAAAGTTATCCACATTTTAATAACAGAATCGCCGCCGTTATCGTATTCCCAAACCTGACCGATTTTTTCATTTTTCGGAATACAGAATGCGGAAAATGCCCGGAACAGCCGTTTTTCGGCTCAATTTCACTCGCAGGTATTGGCACATAGTTTGGGCATCATTTAGACATACTATTTCACTGAATACTCACTTATCAAATCCCTTATACCATGAATCCTCAAAATTTCATTTCAGATGTCCGAACGAAAGCCAAACAACTCAACAAGACCATCGTTCTGCCGGACGCGGTCGATCCGCGCGCGATCAAGGCCGCGCGCATCATCGCCGATGAAAAGATCGCGACACCGATCCTGATCGGCAACACGGCTGCGATCACAGCCAAAGCGAAAGAAGAGAATGTCGACCTGACGGGTGTGAAGATCGTTGATCCCGAACAATCGGAACATCTCACCTCGTTCTCCGAGAAATTCTTTGAACTCCGCAAATCGAAAGGGATCACACTCGATGAAGCGACCGCCACAATGAAAAAATCTCTCTTCTTCGGTGCAATGATGGTCCGCGAAGGATTGGCGGACGGAAGTGTTGCCGGTTCCCTCTCCACCACCGGCGATGTGATGCGGGCAGGGATCCAGGTGATCGGCATGAAACCCGGGATCTCGGTCGTCTCCAGTTTCTTTGTGATGGTCTTCCCGACGCAGCTCTTCTCGTTCGCAGACTGTGCCGTTGTTCCGGATCCGACCGTTGAGCAGCTCGCTGATATCGCATTGACCACCGCAGAGAATCATGCAAAACTGACCGGCGAGGAAGCGCGCGTTGCAATGCTCTCATTCTCCACCAAAGGGAGCGCAACTCATCCAAAAGTGGAAAAAGTGGTGAAAGCAACGGAGCTCGCAAAACAAAAACAACCGTCACTGAAACTGGACGGAGAGATGCAGCTGGATGCGGCGATCGTCCCGAAAGTCGGCGCCTCAAAAGCTCCCGGAAGCACCGTTGCGGGAACAGCAAACGTGCTTGTCTTCCCGGACCTTGATGCGGGGAACATCGGCTACAAACTAGCGCAACGACTCGGCGGAGCAGAAGCGATCGGTCCGATCGTGCAGGGATTGAAAAAACCGGCATTCGATCTTTCCCGCGGATGCTCCGTGGAAGATATTGTGAATACAACAGCGATCAATGTTGTTATTGGTGCGGTGTAAAAAACAAAAGATGGTTCACGATTCAGGTTTCAAGATTCATGCACGCGGTTCATTACCTGAAACGTGAAACCTGAAACCTCCATGCTTATCTTTTTTGTAAGCTTCTATGACTGCACAAGACTACATACAAAAACTCGGCCTCCTCCCTCACCCCGAGGGAGGATTTTTTAAAGAGATCTACCGGGCCGATGGAATTATTTCGCAGCCGAATCTTCCGATGCGGTACAGCGGAGGGCGGTCGTATTCCACATCCATTTTTTATCTGCTGGAAGGAAATGATTTCTCTTCACTTCACCGATTGGATTCGGATGAACAATGGTTCCATATCGACGGCGCAGCGCTGACGATCCATTCCATCGCTCCGGACGGAACGTACACGAAGCATCCTATCGGAAAAGATCTGACGAACGGCGAGGTACCGTACGCTGTGGTGAAGCAGGGTTGCTGGTTCGGAGGGACGGTGGACAACAAGGATTCATTCTCCCTGGTCGGATGTGTCGTCGCACCCGGATTCGATTTTGATGACTTTGAGCTGGCAAACCGAACAGTGTTGGAACAGATATTTCCGCAGCACCAAGCCCTCATCCGCCGATTGACGCGGAAATGAGACGCACTTTTCTGTGCCGTTTCATCCTCTGCACATGGCTGTAACCCCTTATTAATAATACAGATATCCACTAAAATGTACGAATATCACAAAATGTCCCTGCACCCCATAAACGGACATGTTTGTCTTGTGAATGAATCGGACAACAATTACATTTGAACGATTACCCCGGGGGGAAATCTCAAAGGAAATTGTTGATCTCCAACATTTGCCGAGGTGGATATGGTTCTCCGCATTCCCGGTTTCTGGTTCCTCCCGTTCATTCCTGCACTTCTTTCAGCACAGCCGAAAGAGACTCCTCAGCGATTCGCCGTTGATCGTGTCGGCAGCACATTCCATCTACTACGCACTCCGGACGGTCCATACCGTTCTTTTTCCGAACTTCCCGAACAGGTCCGTCGTTCAACCAGCTCGAACATTTCTATTCTGAATCCCGTTGCCGGCGGCGTCGGATCCTCCGTGAATTTTGTCGTTTCGAATTCCGGGGACGACGCCGATACTGATCTGGAAGACGGACTCTATTCTCCGCCGACGCTCCGCTCTGCGATCCAAAATGCAAACCTCCTGGGAGGTTCACACACCATCTCATTCGCTGCCGGGCTGACGGAGATCTTCCCGCTGACACAACTGCCATCCGTCTCGGTCGGTGTCACCATCGACGGTACCGTAAGTGCCGGTAAGATCATCATCGACGGATATTTTTCTTCCGGCTCGTACGGTTTAAGCATTGGAAAACCTTCGGTGATCAAGAATATCAAATTCAAGTGGTGGAAGACCGCCGGTCTTGCATTGGGTTTCGGTTCAGACAACTGTGTGGTACAGCGGAATGAATTCGTCTCCAACAAAGTCGGATTGAACATCAATTCGGACAGCTCCGTCATCGGCGGAGCAGACCCTGCCGACAAAAATACCGCCTACGATAACACGCAGGACGGGATCGCAATCGTCTTCGGCGACGGTAATCTCATCCAGAATAATTATTGCGGTACCGCCAACGGTACATCCTCGTCCGCTAATTCCAATTCAGGTCTCTATGTTCTCGGCGAACGCAACCGGGTGATCTCGAACATCCTCTCCGGCAACGGCGATGCCGGATTGGAGATCGGGGAATTTTCCGACAGAACTCTGGTATGGAAAAATTACATCGGTCTCAATTTCTCCGGCTCGACAAGGCTCCCGAATAACGGCGACGGCATTACGACATTCGGGGACAGAGATTCCATCATCAACAATGTGATCGCGGCAAACGGGTACGGGATCACCATGCTGGGACAATCCTCCGGTGCGTATATCGGGAACAACATCATCGGTCCGAATGCTGCAATGGACAGTCTGATCGGCAACCGCTACGGCGGAATGCAGGTGCTGGGAGAAATGACGGTCATAGAAAAAAATATTATCTCCGCCAATAAAGGGTCGGGCATCTCCATTACCGGACTCGGCGGTTCTATCGTCCGGAAGAATTCCATCGGGACCGATCCGAACGGTACGCAGGATTGGGGGAACACTTCATCTGGTATCTATCTCTCCTGCAACAACAATGTGATCGGCGGTGAATCACCGCTCGATCAGAATGTCATCTCCGGGAACGGCGGAAGCGGGATCGAGATGTACGGCGGATTCACCTTTTCATTCCCGGGAGGATCGGCACCGAACTATGTGCTGCATAACAGGATCCAGTACAATCTGATCGGGACAACCAAAACGGGGAACAGTGCGATCGCCAATTCAACCGGCATTACTCTGTGGGGTTTTGTGGACAGCACGCTGATCTACAACAATCTTCTCTCGGGCAATCAGAATTACGGCCTCTGGCTCCGTCCGGCAAACGGCGTTCCTTCCTACAATCAGATCTCCGCCAACTATATCGGCACGAACTTCAGCGGAACCGGTCCATTGGCGAATGCCGAAGCCGGAATATACATCACCGCAGGATGGCACAACATCATCGGCGGGCCGGCTGAATTGTATATGAATGTCATCTCCGGCAACACCGGTCCGGGTATATGGTTCAACGGCGGATACGAGAACACGGTGAAGGCGAATGTGATCGGATTGAATGCAGCCTCTGTTTCAGCTCTGCCGAACGGATGGGGTGGAATCCGCATCACAGGAGAATCCGTCGAGAACATCATCGAATGGAATCATATCTCCGGGAACAGCGGCAGCGGCATCAGCATCGAATCTTCCGCAGGGAAGATCCCGGAAGGGAACCTGATCATCACAAATACCATCGGATTGAATTCAGATCAGTCCGGACCGCTGCCGAATTCCGCCGAAGGGATCTACATCTATAATGCACGTAATACATGGATCGGCGGATCGACATTCGACTCCTCCAATTTTATCGGCGGCAATTTTGGTCCGGGCATTCAGATCGAAGGAGATACAGCGACAGAAAACTCCGTATGGGGAAATTTTATCGGAACGGACGGCAGCGGCACTTCCGCTGTGCCGAATGAACGGGGTGTTGTTCTCTATAAAACACGGCTCAACAGCATCGGCGGATCCATCCAAGGTTCGGGAAATCTGATCTCCGGAAATGCAGGAGAAGGGATCTATCTCTACGGTTCCGACAGCAACCGGGTCTCACGGAATATCGTCGGATTGACGCTGAACGAAACGGCCGTCCTCCCGAACAATTATTCCGGAATCGTCGTGGATAGCTCCCGGTACAATCTGATCGGGCTTCCTGCCGCAAACAACGGGAATTCCGTCTCGGGGAACATCTTCACCGGGATCGTTCTCTTGAACATGTCATCCGGGAACAGGTTGTATAACAATAATATCGGCACCGATTTCTCCGGAACGAAACAATTCGGGAACAAGGTCGACGGTATCAGCATCTACGGCGGCGCGCATCAGAACAGGATCGGCAATACCTCGGCGGGGAATCTCATCCGATTCAATACGCTTGCCGGAATTCTGATCGCGGACAGCAACCGGAATTCGATCTCCGGAAATTCATTCGAAGGAAACGGGGAACTTGGTATCGATCTCTTCAACAATGGAACGGCCGGCGTTACACTGAACGACGAACTGGATGCCGATCAGGGAGCCAACAACCTTCAGAATTTTCCTGAACTGACGTTCGCGGACGGTCCCTTCCCTGTCCGCATTGCCGGCACACTGCGCGGAGCACCGAATGAGCCGCACACGGTGGAGTTCTTTGAAGCGGATACGCAGGATTCCACGAAGTATGGCGAAGGAAAACGGTATATCGGTTCTGCGGTGGTCGGGACCGATTCGCTCGGCATGGGTTTCATCAATCTGACGCTCGCTGTCTCTGTCCCCGCAGGAAAATTCATCACCGCAACGGCGACCGATTTCAATGACAATACATCGGAATTCTCACGGTGTGTTTCGGTCAGAGCAGCCGATACGTTCGCCGATATCGCTGTGACCGTCAACGCTCATAAGGATACGGTGAAGAAAAGCGATACGGTGTTCTATCATATCTCCGTCACCAACAACGGACCGGACAGCGCCACAAGTGTCGTGCTCAGGGATACACTTTCCAAAAGAGTGACATACCTTGCCGATTCCACGTCCAAAGGGACGCACACATTCGACGGCGGTGTCCTGACCGTCACTGTTCCCGCAATCTCACCGGGAGAGAAGGTCTGGGTCATACTTGCGGTACGGGTGGATTCTGCCGGCGCACTTCTGAACAGCGCTCACGCAACCGCTCTTCAAAAGGATTACGATCCATCCAATAATTCCGCAAAAGATACGACGATCGTTACCGTGCCGCTTACAGTCCGCGCGAATGACGTCATTCCAATAGCGTTTGAATTGTATCAGAATTTTCCCAATCCCTTCAATCCTTCCACAACGATCCGATTCGATCTTCCGGCGGCAGAGCGAGCGACGCTGAAGATCTATGATATGCTCGGTCGGGAGGTAACAACATTGCTGAATGAGTTCAGAGAACCGGGAAAGTATACCATCGATTGGTACGCTTCGAATGTTTCCAGCGGAGTATATTTTTATCGGCTTCATGCAGGCAATAATATCATGACAAGAAAACTGCTACTGCAGCGGTAATAGATCCATGGATCCACCATGCTGTTCCATCATTCATTAACGGAGATTCTATGCGTACAGCTTCACACTTCGCTGTCTATTTCCTGCTGCTTCTTTTTCCCGCCATCGGATCGGCGCAGAAATTCGATCATCTACGGATTGCCATGCAGTTCCTCTCCGGCGAATACACGCTGGAAGTGTCTCGGGCCCAACACCGGTTCCAGCAATACAATTATCATTTCATGCTTTTCTACACCGAAAAAATTCTCTGTGTAGAGAATGCCAACCACACATCAAAGATCATGAACACGCGCTTATATAACGCGCCGTTCGAAGTGAGGATCGTCTCCGCGCGGTTCAAAGCCGATGACGGCCGCAGGATCATCGCTATCCTGTCCAACGGCACCGTTCTCCTGTTTACCTTCGATGATCAGCAAAGGACCTACATCCGCACGACGATCACTCCTTCGGTGAATCTTACGAATGCCCAAAAGATCATCGGCGATGCTCTTTATGTTCTCAAACAAGGAAAGGTCTACGCCAGCTGGGATACGGCAAAGACCTGGGCGCTGGACACGGCCGGCATGGGTAACGAAACCGTTCAGGATGTCGCTGTTGATACGAACTACTACGGATGGGCTGTAACGCAGACCCGGAACCTGTACCGACAGCATAAGGATTCCGCAGTGTGGAGAAAGAACGACGCGTTTGCGGCGACCGGCACTCCTTACGCGGTCTTTGTAGACAGAAAAGGAAGGATGTTCGTTTCCACCACTGCATCGGCATCACGGGTTTGGACATCCACGGACGCCGGAGTGAGCTGGCAGAATTTTACGACCGGGATCACCGAAACCATCACTTCATTCGGCGATGACATTTTCGGAAATATCTATGCCGTCGGGATCGGATCACAGGCTTTCCGGCTCACCAATCTCACTCCGCCGTGGAAGCCGATCGCCGATTCGATCAACGCAATGGCCTATCTTCCGTCCAATGCCAAGAACATCAACTCCATCGGCGGCGATACGACGATTATTGCTGCAACACGATACGGACTTTTCCGCAGCAGCGATTTCGGCGACAGCTGGCAGCAGGTTATTCCGGCGGAACAGGCATCACCGCACAATTTCTCGTCGGTCCCCGTACGTGCCGGAAATTGCTATTTCATCTCCACCAATCTCGGAGTCTATCGCATAGCGGACGGTGATTCTGTCTGGACGAAAGTTTTACCGAAGAGTGGATTCATATCGGGAGTGAACGCCATTGCATCCGATTCGGCCGGGACTCTCGTTGTGAATTTTCCGGTGAAGCTCGGTCCCGCTGCTTCAATCTTTCTTATCAGCCGGTCGACGGATCTCGGCAACACATGGATGCTGGACACTTCCGGATTTTATTCCGTCGGCCTCACAGCCGGAACGCAGCAATATGATCTGTTCGTCGAGCAGCAGGGAACGCTCTATCTCGGCGGGAACGGAATGTTATTCTCCAAAAAGCCGGGAGGGATCTGGAAACGTGATACCGCAGGTCTCGGGATCAAATCCGGGGAATTCGTCGCCGATGTCAGTCTGAACAACAAGAAAGGGATCACCTATATCGCGCGAAGGACCGGGACGTTTCCAACATATACACTCGCCGTCTATCAGCGTTCGAACGGCGACTCCGTTTGGAATACCGTGAATACCACATCGCTTGCAACGAGCGAGGGACGGCTGGTAAGCGATCACGAAGGGAACATCATCGTCCGGACGCTCTCCGGTTCATATTCTTTCTGGAAATACGACGGGGTGAATTGGACCATGATACCGCTGCCGTCCGGAATAGGTTCCAATCCGTTCGCACAGCGGCACGCCGTGGACCGGTCAGGAGTGTTGTGGGCTACCTTTTTCGGAGGGGGTATCAATCAGGGAGTGTATTTTACCACCAACGGCGGAACTCAGTGGAAATATGCCGGACTGAAAAATGTCGGGAGTAAATTCCTCACCACTGTCGGCGATACCGCCTACGTCGTGACATTCATCGATGGTGTGCACAGTTTTACCACATCAACAATTCCAACATCGGTATTGACCGGCCCCGGCAGCAGCTCGTCGGGCTTTGAGCTATCAAAAAATTACCCCAACCCGTTCAATCCAACGACAACAATTGAATTCACTATTCCTGTTGCCGGCTTCACCACATTAAAAATCTACGATCTCCTCGGACGTGCGGTGTCAACACTGGTGAATGAACCAAAAGATGCGGGAAGTTATGTCGTGACGTTCAACGGGAAAGATCATTCCAGCGGAGTTTATTTTTACCGTCTGCAGTCGGGAAATTTTGTCTCGGTGCACAAAATGCTGCTGCAGAAGTAACGGAAAAATCGGCGTGCAGCTGCTGCGGATCAGACCAAAAGACCGAGGAGCGGATCGACGGCGTAGAGAAGAAGAAATGCGGAAACGATCTCGGCGGCCAGCGGTATCCCCAATGCATCCGGATAGAGTTCGGCATCTGTGTTCTTCGAAATGAAAAATGCAGCAACGGCGATGGTGACGGCAAATGCGATCAGTTCCGGCAGCGGAACAAAACCGGCCAGCAGGGACGAACCGGCGCAGAGCGAAGCGGTCATCCATTTTGCATCGAGTCTGCGGATCTTCAATGCCGTGTAATAGATGATTATCTTCACGATGAACATGATCAAAGGGGTGAGTGCGGCGATCATTTCGCCGGTCCGAAATATTCCGTTTCCACCGTCATTGCAATGCCGCCGCGGACCGCATACGCTGCCGTGACGGAGCAATACTTCGGTTTCAGCACTGCCACAAGATCATCCAGGATCACATTCACCACATGCTCATAGAATGTCTCGGTATCGCGGAAGGTCTGCAGATACAGTTTCATGGATTTGGATTCCACAATGGATTTTCCCGGGACATACTCAATCGTCACCGTTGCAAAATCGGGCTGACGGTTCACCGGACCGAGCGTCGTGAATTCTTCCGTCGTCAAGGTAATGGAATAATCCCTGTCCGTGTGATGATTAGGAAAGACTTCGAGCTTCTTCTGCGGCGATGCATCCTTGCCGAGGAGTGATAACGCTCGGAGATCTTTGTTTGAGGTAAGTTTTTTCGGCATGGTGTGACCTCGATACAATGTTAAAGATGCTGGATACAGGATGCTGGATTCATGATTGAGTACTCGAACGCGTTCAACGCTTTTCACTATTTCAACGTTTTCAGTCCGCTCGTGAGAAGATAGTCCCGGAATTGACGTTTGGCGGCGATCACTTCGTTGTGCGTTAATTCCGTATGAACGAAGATGAGCCGGCTCTTCCGCAGCTCATCGAGCGTCAGATCGTTCTCTTCTTTGGCGATGAACGGAATTCCCCATCCCGTCAGATCGGCCATCAGGTTCTCCGATTCGTTCTTCGTCCCGCCGCCGTCCGTATAGATATTGATGAATCGTCCTTTGTAGTGGTCGATCCAATACGAGAATTTTTCCGTCTGCCCGTACAGCGCATCGAACAGGATCACGTCTGAAACATTCTGCGTCAATCCTCCCCGCATCAGCGCGAATGCGATCACGCGGAATGCGCCGCTGTGTCCGGCAAGGACGATATTTCCGATCGTTCCGGAGGAAACGGTCTTCGTGGTCTTCAGCGTGCGGATGACATCAGAGACCAATGATTTCAATCCGTCCTGCCCTTCAACGCGTCCGCCGAATGAATCGGGGGCATTCTTCGGTCCTTCGGGAAAGACGAAGACCGCATTCCGCTTCGCCTCACAGAACTGTTCGATCAGCGAGAACTGCGCACAGGCGCTGTCGATATTGTTGTACCATCCGTGAAAATAGATCACCAGATCGACGCTCTTTTTCGGATCGAATCCTTTCGGAATGAAGATCGCTACGCTGCTGTCGCTGTAATGTTCCTGCGCGGAGAATGTCTGGTTATTATAGAGCCGGCCGTTCGCACGGTCGGGATGGGGGAACGGTGCGGATGCATACTGCTGAACGATCATGGTGCCGTACGGAAGGTACCGTTCCGTGAGCGGCTGTGCACGTCCTGCAGTGATCAACACAAGACCGAGTATCAATGACCGAATGAACATTGTGCTTCTCCCGTACAGTGTGGAATGATCATTGTGAAAACATTACCACAGATTTATCGGACCGAGTGTTCCTTCACCACGCGGTCGATCACCTCCATCGTCCTTTCCGCACCGAACTGCCAGTCGAATTCTTTGGACCGCTTGAGCGCCGATGCGGTCAGCTGTTCGCGGAGCGTCCGGTCGCGCAGCAGCAGGATGATCTTTTCCGCCAATTGTTCGCGGTTGCCGTACTCATACAGCAGTCCGGTCTCATTGTCGATCACCGCATCGCGGAGCCCCTGCACATTGCTGGAGACCGTCGTCGTTCCGCACGCATTCGCTTCGATCGCCGTCAGTCCCCAACCCTCCTTGGCGGACGTGTTCACTGCAACGTGACACTTGTTGAGCCAGTCCACTTTCTCATCCTCCGAGACGAATCCGGTGAACGTGATGCTGTCGGTCAGTCCGAGCGTTCTCGTCATTTCCATCAGCCGGGGCTTGTCATCACCGTCCCCCACGATCACCAGTTTCGCAGCGGGCACGCTCTTCCTCACCAGGACGAATGCTTCGATCAGATGATCGAACGATTTGTATCTCTTCAGCCGTCCAAGCGCACCGATGAGCGGGTCCGGTGATTTCGGAACGCCGGTGCAGCGGAAAAGATCGTGATTCATCCCGTACGGTACGTAATGGATCCGTTCCGGGGAGAATCCGTTGGCGCTCACTTCCTTCATCGTGCTGGGGGAATGGATCATGAAGTGGATCTTCCGGTAGAGCGGCAATGACAATTTTTCAGCGCAATAGACGTACGACGCGAGCGGGAAGATCGTTTCTTTGAAGACGCTGGTGCCGAGGAGGTGATGAAGTTCGCCGAGGACCGGCTCTTTAACATAAGCGGGAGTCATGAACGGGATCTTGTTCACATCATCCACGATCAGGTCGTATCTCTGATCCTTGAACCTTGTGAAATATCGTTTCATCACAACATAATTGAAGAGGTGTCGTCCCCCTTCGCGGATGATCCTGATGCCGTTCGATTCATCCGTTGCTTTCGCGCCGTCGTAGGAGGAACAGAAGAGGGTCACCTCGTGTCCCATCTTCGCGATGCGGGAATATGTCTCATGCAGATGCACTTCCGCCCCGCCGGCGAGCGGATGCGAGAGGTCCTGCCAGTTGAAGATCAAAATTCTCATAAGAGCAATTGAAAATGGACAATTGACAATTGACAATGAAAAACAGACATGACTTTAGCTCTCAATTTTCCATTCTCCATTGTCCATTTTCAATTGCCTTACTGCTTTTTCCCGATCACGCCCATCGACAGCGCGGTGTAGGTGGCGAGCGCGGAGTCCTTCACCGAATCGCGGACAGCTTTACGGATGCCGTGCAGCACGGGGACCTTCGGATTGAGCGGAAGCTTGATGCGGACGGCACGCAGCGCTTCTCGTGTCATCCGGTAGAACAGACTCGGATACATCCATTCGCCGTAAGTGTGGACGGTTGTCAGTCCGAGTTTCTCCATCTCGTGCTTCAGTTCGGGAACGGAGAAGGACCGTTCCCATCCGGCGAACCATTTGTTGATTGCAATGAGGAATGTCTTGATGACGGTATAGATGTGGTACCGCTGCGGGACGTCCACGCAGAGCAGACCGCCGGTCTTCAGCACGCGGATGTTCTCTTTCAGCAAGTCCGTCGCTTTTTCGTGGCGGAAATGCTCGAGGAGTCCCTGATGGAAAATGATGTCGAATGAACCGTCCTTGAACGGAAGCATGAACGTATCGCCGCCGATGATCCGGACATCCATCTTTTCCTCTTCTGCGATCTTCTTCATGATCTTCAGCGAGTTCATGGAATAATCAAGCTGATAGACGATAGCGCCCCGCTCCACCAGCGGAAAACTGTCCCGTCCGGTGCCGGCGCCGATCTCCAGGATCCTCTTCCCTTTCACGTCGGTCACTTTCACCAGATTGCGCACGACGCGGTCCGTGTTGGAGTAGACCTCCTTCACCTCTTTTTTCTTTTCCCAGAAATTGTCCCAGTGTTCTAAGCGTGCTTCTTTCATACGTTCCGACCTTACAAAAGGAAAAAAGGATGACGATGACCCGTCATCCTTTTCTCTGTTCACTCTATCAATGGTTTGTTCATTTTTTCCCGAGGGTATCGTTGCGCGTGATCCCTTTTGCGGACTGTTGCGCGAGCACCTGAGCCTTCTGGGCGTTCACCCAATCTGCAAGTCCGGGCACCGTAGCGTATGCTTTGCTGATCTTGTCCAGTGTCTCGAGCGCCTTATCGTAATCGCCACGGTTCTGATACAGGGTGAAGAGCATATAGTACGGATGATACTGGTTCGTGAACGGCTCCAGCACCGGTTTGGAAACGACATCGAGCAGTTTCGTTTCCAACGCCTTCATCATCGCGTCATGCCGGTCCGTTGCTCCTGCGAAATTATAGAAATTTGCGATGTCGAACTCCACGCGGTAATCCATCGGCAGGACCGTGGAGGGAAGTTTGGCGCGCATGGAATCGAGTGCTTCCACCGCTCTGGCATTATCGTGTGCTGTGTTAAGATAGTGGAGCGCCAGACGCATGAATGCATTGCGGTAGTTCATGGCGAGGCGGACGACATTCTCATCGTAATGCACCGTGGTATCGCGGAGTCCGCGGAAACGGTAGCCGCGCTGGAAGTTCAGATTGGGAACTTCGGGCTCGTTCAGCAGATTGGCGGCAAGGATCGACGGATCGATCACGCCGTCATCGTTCGGTGCAGCGTACGGAATGAGCTTCATCGCCAGACCGTCCATACGGAAGAACCGGTCGAGACCGATCTTTGAATCCGGCGTGGAGGTGACCGCCATATAGATCGGGCGGACCCAGTTATTGGTGCGGATGATATCGTACGCCATGATATCCTGTGCGCGGATCGCTTTGATCACCTGTCCGTTCCCCTGCGGGAACGAGATGGTGTTCGGCAGCGTGAACCGGATCTCTCCGTCCTTCGCCGCTTCGTCCTTCATCTGCGGCTGTGCCGGGCGGTCCGAGAACTGCGCATATTCCTGCATGATCTTCGCCGGCACGGGGATCGTCATCTCGCGCGGCTCCCACTGCATCGGTCCGATCTGTTCGATCTCTTCATCGCTGAGACTGATCGGCACTTTCTTCGCGCCGTGCGGCTCCTGATGTTTCAACTGACTGATGTACCAGGAGGTGTTGACGAGACTCAGATTGACGATGCGGATATCGCGGCGCACACCTTCCACATCCTGCAAATACCAGAGCGGAAATGTATCGTTGTCGCCGTTCGTAAAGAGGATCGCGTCCGGTTCGCACGACTGCAGCAGGTTGTAGGAATAATCCCACGCCACATAATCGCCGCTTCTGTCCGACGCTTTATAATTGGTCATCAGCATGTTCACCGGTACGAACAGCACGGTGAATGCGAGCACGCCGTAGGAGGCATATTTTTTCAGATCGAGATTCTTGACGGCGTCGCGGACGGTATCGATGATACCGACCGTGCCGATGCCGATCCACAGCGAGAAGACGAAGAACGCACCGACATAGAAATAATCACGCTCCCTCGGCTGCGGATTCTGCATGTTGAAATAGACCGCCATGATGAATCCCATCAGGATGAAGAAGTTGAAGAAGACCCACCACATCACCCGGTCCTTCTTCCAATGATAGTACACACCGAAGAGTCCGATGATGAGCGGTATCCCCCACAGCTGATTCCATTTCACTCCTGCCCCCTGGAAGTCCCCTTCCCGTCCGGCATACTGCCAGAGGAAATAGCGCAGGAACATCTCGTCCATCTGATAGCGGAGGAAGTAATCACCGTCGCTCGTATAATTCGTGTAGATCCCCTGATGCTGCGGCTCCTGACTCCAGCGCCGTTTCATCAGCGGGGACTCGCCGTATTGTTCGCGGTTAAGGTATGATACCAGTTTCTTCAGCGTGCTCGGATCGTTCTCGTTCATCGGCGGATTCGCATTCGCACGGATGATCACCATTGCATAGGTGGAATATCCGAGGACGATCAGCAGGAACGACATCGACGCGAGATTGAGCATCTCGTTCTTCTTTTGGATGGAATACCACACACCGTAGATCGCTGCGGCGATCACCGCGAACGGTATCAGCGTCCAGATGATGCTCTCCGATTCCTTCCCGCCTCCGATGGCGTATTCACCGTCCAGCAGGTTCGGCAGCATCTTCACAATGCCGGGATAGACGACGGCAAAGATACCGATAGCAATAGCACCAAAGATGATATAATTACGAACGGAAAATTCATACCGTTTGAAGAAGACGATGATCAGGAACGGGAAGATGACCAGCAGCGCCAGCAAATGGACACCCAGCGAGAGACCGATCAGGTATGCGATCAGGAAGATATATTTTTGATGCGACGGGGAATCGGCACGTTCGTTCCACCGAAGCGAGAGCCATGTTACCAGTCCGACGAACAGCATACTGATACCGTACACTTCCGCTTCCACTGCGTTGAACCAGAACGTGGCGCTGAACGAAAGAGAAAATGCACCGACCGCCGCCGATGTATACAGCGAAACTTTGTTCCATACATCATCCGTGCGGGGTCTCCACAGAATCATCAGTTTTACCAGCGACAGATAGAGAAACATCGAAGTAAGCGAACTGGTCAATGCCGAAATGAAGTGGATACGGACAGCGGGATCTTCATAGAACGGCACCATGCCGATCACTTTTCCGACAAGCAGGAAGAGAGGCGATCCCGGAGGATGAGGAACCTGAAGAAGATAGGTTGCGGAGATGAATTCGCCCACGTCCCAGAAAACGACTGTGTCCGCCAACGTTAAAATATACGTGAACAGCGATGCAAGAAAAACAAATCCTGCAACGATTTTATTCAGTTTAGCATGCTCCATTTCGACCTCAAGAATGAAAAAACGAACAACAATAGTGGATAAATATACCTTGAAACTGCTTATTTTCAAAAGAAAAACTGATTGCTTTCGTCCGGACCGCTCTCTATAATGAAACCACTGAACAACTGAGCATTAGACGCCATCCGCATGAAAAAGTATCCCGCATTCATCCTAATTTTCATCATCGCCTCCTTGGCGAATGCGCAGTTCAACGGGGCGGACACGACCAAGATCAAACTTGAACTGAAGGACGGATCCGTCCTGTTCGGCAGCATTACGGAAGAGGATTCCGTCACAATGCGGTTCCTGACCGGCGGCGGTATTCCGATGTCGATCCCTCACCGTTCCATCCGTTACAAGTCCCCGTTCTATACCGCTGCTTCTGTTCCCGATACAGTACGCAGACAGTTCACCGATCCGAACAGAACACGGCTCTTTCTCATGCCGACTGCGCGTCCGATCGGGAGCGGAAGAGGATATTTCTCCGCCGCCGAACTGTTCTTCCCCTCTATCGCATTCGGTCTCGGAAATTTCATCACCCTCGCCGGCGGCATGTCGATCTTTCCCGGTCTGGACGAACAACTGATCTACCTTGCGCCGAAAGTGACGCTGTTCAATTCGCCGAATGTCTCGCTGGCGGTCGGGAGTCTTTATTTGGGAAGCGGGGTGTCGGAAGGAAATACCGCGATGTTGTACGCAGCCGGAACATTCGGCAGCGAACGCAGCTCCGTCACCGTGGCCGCAAGGATCCCAACCGAAGCGGATCAGAATTCGATGTTTGTGATCGGCGGAGAACTTCAGACATCAGGTTCGGTAAAATTGATCACCGAGAACTGGATCTTCGATGAGGGTGTGCTGTACGGGTTCGGCCTCCGTTTCTTCGGTGAAAAGCTCGCGGCAGACCTGGGATTTTTCCGCTCCAGCGGACAGAACAGCAGCGACGGATTCCCATTCTTTCCATGGCTCGGTTTCACCTATAATTTCGGCGGACCGGTCGATCTTCCTACCGTTCCGCAGGAGCTTCACGACCGCCGTCCGGTCTCCATTCGCGGAGCACTCACGTATAACTTTTTCACGTTCAGCAACGATGAGGAGATCCAGCGGTCATTGCGCGATCAGGGATTCTATACGGATCATTATTACGGCGGATCTTTTTACGACGGCGGCAGCCGCACCGGAAAAGGAAACGGCATTCTCCTTCAGCTTGAGCATCGTGTCAGCGTCGATCTGTTTGCGGGGATCACCTACTCCACGCTTGGTGATCCTGTCGGTTCGAGTCCGGCATTCACCGCTTCCAAATATTCCTCCGGTCCGGTGAATTTTGTGAATATTTTAATGACGGTCAGCCGCTCTGTATCCACCTATGCCGCGCATATCGCATACTCATCCGTCAATGCTGCTGAAGATCATGAACAGCAGTCCATCACCGTTGGCGGAGGATTAGGCGTCAGCCGCATCACGATGCTGTGGGAGCAATCCTACGGATATGCGTTGACTGGATCTAGAAGCCGGTCACAGTCGCGGTCGGAATTCACCACGCTCCTGTATGCTTCATTCGAACAGCATCTTGCGCAGAGCGTATCGGTCGTGATCGACGCTTCGTACTTCCTTATGCCGGAATCGATCATCGAACGGTTCCATCTTGCAACAAATGTCTCCACGGATTATACGGCGAATCCGCCCGTTCCGAGGACCACGGAAGTGTATATTGATCGCTTCCGGGCAGATTTCAGTTACGGCAAGATCGGCATCGGCATCAGAGTGGGTCTTTAAAAGATCAGCCGCGCGGCGATCTCGTCGCACACGGCATATCCTTTTGAGGTGAGGGAAATGGTGTTCCGGCTGCGGATGAGCAGTCCATCCTTCTCCATCTGTTCGATCTCCTCCCGGCGGACGGAAAAGACATCCTCTCCGTACAGCGGATAGAGTTTCTTCAGATCGATGCCGGTGCTTCGAAGGCCGAGGAAGATCTCTTCCGTGAAGAATTTCTTCCGGTCGATGAACTCGTTCCCCGATTCGGGGAATTCATTCCTCTCCAATGCATCGCAGTAGCTTTGGATGCTCCTCACATTCCACCATCGCTTGCCCGCCGTGGCGGGCTTGCCGCTCGTCGAAGAATCCTTACAGAACGAATGCGCTGACGGACCGAAACCGATATAATCGGCATGATTCCAATAATTGAAATTGTGGCGTGAAAGGAATCCGGGCTGAGCAAAGTTCGACACCTCATACTGCCGGTATCCGTTCGATGTGAGCGTGTCGATGGTGATCTCATATAATTCCGCATCCTCTTCATCCGGCAGCGGTGCGACAAGCTTGTTCTTCACCATGGTTGCCAGAGGGGTCTGCTCTTCCACGATCAGTGCATAGGCGGAGATATGCTTCGGTTTCAGCGCAATGGCCCGGCGCAGGTTCTCGCTCCACCGCTCCGGGGTCTGGTTCGGAAGTGCGAAGATCAGATCGCAGCTGACGTTATCGAATCCTGCTGTATACGCACTCTCCACTGCCCGCTCCGCTTCTTCCGCGGAATGGATGCGCGTCAGAAATTTCAGATCGTCGTCATGAAAGGATTGGATGCCGAAGCTGATCCGGTTGAATCCGACGGATCGGAAGTCCGACAGTTTGCCGAGCTCCACTGTGCCGGGATTGGATTCGCAGGTGATCTCCGCATCGGCATCGATGCGGAAATATTTGTGAAGAAGGGAAAAGATCCGTTCGAACTGCTGTTTGGTGAGGAGCGAAGGGGTTCCCCCGCCGAAAAAGATCGTTTCGACGGACTGGGTGTGATCGAACCGTTCCGCCCGCAGACGGATCTCGATCTCCAATGCTTTCAGGAGCCTCTCCTTCGAATCCATATTCTCGATGGAATAGAAGTCGCAGTAGATGCACTTGTGTTCGCAGAACGGGATATGAAGATAGAGACTGGCCAAGAAATTTTATGAGATGTTATGTGATACTGGATTCTTGATGCTGGATTTAATTTTCTTTTTCTTGTCCGGCAATATTGGATTTTTGAAATCTTGAAATCTTAAAAATTTTTATCGTACGAAAGTCCCAACCCTGTTCCATTGAACGCCGCTGTCATTCTTGGAAAAATACACCATCATCGCACGTCCGACAATATTCTCTTCCGGGATGAATCCCCAAACGCGGCTGTCCGAACTGTTGTTCAGGTTGTCGCCGAGGGCAAAGTAATAATTCCGCTTCACTGTGTAGGACGTGGTCTCCGCTCCGTCGATCTGTACGATTCCGCCGCGCACATCCACCGAACTTCCTTCACGCTGTATGAAAACCTTCCATTTCATGACGGATATATTGTCCACTGCGATCCTCATTCCCTGCTGAGGCACGATGGCGGCGGGAAGATCTGCCGCTGCACGGCCGAAGAAATCTGTGCGCAGTCCGTTCACCCGCACAGTCCCTTCGGAGATATCGACCGTATCGCCGGGGAGAGCGATACAGCGCTTGATGAGAAAGAGATTCCGGACCGGAAGTACTTCATTCGGTTCGCCGGGAAATTCGAAGACGATCACATCGCCGCGGCGGACGGATCTGATCGCGGGAAACTCGATCTGCGGAAGAGGAATGTACAGGAATTTTTGAGGAGTGCGCGCGCCGTAGATGAACTTGTTCACCAGCAGGTAGTCGCCGATCTGCAGCGCTG